>NZ_CALEMX010000635.1 GCF_937910335.1 uncultured Gimesia sp. | reverse complement strand
GACCCTTATTGGGAATTCTGGTGTTAGGTGTCGCCGCGGGTAGTGTTCTTGCAGGTATCTGGTCCGCAGGACGAATTGAGCTGGGAATTGTCCCCATCGGAGCTGCCGGAATTGTTGTGACCTCCCTGCTATTGTTCTTTACAGGCAGCAGTGTCGTCCCGGGAACAGAATCAAGTTCACAAACCTACTATCTGTTGTCTTTACTTTGGCTGTTCCTGCTCGGCGTCAGTTCCGGATTATTTGACATCCCACTCGAAACGTTTCTCCAACACCGTAGTGATGTTCAAACACGTGGCAGCATTCTGGCAGCGGCAAACTTTCTGGCGTTCTTTTTCATCCTGATTGCCTCGGGTGTATTTTATGTGATGCAAGATACCCTTGAAATGTCAGCCAGCCAGATCTTTATGGTATTAGGTTTACTCACTATTCCGGTCGGAATTTATATCTTCAAACTTCTACCCAATGCCACAATCCGTGCCATCGTCTGGATGGTCAGTCGAACCATCTATAAATTGCGTGTACGCGGACACAAGAACCTGCCTAAAAAAGGGGGGGCACTACTCGTTGCCAACCATGTTTCCTGGCTGGACGGAGTCTTTCTGATTCTTACATCATCTCGACCGGTAAGAATGGTAGCCTTCTCCACCTATGTACAGAATCCGTGGATACGATGGCTGACTGAGCTATACAACACAATCCCCATCAATATTGACGATGGACCAAAGGCACTGATGGCTTCCATCAAATCAGCACGACAGGCCATCACTGATGGAGAATTAGTCTGTATTTTCGCGGAAGGAAAACTGACGCGATCAGGTTATTTACAACCATTTCAATCTGGTTTAATGAAAATCATCAAAGGGACGAAAGCCCCTGTGATTCCGGTTTATATCGACGAACTTTGGGGAAGTATTTTTAGTTTTCACGGCGGAAAATTTTTCTGGAAGTGGCCTCGAAGATGGCCTTATCCTGTTTCCATTCGTTTTGGAGAACCCATTCTTCACCCGGAGAATGAAAAACATGTTCAGAAGGTTGTTCAAGACCTGGGAGTTGAATCTGCCAATTTTCGAAAGACCTACCAAATGATTCCACCAAGACTGTTTCTCAGAAAATGTAAAAGTTGGCGTTTCAAACAAAAAGTCGCTGACTCTACCGGTGTCGAACTATCGGGGGGGAAATTGCTCACCGGTGCCTTGTTGATCAGACGACTGCTCAATAAACATATTTTAAAACAAGACGAAAAAATGATCGGGGTTCTTCTACCTCCTTCTGTGGGAGGCAGTGTCGTAAATGCCAGCCTTGCCATTGATGGACGCGTACCCGTTAATCTCAATTACACTCTTGCTGACAGTGATATCAATTACTGTATAAACGAAGCAGGCATCAAAACGGTATTGACCAGCCAGAAGTTTCTCGAAAAGAAACCCATTGACATGGATGCGAATGTTGTACTGCTGGATGAATTAAAACTGAAAGCCTCTGTATGGGATAAGCTCATCTGCTTATTTCTCGCTTATCTTATTCCCGCATGGATCATTGAAAGACTCATCGGCTTAAGACACATTGATTCTGATGAATTGAGTACCATAATCTTTACTTCTGGCTCTACCGGTCGCCCGAAAGGAGTCATGCTGACACATCATAATATCGTCTCGAATATCAATTCTGCGGATGATCTACTGCATCTCTCTTCCAAGGACTGTATTCTTGGAATATTGCCTTTCTTCCATTCATTCGGGTATACCATTTCGCTGTGGATGCCTTTTATACGCAACATGGGAGCCAGTTTTCACTTTAACCCCACCGATGCACGCACCGTTGGAAAAATGGTAGAGAAGTACAAGGTCACACTCTTTGCATCAACTCCAACATTCTTAAGACACTACTTAAAACGCTGTACTCCGGAACAATTCAAGTCGTTGGATATCGTAATCACAGGCGCTGAAAAACTTCCTCAAAGTCTAGCAAGAGAATTTGAAGAAAAATTTGGAATCTTTCCTACGGAAGGTTATGGAACGACCGAACTCGCGCCGGTCGCTGCCGTAAATATTCCACCCAGTCGACAACTCGATCCGAACGAGATCAGCTCAAAACCGGGAACGGTCGGCCGGGCCATTCCCTGTGTTATGGCGAAAACCGTTGAACCGGAAACCATGCAGGATCTACCGGATGGAGAGGAAGGGCTCCTGTTCATTAAAGGCCCGAACGTAATGAAAGGGTATTTGAATAACCCGGAAAAAACAGCAGAAGTCATCATTGATGGTTGGTACAACACTGGTGATTTCGCCACGATTGATGAAGACGGATTTATCACCATCACAGGCAGACAAACGCGATTTTCGAAAATTGGAGGTGAAATGGTGCCTCATGTTCGAATTGAGGAAATCATTACAGACATCGTCAGCGATCCCGATGAGGACGAACCTGAAGTTCAAATCGCCGTGACAGCAGTCCCCGATCAGAAAAAAGGAGAGCGATTAATCGTACTCCATAAACGTCTCAATAGATCAATCGATTCGATTCTAAAAGAAGTGGCAGAACAAGGGCTTCCTAATCTCTGGATACCTTCCATTGACAGCTTTTTGGAAGTGGAAGCAATTCCACTGCTAGGAACTGGTAAACTGGATCTGGCAAAAATCAAACAACTTGCCTGCGAAGCATTCCACGTGGAAATCACCAGCTAGTTCATGGTGGCATGAATGATAATGATCACTAGATATTTCTTAATGACGGTCTATTATTTACACTAAAATACTCAAAATCCTGTTAGATCTCAGGATCTCATGAGTCTAATTTACTGAAGCACGGGCCATTGTGTGGTGAAAACCACGATTTATATAATCGTTTCATCAAAAGTGGTTAGGTGCAGGCATGATCAATAAAAGCGTCAAATTGACCGAACGTCAACAAAAAGTCTATCAGTTCCTTAAAGACAAAATCATCAATCGAGGCTACGGGCCTACAGTAAGAGAAATTGGTGATGAATTTGACATTCGCTCTCCCAATGGTGTTATCGGGCATTTGAAAGCACTGGAACGTAAAGGACTGATCACCAGGCAATCCAATATTTCGCGGTCGATTCAACTCTGTGATAACTCACAGAAACCAGCAAATATTTCTTTTGTTGGTTTATTAGTACCAGGCGATACCATTACGCCTCCCGCAGATGAGCAATCACAGATTGATTTTAGTTCGCTCTTTGATTCTAACGAGAACTTTTGCCTGAAGGTAAACGGCACATCAATGATTGATGCCTGTATTCAAGATGGAGATTACGTCGTCATCAAACGGCAGGAGTCTTGTCAGCAGGGTGAGATTGTCGTGGCGCTTGTAGACGATCACAACGCTACATTGAAACGTTTCTATCAGGAAGAAACACGTGTCCGGCTGGAACCAGCCAATTCAACTATGGACTCTATCTATTCAAATAACGTCAAAATTCTTGGTGTGGTAAAAGGTGTGATCCGAAAATTTGTTTGAGTGCTGAGTTTGATCGCGGCCTAATCAACGAACGCCACCATCTGGATTTGAGCCAGTGTAATCAGCATCGGATTCAGGAGAGATGTAGCGCCTACCTGGCGTAGCATGTTCACAATTTGCGCCGTTGTGTATTGCGCGTGAGTGCAAACATGTAATAAGACATCTGAACGTTTCGTTCGATGTACGCGGCCTTTCCCGGAACTTGTACTAGACTTACCCACCAGCTCTTCCATCGATTCATCAGTAAGCTGCTCTAAATAATGAATCCAGCGTTGATCTAACTCTGCCCATTTCTGCTGCAGCTCCACCAGAGATTAAATCCTCTCCTTTCTGATTTCCCGGCAATTCTCCGGGAAGGTCACCGGGTACCTCAGAAGCCTCATCTCCCAGTAACGATTCAATCCAGACATATTCAGCGGTATAAAAATGTAATAACGAATTCCAGATAGACCCCTGCCCCATGGGAAACGTCTGTCTTCTTTGAGATTCGGAAAGCTTTCGGGCAGACTCCAATAATGTCTGATTCACCCACAGACGATGTTCATGAAGACGCGAGATTAAACTGACAGACATAACTTTTGCTCCTGGTTTTATCCAATATTTTTCTGCTATGAATATCAGATCATACTCTGCCGATGACTGACTTTTACTTCAATAGAGTGAAATACTCCTGCCGCGGTTCGCGAGCAATTCTTCAATCTATGCAGGCTCTTACCAGTAAACACCTATGACAGGACATTTTTAATTGTTTTTTCATTTAGATTGTTTCTCAGCACTTGAATTGCCGAAACTATTTTCTATCCTTACCCTTATATTAAGGCGGTTTACACCACCAAACAGGGGGATTAGCTCAGTTGGGAGAGCGTTTGGCTGGCAGCCAAAAGGTCACCGGTTCGAGCCCGGTATCCTCCACTGGAAGCTTACTGTTTTTTAACAGTAAGCTTTTTTTGTTTTCCCATTCTCTTCTCATGATTCATCCGAGGGTCATGACGAATCGAAGTCGGCCCGCATTCAGGATAGAAATACGGGCCGAGAATATGTTGTTTTTAAATCTTCAGAAAACTCAAGTCTTTGATTCAGAAATCCTGAGTCTCAAGCAATAATTGGACTTCCTTATTTATTCTTTCGCTCAGTTGCTTGCGGGATGACAATCTCTTTACCAACTTCACATTTGGGACAATCCACTTCAGGATGTTCTATCACACCTTCTTGCACTTCTCCCGGCTTACAAATCTGGCAAGGTTCTTCAACCGTTTCCTGTTCCAGCCATAATTCTTCCGAGTAGTTGCTGCCACGATCTACTTCACATCCATTGTAACCCAGAACGGCTCCCCCACGACGATAAGAGTTATAAGCGGAACCGGAATAGTATGATTTGAATTTCCCATAGTATCCCGTTGAATAAAAACCAGTATAAGCATAATTCTGATTTAAAGAGTTAATTGCTCCCGCTACATCTGTGAATTCACTCACAACTGCAGTTTGAACATAACTTAAGCCGACAATCATACCTAACACTGCCACTGTCAGAATGATGACCAGCTCTGCTGAGAGAACGAAACCATTTTCATCGTTCCAAAACTGATTTACGAAATTAGTCATTTGAAGCTCCTTTAGATATTTTTGAATTATAGTGTTTCTTAATTTTGAGTTTTTGATTCTGGAAATCGCCCCGACGATCAATTCAGTCGGAACTCAAATTGGTTCCGATTCACAAGCTGATGCACAACACAACGACATTTTTTTCGGACTCAATCACTTTCACTCTCTCAGGAACATTTCCCTGTTGATAACTTTCATCTCTGTGTTCAAATTGCTGATTGGCTAAAGCGGGACAGGAAAGTTTCTCAGGCTTTCCTTTTCTGGTTATCAAGGCGGAACTCATTGCCTCACTCACCATAAAAACCAAGGTAAATGCACCAGAATTTCTCCCCGCTTCAGTCAATCAGTCATCGGTGGTCTCTCAGGTCACCGACTTGTGTAACGGTCTCTCAGGTCGCCACACACTCTCTCTATTTCTTTCAGTTCCCGGCTTGCGTTCGCGCTGGGGAACTTGTTCGTTCCAATTTTTAGATTACCGCTACATCTGGACTTATCATTAAAGCCGGTATAACCGGTCTGATCGATACAACTCGCAAGACATGTGCCAGTCTTATAATTCCTATAAGAAACACCATCCATACAATCGCCATAAACCTTTTATTTGTAATTACTTATAAAATCATTATAATGCGAACTTTTCTTGAAAGCCTCTTTGCATAAATCGACTGACATTGAAATGTTTAAATTGCTTTACACCGGTTTTAACGTTTTTGATAAGAAATCGTGTCGTATCGATTTTGACGATTATGTGGAAAAAGTAGCAGAAGTGAAACCACCTGTGCTAAAGGCAGGAACTGGGCTTTGAATAAACGCAGAGAGGCAAGCATGTGTTTGAGAGAGGCTGTCATGGCTTCAGAAAGCGGTTCAGCAAACCTGAAGGAGGAATTGAAACCTGAAGCAGTTCAGCAGCGAGTACGCAACAAAAAAAGCCCTCTAAAACCGAAGT
>NZ_CALEMX010000634.1 GCF_937910335.1 uncultured Gimesia sp. | reverse complement strand
GTCGTATTGCTGGTTTCTGGTACAAGGTTGCCACCCATCCCCGCGTGGAAAACTTTACACTCAGCCAGGAAGAAATAGAGCAAGAGTTGGAGTTGAATCAACGATTTTTGAATCAGTATAAAAAAACACACGCCAACGAAAATGTTTTCAAAGAAAAACAAAAAGGATTTTCTGGATTACAACTTGGTATGCGACAGATTCGTAGCCAGGTCATGTTCAACGGACAAGCAGGAGAATCGGAGTCAGTTTTCCAAGGTATGGCTGAATCAATGAATCATCAGACTGCCGGTGAACCACTAGATAATCAGAAGTTTATCCAGAAACTAAAGGCGAACGCCACAGCTGCCGGCCGCCTGCTGTTGTTTCGCTACTTTGATTTTGATCTGCAACCTGGAGCGAGTTATAAATATCGCGTTCGACTCGTTGCCCGGAACCCGAACTATCAACGTCCGATCGAGCAGGTTCTTCTACCTTCAGTTGCAGAAGGTGAAATACGCACTACTCCCTGGAGTAATGAAACGGCAGAAGTCATCGTTGAGCAAGATGTCCACTATTTCCTCAGCGATGTACAACCACCCCGAGGAATTAACGGAACCACTGCAACTTTTGAAGTCTTCCAGTGGTATCCCGAGACGGGAACTACAATCCATAGCTCTCTATTAAAAACGCGGGTCGGCGAAGAAATCGGTGGTGAGAGAACCGCCGAACTCTACGACGTAGCAAAAGAAGAATACTCAAAAGATGCGAAAGTAAACTTTGACACTCAGAATTTTCTGGTCGACGCCATCCCGGCTCCAAGGTTTAACCCGGATGACCATCCTGATCTGAAGCTGCCTGCATCAAGACGGAAAGGGCCATCGATGATTTTACCTGAAGCAATTGTTGTCGATAATTTTGGTAATCTGAAAATGTCGTTTCATCCAGATACGAAATTATCAGAAACTAAAAAATACGAGCTTGCCAAAGATAGACTGATACGTGAGCGCAAAAGCCTGAAATGGGTCATTGATGCAACGGAAGCAAGAGAATCTGCACCATCGGCAGACGGTTTCGATGCAGGTGCGTTTGATGCCATCGGCGCTGCTGCACTTATGGATCCGGGAGCAGAAATGATGGGCCCCAAGAAAAAAGGTAAAAAAGGAAGATCCAAAAGAAACCCAATCAGTTTGCTGCCACAATAATTTAGTTACGAGAGCGCATCTCATTTTACCATAACGATTTTCATTCTATGATACTCGTTTCAAATGGTCTTGGAGACGCTGCAGCAAACCGGGGCTCAGTAAGCCGGGACACAGGCTGGATTTCACATAGAAGGGGGGAAGAGCAGGCCGTACTACTTCCCCCTTATTTTTTGATAATTTGATCATAGCTGATCTGTTATTGATGCATCCGTTTTTTCTGTGCCTGCGTTTAGATCTAAGGTTTCAAAGCATCAAGGCAAAATGTGTTTGAGACGAATCCCACTTCTTTGATGCGCAGGGAAATCAGAAACAGTTTGAGAACACGCTCCGAATGACCGTCAGTTTCTCAGGAGATTTGTCTAGCAGGATTCAGTCAACAGCACATCATCAGTTGACCCTAATAACAGCTCTCGCATTTCTGCGGCAATGAAAAAAGACCCTGTCACGCAAATTAGCAATTCCGATGTCGCACTCTCTTTTGCTCGTAACCAGGCATCAGCTGGACTGGCAGCGACAATGACTTCGGAATCATTTCCGGCTTCCTGCTGAATTGACCGGGTCAATTCAAACACTTCATCTACGGAAACACGACGCGGGTTAGATAAATATTGAGTAAGTATCACTTTCGAAAAATGTGGTAATAAAATCTCCAGCATTTCCCTGACATCTTTATCCCGTGTAGCAGCAAAGATCAACATACGATTCGGCTGCGAAAAACTCTCTTGCAACGTGTTGACTAATGCGTTGATTGATGCGCCATTGTGTGCCGTATCAATGATTACCATGGGGTTTTTCTGCACAACTTCAATTCGAGCAGGCCATTTTAATCGACGCATGCCTGTTCGCATTTGATCATTCTCAATACCCACCTCTTGATGTCTGATATAGTCCACTAACGTGAGGGCCAGCGCGGCATTGATCGCCTGATGTGTACCGAGCAAATTAACCGGCATATCATCAATCAACGACCAGGGAGTCTTGACCTGAATTTTCTGCAACGGAATATCAATTTGCTCCGAGCTATCCTTTAATAGTGGGTCATTCTTTCCATTTTCGGTGACCGGTTCCCAGAAGAATTCTCGATCCATCAGGTACAGAGGAGCTTGTTTCTCATCAGAGATTGCTTCCAGAACCGCAATCGCTTCTGGTTGTGTCACTGCACTAATGACAGGAACGCCGGATTTGATAATTCCCGCTTTTTCACCTGTGATTTGTTCAATCGTATTTCCCAGGAGTGCCGTATGGTCGTAGCTGATATTTGTAATCACAGTCGCTAGAGGTTCACAGATATTGGTCGAATCTAATCTGCCTCCCAGCCCCACTTCCATTACAGCATAATCAATCTGTTGCTGCCTGAAATGCATCCAGGCCAATGCGGTTGTCAATTCAAAAAAAGTAGGGTTCATTTTTCCAGGGCCATGATCCATCTGTTCGACAGCTTGCGCGATTTCCGTCACCAACGCAACCAGTTGCTCAGGTTCAATCTGACACCCGTCAATGAGAATTCGTTCTCTATAGTTTGTTACATGAGGTGATGTAAACAAACCAGTTCGATAGCCGGCAGCTGTCAGCATCTCAGCGATCATCGCCGAAGTTGAACCCTTACCTTTTGTGCCCGCGATATGAATGGTATCTACGCTGGCCTGGGGATTGCCGAGCAGCTTGAGAAGCTCGCGCATGCGGCCCAGCTTAAAGTCTTTGGTAGAATATTTACTACTCCCCATTCGTTCGTAATTGAGACGACCGAACAGAAAATCCAGACTTTCTTGATACTTTTCTGCCGAAACTCCCATGTCAGGCAGTTCCTTTTACATTATTAACGACAGATACATAACGAATTATTAAATGTCGAAGAAGATCTCAAAATTAATAGAACCAGATTTTCCAGTCAACTGCTCGATATTATAGCTAAGCACTTTCCGGATGTAGACCGTGAGATATATAATCACACGAAGAATTTTGCAACTGTTCCCAACATCATCTGACTGCAAGTGAGCCAAGAAAAATGAGTTCTTACACTGCCACCATCGTCCAGTTACTGGAATTTAACCGACTTATGACGTTGAAACTGCTTGAGGAAATTGCTCAAACAAAAGACCCAATCGCCGCACTGACATATCAACCTGGTCCTCAAAGAGCGCATATCGGCTGGCAAATCATGCATATCGCCATCACAGAAGAAGCGTTCGCGACGGAACGACTGCGCTCGACATCGTCTAAGTTAACAGACTGGTTCCCTCAGTTTCAAAAAGGGAGTGTTGCTGACAACAATCTTCCCGCTGTCGATGTCATACAATCGGTCCTGGCCCAATCTCGAGTGAACCTGCTGGACGCGATTTCCCAGATCACTGAAGAGGATCTTGACCTGATTCCAGACGGACTTACAGAAAGAGGCTGGACCAATCGGAGGGCGTTACAAATCCTATGCTGGCACGAAGCCCATCATCAGGGACAGGCTCACTTTTTATTCAATTCCTGGAAATCTAAACAATAAACGCCGTTAACAGGGTCTCTACGGACCCTTTTATGATCAGATCGCTCTTGACATATTTTCAACATCGTCGAAAATTACACCTTCAAATCAAATTTGCCCCTGCCTCTTCAGACGTCCAACCTGATCTTGATAGCTTCACTATCTTAATTGAAGGATCAGAATTATGAGTTCGATCAATCCTGGTGCAGTCAACTTGAGCAGTTCTTTCGCCGGCGCTCAGCGAAACGATGCCAGCGCCGATAAGCAGAAAGCGGAAGCGGCTCAGCAAAATATGGCGATCGACAAAAAAACAATGACCGAACATCAACTACAAGATGTCGGAGATACAGACAAATCTGGCGATCGTGATGCAGACGGGCGCATGCCATTCGGTCATGATGAAGCAGAGGAGCAGGGGACAGAATCCAGCGATCAAGCGAAAGAAGAAGACTCCTCAACACGCGCTCCGGATTCCACCGGTGAATTAGGCACGCATCTAGATCTTGATGCCTGAATTGTACTCGTGTGTCCGTGAGTTGAAATCCGATAGCTATTTCGACTGATTCAGAAAACCAAACAAGCTCTTTTTCTTTTTTGATGCGGTCTCTTCTTCAGAAGTAAGTGTTTCACCTCCGACACTGGCAGCAAGCCCCATTATCGTTCTGGTTAATTTCGCCTTGGGGGCCTGTACGATCAAAGGAACTCCGTTATTTCTGGACTCGACCATTGTTGCATAGTCGTTGGGAATTTGACAGAAAATATCACGGCCAATCGTTTCCAGAGCTTTGCTGATACTAATCTGCGTATCTTCCAGCCCAAGTCGATTCATTACCACTTTGATTTTTTCCGAAATATTTTCATTCGTGTCAAAATACTGTGAGAGACGAACGACGTTTCGCAGACAGGGTAAATCCAGCTGTGCGGCCAGTAATACCGAATCTGAGAGTTCCATAGCAGCCAAATCCAGGCTGTTATATGATTTACTGACATCGATCACCAGATGCGAAAAGGTTGCCCTTAAAAGTGCGATGATTCGCTTTAGTACTTCAGTAGTAATCTGCATCGACATATCCATCTGCACTGGTCGCGGCAATAGAAAAGCACCACAACTGTGCTTGGTCAGCGAGCGTTTTAGCAGCGAGTAATCGAGCCGCGAAATATTCTCTGCGACATCCTGAATCGTATAATCTGGAATAATATCCAACCAGACATCAGTATCGCCTAATGCCAAATCCAGATCGATCACTGCGACACTGTTTCGCTCGTTATGGGCCAGACAACAGGCCAAATTAATTGCCAATGAAGTGCAACCCACGCCTCCACTGACACCCGCTACCGTAATAACCTGGCTTGTCCGCGGCGCAGAATGCTCGCCATCTGATTGACCGGATATAATTTGAATGCGGTTTAAGGCTGACAGAAAATCTTCCAGTACGAGAGGGTATCCCAAAAATTCTTTGGCCCCATTTCGCATGGCCTTCAGAATCAGGCTGCCTTCCTGCGAACTACTTACCACGACGATACTGCAAGAAGGTAAATCCCGCGTGACCTGCGCGATCAAATTTAACGCCAGTTCCGGATCCGCATCCAGAGAGATTAAAGCAAGGTCTGGCTGTGTCTGGGACACGACATCAGAGAAGAATTCGTACCGACTACATTCCGCTTCAAGCCAGACCATATCAACACCAATCAGCATATTTTTCAGCTCATTGCGTGTT
>NZ_CALEMX010000633.1 GCF_937910335.1 uncultured Gimesia sp. | reverse complement strand
AGCGCGGGTAAGAGTGACGCTGCTGATTGAGGTCCCAGATAATTAACAGTAAACGAACGCGTAATTAATTCCGCAGGATCAATTTCCTGCCAATTTTTGCCAACGATATATTGATTCAATGAATCTGTTTCCAAAGAATCGCGTGAATCATTGAACTCACTGATTTCTTCTAATGGAAACGCCGCATTAATCATAATCATCAGTGCCTGGAGTAATGCATCGGTGGAATTCATTGTATTTCCATCAGTCTGATTGCTTAGCAGAATGACCGGGTTGACTGGAATTCACCTGGGTGGGGTCTTCGAGAATGCTAACTTTAAGCATCACGTATTGAAATCGTTTCTGCTGAAGTGTGGGAGGGATACAGACGAGTAAACATTGGTGATCTTTCAGATTCGAAGCAACGGAAATGCGTCTGCGGTGTACGCGGGGGAATTGAATGGTCGCCTCTTTACCTGCAATCTCAGTCGTAATGAATTTTACTTCTATGATTTGGCTCAGTTGGATTAGGCCCTTGAGACTTACCTCTGAACCATTGGCTTTGATAACTGGCCTGAGTGTGAGACTCCTTCCCTCTTCAATGATTTTAATTTTGGATTTCAATTTTTCGTCATCCTGCTTCTCTAACCCAATCACATAGGGACGGTAGATTAAATTTGAGATCATCCCACTTTGCCCGTTAAAAAAAGTGATCTTTGGTGCAAACATCAGACTGGCTCGCTCGTCACCCTGTGCTGTTTGTATAAACTGAAATTCCTGCTCTTTCGTCAGCACGGCAACACGCACCGGGAAATATTCTTCGACAGTAGCGCTGGCTTGCACAGCAGGTTCTTTTAAATCTGATAGACTTTCATATTTGGTGTGGAATTCGGGAGCAACATCAGTTTCGAGGGTATTCCATGCGATATCGGACTTCGCTACAATGTCTGTGGATAATTCCGCGAAACGGATTTCTAAGACGATCTGCCCCATGCCACTCTCTTCCCAGGCATTCAGCAGGATTCTGAGTTCCTTCTGCCAGACTGCTGGCGCGCGAACAATCAGTTGGTTGCCTTCACCATATTTTGCCGATGGTTTAGAACTTTCGAGGAATAGCTCACTCTGATATTGATGAGACGTATTCAGCAACCCTAATTGCGTTTTTACTGTGAGTAAAATCCACTGACGAGCCTGGGTTTCTGAGATTTTTTGTTCTTCGATTATTTTTTTGAGAGGTGCGGACACATCGAAGACCTGCACAATTAAAGGTCCAAAATCTGAAATGCCGGGCTGTAACTCAACTGTAGTAGATGATGTTAGAAGAGGCTGTATTGGTTCACTAACTGGCATATCTTTGATATCGGCCAACCCGGTTGCAGCAAAAATGGCAATGACTGTTATAACAGCTGTCGTCTGCAACGGGTGAACTTTAACCGTCGCAGAACGGAGTGCCTTGAGCCGATTGGCGAGAGACCGCTTGCGAAATGGTGACTTCAGGAAACCGAGCAGAGAGACTGGCAGGGACACACGCCAGCGTGACCGGACATCTGGGCGCTGGGCGAGTGTGAGTAAAAGCTCGCTGTATTCGTGAGAATGATTACTCTGAGTACTGTTTTCGTCTTGCTGTTCCTGCCAACGGAGGACCATCGCATCGCGGGATTGTTCGCGCAGATTGTGAAATCGCGTGGCGGCTAGCCAGTAGATGGGGTTCCACCAGTGAAACATTCGCAAGCCGAATAAAATCCAGTTGACGGCCAGGTCCCGATGCTTAATATGTGCCAATTCGTGGAGCATGATGAGTTGGAGTTGCTCATCTCCCAGATCCGCCACATCGGTGGGGAGTAACAGTTTGGGACGAATGGCTCCCATGACAGAGGGTTGTGAAATTTCGTCAAAGACAATAAGGGGAATGGGACGGTGAACGTGAACTTGTTGGCAACAGTTTTTCCAAAGCTGTAACAGTCGCTGATCTGTGGATGCGGGAACCTGATTGACTTTTTGGGTGAATCGCCAATGCGTGAACAGCATCCGTCCCAAGATCAATACGGCACCTGCGAACCAGATCGGGGGCAGGATCAGAAAGAACCATTCGAGTATGAAAAAGAGGTATTGTTGCAATGTGCCTGTGAAGCTGACTTCGGGTGTTATTATCTGGGAGGGCTTGATGAAAGCCGTGTTTGAAGCGTTCTGGATCGCTGCGTCTTTTGAGCTAAAACCGACGGGACGCCATGGTTCCATTGCTGCATCAGCGGGGGGCTCAACCGGGGCAGACTCCTGCACGTATGCAATGAATAGATTTTGCAGACTATAGGAACTTTCCAAACTAAAACCGTAGGGCATTGCAAGCCTGATGAGAACAAGACTCCAGAGCAGTCCCATTTGTCCCGCCGTCAGCCATCTGCGCGCGAATATATTTACCAACAGTAAAGGGGCCGCCAGTATCGCGGCGGCGAATGTGGTAGAGAATAACAGGAATGAAATATATTCGGAGAGTTCATTTGGATAATTCAGTGCTAACAGGAAACCATTCATGGTCAACGTTCCTTGTCATCGAGAATGCGGCGGAGTTCTGCAATTTCCTTTGCAGAAAGTTTGGTACTTTGCATGAAATGAGCAAGCAACGGAGCTGGTTCACTGTCAAATACACGTTCCAAAAAGGCGCGGCTGGCCTGTTTGATACAGGCCGACCGTTTGACGCGAGAGCGATACACGTACCGATTTCCCTGTTCTTCAAACGTAAGGACCTCTTTTTTGACGAGGCGATGCAGCATGGTTTTGATCGTGGGGGTGGCCCAGTCGGTCTGGTTTGACAAGCGAGCCACGATCTCTTGTGACGTGAGGGGCTGGCCGTCCCAGATAATATTCATGACCTGCCATTCGGCGTCGGAAATAGAAATCTGATGCATATCTCGGTTCCTTCCTTAATCGATTACAGATGTAAATAACTACAATTGTAAACGTTGTCAAGAGGTACTTGCTGGGACAGGATGCGAAATGATTGGAGAGAGAGTAGTAAAAATACCCAAAAAGATCGCAGGCACTCGGCTCAGGTGATGCAGCTTTCTTCCAAAAACTACAAACCTTTGTGCTGGTAATGCTGAATAGTACGTTGACTTAGCGGAAATCCAGAAGTTCTTGCTGAACCGAGGTTGTGAAGAAATATGGAATGTACTAAAAGCGTTGTGTGGGTTCTCTTTACCGAAACAGGCCAATGTTTCGTGTCCTCAAGTAGATCCGTTGATCCCCTCAACGACCCGCGTGATTTCCTGCAACACCCCCCAGATAATTCTGAAATTATCTAGAGGTTCCGTTTCGTTAAACGGCTATTAGATCGTGTTGTATAACCTTTTATTTTGGGAAATGTTAGTCAGAAATCCCGAAATACAGGTCTGCTTTCGCACTCGAGCAGTCCGTTTCCTGTGCGCCCCTTTTATCGAGTCAGCAGGGAGAGTTTGAAGACGAAAAGGTTCGTCGTACAGACATCTCCTGCAAATAGAGTTCAAGAATTTTATTGGAGTTTTGATGTTAGCGTATTTTTCGAAGCACTCTGCTTCGGTCAAGGATGATGTTTTGTCGGGTTTGACAGTGGCACTGGCTTTGGTGCCGGAAGCTGTTGCGTTTGCCTTTGTTGCAGGAATTCCTCCGACGGTGGGATTGTATTCTGCATTCTTTATTGGCTTGATCAGTTCCCTGTTGGGTGGTCGTCCGGGCATGATTTCTGGTGCCACCGGAGCGATGGCTGTGGTGGTCGTTTCACTGGTCGCCCTTCATGGAATTCAATATTTGTTCCCCGCTGTGATTCTGTGTGGCCTGCTGCAGATTACCGTAGGTGTTCTAAGGCTGGGAAAACTAATACGCCTGGTTCCGCATTCGGTGATGCTGGGATTTGTGAATGGTCTGGCAATTGTGATTGGCCTGGCTCAGATCGGCAGTTTCAAAACGCTGGGCATTGACGGAACGATGTCATTTTTGCCCGGAACTTCATTGACGATTATGATTTGTCTGGTGGCGTTGACGATGTCGATCATTGTGTTACTTCCCAAGCTGACGAAGGCAATCCCCAGTTCGCTGGCCGCGATTATTATGGTGTCGGTGATTGCCGTGGGCATTAACAAATTTGCTCCTGAGAGCTGGAACCCTATAGGTCAGTCAAATATCGTTCAAACTGTAGACGATCTGATGATGAATAACCTAAAAGCGAACGCCGTTCAGAAAGCGGCTGCGGCAGTAGAAACTCCGGAAACAGCGGCGATTCCAGCAGATCCCAATACAGCCGTGGACGTTTCGGTATTGAGTCAGAAGCAGGTCGAAGAGGCTGTGGCTTCGGTGCAAGCGTCAAAAGAACCGTTACCGATGCTGTTCTTTCTCGACTCACGTTATGTACTCGCCCCCTTTACCTGGGGAACGCTGATGATCATCTTACCTTTTTCGCTGATCCTGGCGGGAGTCGGTTTGATTGAATCATTGATGACGCTGACTTTAATTGATGAAATTACGGAAACACGCGGCAGCGGAAACCGAGAATGTATCGGACAGGGAGCAGCGAACATTGTCTGTGGAATGTTCGGTGGCATGGGCGGCTGTGCGATGATTGGCCAATCTTTGATCAACGTCAATTCCGGCGGTCGTGGCCGACTGTCTGGCGTGATTGCTGCTGTGGGACTCATGGCTTTCGTTGTGCTGTTGAAACCTGTGATCTCGATGGTTCCGATGGCCGCTTTAGTCGGCGTGATGTTTATGGTTGTGATCGGCACCTTTGAATGGAGTACGCTGCATACATGGAATAAAGTTCCTAAAAGTGATGTGCTGGTGATGGTTCTGGTGGCTGGATATACCGTTCTGTTTCATAATCTAGCGATTGCCGTTCTGCTGGGCATTGTGGTGCAAGCGTTAATATTCGCCTGGCATCATGCCACACATATGATGGCGGATATCCATTTTGAAGATGACACAAAAGTGTATCAAGTGCATGGTCCGCTGTTCTTTGCATCGGTCAGTAGTTTCCGCGATCTGCTCGATCCGGTAAATGATCCTCCATATGTTGCCATCGATTTTTACTTCTCGCGCGTTTACGATCAATCGGCGATTGAATCGATCAATAAAATTGCAGAGCGTTATCGTCAGGAAGGCAAAGAATTACACCTGCGTAATCTGAATGCCGACTGCAAACGTATGATTGAACGAGCGGGTAATCTGGGAGAAGTCGAAATTTCTGAAGACCGACACTATCACATTACGAAAATGATTTAAGCTGCGGCTTGTACAACATTCTCATTTTACAGACG
This sequence comes from uncultured Gimesia sp., assembly GCF_937910335.1. GTDB lineage: Bacteria > Planctomycetota > Planctomycetia > Planctomycetales > Planctomycetaceae > Gimesia. The sequence continues at coordinate 828 of NZ_CALEMX010000633.1, read as the reverse complement.
AGAATTACTTCTTCGCTGCAGTCAGCCACCGATCAAGCTGGTTCGCGAATGCCCCTCGATCTTTGGCGTTGAAGTTGGCTGGCCCCCCGGTGATCAGACCTTCTCCGCGCAGATCGTCCATTAAGTCACGGGATGCCAATATGGCGCCGATATTCGCGTCGGTGTAAAGCATACCACGCGGATTCAAAGCCTGGCCCTCTTTGGCAACCACATCCGCGGCCAGGGGAATATCAGCTGTGATCACAAGATCGCCGGGCTGAACCAGTTCCACAATCCGTTGATCGGCTACGTTCAAGCCTGCGGGTACGAGCAAACTATCAATGAATTCAGAACGCGGTGTGTGCATTGGCTGATTAGCGACTAATGTCGTTTTCATCTTGGTGCGTTTCGCGGCGCGAAACAACAGCTCCTTGATTTCTGCAGGACAAGCATCCGCGTCTACCCAAATTTGCATGCAGGAATCCTCAATCTATTACACTCTAAGCTGAATGCTGCATCTAAAGTTTTTTTCTGTCCGTAATGGTGTTTATTATAGCAGTACGCACATCCTCTTTCTCCAGAACGCTACATTCTATCTGAAATATTATCCAGGAACAAAATCTCCATTACTTTGCGAAAGAACTGCTTCCAACTGTTTGACAATTGTCTTAAAATATGAATAATATCTGATCCAATCTAATGCTGATTTTCACTTATTTGTACTACATCAAAACTCAAATGCGCCAGGAGTCACAATGAAATTCTCGAAGTTAGTTGTATTCGCCTTATTATTCGTTGCCCCTCTTACGTTCTCTGTGGGATGTGGAGACAGTGGAGCGAGTGACCAAC
>NZ_CALEMX010000632.1 GCF_937910335.1 uncultured Gimesia sp. | reverse complement strand
GATCATTTCCGCGAGGAACTCAACATCACCCATTGTCATACGAAGTACTCGTTCGCGGTTGATCAAACGCCACTTTCGATGAACGGATACTAATTTTGGGTTTTTCATCTTAGGTTTTCCTTTTCTCACGCATCACAACATGATGGAGTCTGTTCTAATCAAGATCCATCTAATAAAAACTTGTGATTAATAGAGAATGAAACGCGAGGTCCTAAGAAAAGATAGTTCCCATTTCTGAGTAGAAACTAAGAACATGCGGATCAAGCAGAAATTGAAGATCAGTTTCTTGCCGATTGTGCAGGCAATACAGCTCGAATCAAATAAAAGGGCTGAAAATACAGGAAAATACCATATTTGTGTTTGCATTAATACAGGATGATATCCCTCCACATGGAGTGGATTCTAATCAGTGTTCCATTATTGATGGACAGAAATCTCGTCTTTTAGATTTGAAAATCATCACGCGATGTAGTTTGTTTCAATTGCTCAAGTACTTCCCGTACAAGCGATTCGGGAATCTCTTTAAACACTTCAACGCGTCCTAAACAGGTTGGCAGCACAAATCGGAGCTGACCTCCAACAGTTTTCTTATCCAGTTTCATGCGGTCCATGATGTCTTCGATGTTTAACTGAGTCCCTTCAGGTAGCGATACTGGTAATCCTAATGCCTGCAAAAGATGGGTTTGACGTTCTGTTTCCTGGTGGGAAATTAAATTGAGTTTTTCTGCAAGATGGCTGGCATAGACCATTCCGATTGAAACGGCCTCGCCGTGCATTAATTCTCCATAACCACAGAGTGCTTCAAAAGCATGGGCGAATGTGTGACCGTAATTGAGAATCGCTCTTAAGCCTGTTCTTTCATGCTCATCTTGTTCCACGACTTCCGCTTTGAGCTCACAACAGCGTGCAATCACCGCGCGCAGCACATCGTCAGACCGTTGATTTAGGCCTTCAATATTCTGCTCAAGATATTGGAAGAATTTCACATCGAGTATCACACCATATTTAACGACTTCCGCCAACCCACTGCAGTAATCACGCTTTGGAAGAGTTTCCAGTGTCGAGGTATCTATAAAAACCCCTAATGGTTGATAGAAAGCGCCGATCAGATTTTTAGCCTGAGGGTGATTGACACCGACTTTTCCACCTACAGAACTGTCCACGTGTGCCAGGAGAGAAGTGGGGACTTGCACGAAAGGCAGCCCGCGAACATAGGTTGCGGCGACAAATCCCGCTGCATCACCAATCACGCCGCCGCCGACTGCAATCACAATCGTCTGACGATCGGCTTTCAACTCTACTAATCGATCATACATGCTGGAAATGACTGGCAGAGATTTGGACTTCTCGCCTGGTTCGATCACCACGGTTTCCCAGTTCCAACCACGCGATTCCAGACTCATTTCGATTTTAGGTGTGTGTAATTCAGCAAGATTCTGGTCAGTAATGATAAATGCGGTTTTGTTACCTTCCGAAACGGTATTCCGGAAGGCAGGATTACGATTCAGCCAGTTTTCCAGAGTTTCTGCGAATTGATCGAACTGGTTACTCACAACGGAAATGTGATAACTTCGCGGGCCAAGAGCGACATTGACATCAAGGTTTTCAGACACGTTTTATCCTTCATGATTGCAAAATCAGGCAAGATCGTTCGACATTATCAAAAAAATGCTCCAAGATATGCCTGTTTCTTCTATGTGTTATGAATCTTCTATCGTAACTTTCGATGGTCATGAAGTCACGCCGGATGATCCTGAAAACCAGCTCCCGAAAAGGTTTTTCAAGTTGAGCACGTGACAATTTGACAGCGATTGCTAAAATCATTTTGAATATGATCAAACCAATCGACAGTCAGATTGAGTCGATGCAGGATCTGGTTCCCGTTTTAAGCCGAAATGAAGAATTTGCAGCGGTAGTTGCTGCACTTCAGTCGGGTCAGAGTGGGACGATTGACGGAGCCTGGGGAGGATCATGCGCGCTGACCGCAGCGACGGTTGCGGAATCGATAAAATCCCCTCTCTTAATCGTTCTTCCCCGTCTGAGAGAAATCGAAGAATTTGCCGGTGATCTGACCAGTTTCCTGGGAAGACCGCCTGAAATCTTTCCAGCCTGGGAAACCTTACCAGACGAGCATGATGTTGCCGACACAGTTTTCGGCGGTCGTTTACGAGTACTCAATCAGCTGCAGCAGGCTGGTAAAGAATGCGAACGCGTGATTGTGACCTCCTTTCCGGCACTGCTGCAACCAGTACCCAGTCGACAGCAAAGAAGAGAAGCCACCCGCACACTCAAAGTTGGAGACGAGATAGAAACCGATCCATTTATGAGTTGGCTTATTGAACGTGGGTTCGCACGCACGACGGCCATTGAGTTTCCCGGTGAATTCAGCATGCATGGCGGAATTCTTGATATTTTTTCGCCTGATGCCACTCTTCCGATTCGAATCGAATTTTTTGGTGATGAAATCGAATCCATCAGAAAGTTCGATGTAGAAACTCAGAGAACAGTCGAAACCTGTAATCAGGTAGATCTCACATTGATTTCTCCGGTTTCCGCAAATGAGCAACACTCACAACGGCGAACCGAAGCCAATGTTTCAATCGAGGATACCTCAGAAAGTCTGTTGGATAGTCTGCCAGACAATACCTGTATCGCATTGATTGAACTGCCGGAACTGATCGAAGAAGGTAAACGTTACCTGGAACGACTTGGTAATCCTCGCGGATTATTCAGCACACCGGCTATGATGTCACGTTGCACCGATTTTGCTTCCGTAACAATTGCCCCCATTTCTGCAGGATCCACAGAGATTTCATGTCATCTGCAGATTGAATCCATAGAGCGCTTCACGCAGGCCAAGTCGGAAATGATAGAAGAGTTGGCCTCCATTACCGGTCCGCGCGATAGAGTTATCGTCTGTTGTCATAATCAGGGCGAAGAGGATCGCCTGCGCGAATTACTGGATGAATCCGAATTAGAAATTTCCGAACGCGTGATAACCTGCATCGGAAACCTGGCATTGGGCTTTCGGATTGTGACGGAACATCTGATCGTGCTCAGCGACCATGAGCTCTTCGGTCGAGCCGACATCCGGCACAAACCGCGAAAACGAAAAGCAGAAAGCCGGGCAATAGACAGTTTTCTCGATTTGAATGTAGGAGATTATGTCGTTCATTTGTCTCATGGGGTTGCCCGTTTCAAAGGGCTCGAACTACTTGAGAAAGATGGCTGTCGCGAAGAACACCTCTCATTGGAATTTCGTGACAAGGTACAGATGTATGTTCCCGTTTCGCTGGTGCATCTGGTGCAAAAATACATCGGCGGAGGAAAACATATACCGCAACTCTCTAAGTTGGGAACAAAAAGCTGGGCGAACAAGAAAGAAAAAGCGGAACAGGCCGTTAGAGATATGGCCAGTGATATGTTGCGTTTGCAAGCCATGCGTTCTGGTCAACCCGGCATTTCATACCCTCCCGACAGCCACTGGCAAAAAGAGTTTGAAGCCTCATTTCCTTATACAGAAACGCCCGATCAGCTGCATGCCATCAATGATGTTCGTCTTGATATGGAACGTCCACAGCCCATGGATCGTTTAATCTGTGGTGATGTTGGTTATGGTAAGACGGAAGTGGCAATTCGAGCGGCCTTTAAAGCCATTGATTCGGGAAAGCAGGTTGCAGTATTGGTTCCCACGACGGTTTTAGCAGAACAGCATACGCGTACATTCAGCGAACGCATGGCTGATTATCCGATTACAATCGAAGGTCTGTCTCGTTTCAAAACGAAAGCTGAACAGCGCAGCATTCTCGAAGGTATGGCTTCCGGTAGTGTCGATCTGGTAATCGGGACGCACCGCTTAATCCAGAAAGATATTAAGTTCAAAGATTTAGGATTGCTGATTATTGATGAAGAGCAACGCTTTGGTGTGGAAGCAAAAGAAATGCTGAAACGCCTGCGATTGCAAATTGATGTGCTTACGCTGAGCGCAACCCCCGTGCCTCGTACATTGCATATGTCTCTATTGGGGATTCGCGATATTTCGAATCTGACTACAGCGCCCCGTGATCGTGTTCCCATCGAAACCAGAATCTCTCGTTTTGATCCCGAGTTGATCAGACATGCAATGGTTCGTGAGCTGAACCGGAATGGTCAGGTTTACTTTGTGCACAATCGAGTCAACGATTTACGGACTTATGCCGATCGGATTCAGCAGATCGTCCCTGAAGCCTCTATCGGTGTCGGACATGGGCAGATGAAAGAATCAGAACTCGAAACGGCGATGCTAGACTTCGTTTCTGGGAAAAAAGATATCTTTGTTTGTACCACTATCATTGAGAGTGGACTCGATATTCCGAATGCAAATACGATTTTTATACACGATGCAGGCAACTATGGATTGTCCGATCTACACCAGTTACGGGGCCGTGTAGGTCGATCATATCATCGAGCCTATTGCTATCTGCTATTACGCGATGGTCAGATTTTGACTCCGGTTGCAGCGAAGCGTTTAAAAGCCATCGAAGAATATAGCGAACTCGGTGCCGGTTTCAAAATAGCCATGCGAGACCTCGAAATACGAGGAGCCGGGAATATTCTGGGAACAGAGCAAAGTGGACACATTGCCGCAGTCGGATACGAACTTTATTGTCAGCTACTCGAAAATGCCTGCAAAAAATTGAAAAATGAACCTGTCCGGGAACATCATCATGTCGCCATTGATCTACCTTGCACTGCTTTTTTACCATCAGATTACATTCCTCCCGGGCGCATCAAAATTGAAATGTACCGCAAACTGTCCGCTGTACTTTCGCTCGAAGAACTTTCTGTATTAGAAGCGGAAATGGAGGACCGCTTCGGAACGATACCGAATCCTGCCCGAAAAACGATCCTATTGAAAGAATTACAAATTCTGGCACAGCAATGGCAGGTGGACAGCATTCATCTCGAAGATCAGTTTTTGGTTTTAGGCTATCGAGATAAAAATCATATACTGGCTCTGGCAAAAAGTAACCAGAATCGGATTCCCATTCGGGTTGTCGACCATAAGTCGGCTTATATCCCATTACCAAATTCTGCAATAAATACAGAAGCAATCATGTTAGAGCTTAAATCAGTATTGCAACAAAGTTTTGATCCGGCCTATAATCCCGCACCATCACCCTGACAGGTTGATAAAACGAGTTGAATAATATTCGTTACCTGCCTGAAAGAGTGATATAGATTTTGTAACAGTCTACCTTTCCTTCCTTACAGTTCCCATGTAATACAGGCTGATTACAGTATCTTCTTATTTAGTGTCTCTCTAATTCCCGGTTTATAATTCGATCATCAACTGCAGGATGCATCTTGATGCGCAACGCGCAAATCTATATTTTAATACTTGTCTCACTTAGTATATTGGGTTGTGAAACTACTCCTAAAGTAGATAACCCCGTACTTGGGCCACCACCGCCGCGCCTGGAATCTGCTCTCAAGCAACAAAAACTGAGACATGCTGAAGTTGCCAGTCAGGCTACTGACCAAAAATTAATTCTCGAAGACAATTTTGAAGAATCCAGCAATCCATTTGAATCTCGCATTCGACCTGTTTCTACCACTTCCAGTGAATCTTCGGTGAATCCGGACGACGAATCTGAAGTCTCACTGGATGACAGTGCGGTAGTCGCGATGGTAAATGGTTCCCCGATTTTTGTTTCAGATGTCATCGGCGTCTATACTCATCAGCTCAAACAGGCAGAACATCGAATGCCGCCTGAGGAATACAAGAAATTGCGTCGTGCTCTGGTAAAACGTGATTTGAAGGGGCACATCGAAAGACAATTGTTGATCCATGAAATGAAGAGTACTCTTAAGAAAGAGCAATTAGAACAACTTCAAGAGCATTTGGAATCAGCCTTCGATGAAGAGCAGATTCCCGATATGCAACAAAAGCTGAAAGTGAACTCAATCCAGGAACTTGAAGAAATATTAAACGCACAAGGTCGTACAATATTCAGCGAAAAAGAGCTGTTTATGAAACAACAGATGGCGATGCAGTTTATGGCTGTCAAAGCAAAAGCAACTAATGATTTTAGCCGTGAAGAAGTCCTGGCACGATATAAGTCAAATATCAAAGAGTATGAAGTACCCGCGAAAGCCCGCTGGCAGCGTATTCGAATTACTTATGACAAACATGGTGGAAAAGAGAAATGCATCGGTCCGCTGGATGAAGTCATTCATAAACTTCAGGCAGGAGATGATTTTGGCGAACTGGCGAAAAAATACTCTGATGGAACGCGAGCAGAAAAAAATGGTCAATGGGGTTGGACACGTCGCGGCAGTCTGGCTGAACCAGAAATCGAGAAAGCATTATTTGAACTTCCGATAGGACAAGTCAGCCAGGTCTTTGAAACAGAAAAATCTTTTCAGATAATAAAAGTCAACGAGCGTAAAGAAGCAGGGCACATACAGTTTGCCGATGTGCAAGAAAAACTGGAGTCAACCATGATCTCTGAGTCACGAATGAAAGCCTCAAAAGAGATTCTCGAAAACTTATACGCAAAAGCTGTTATTGAAACGATGATAAATATCGAACTGGAAGATGTAAAAAATACAAAATCGACAGCGAATTAGAACTGAAATGATAAGTAACTGCATGAAAAGCAGACTAAAAAATATTTTTTGAAAACGATACAAACTTTATTGAAAAAATGACCA
>NZ_CALEMX010000631.1 GCF_937910335.1 uncultured Gimesia sp. | reverse complement strand
TTCAAGCGGATGTGGAGCATACTTTGACTCCATGTTTTAGTAGAGAATCAGTTTGGAGGGAAAGTTCTTGATCACCTGTGCTCACTCGGGCATAGCCAATCAAACGATGCTGCTGGAGTTCATGAGATACCATCTTGGATCTCCCTCCTATGGGCAACAAAATTCCTCTACCAATAGAGAAACATGGCAACATGAAGTTGTTCCTTAATTGGTGTTACAAAGTTTCTGGATTTGAAAAAAATGTCTAAATGTGAGGAGTATTCAGGTTATGCTGTCGACCGATTTCTTCCGAATACATCTAAACGCGAAATCGATGGTTTTTTGCATTACCACAAAACGTATGAGTTTGTGGAACAGTAAGCGCTAGAGATGTAAGAATCAGACGAAACGCAAGTTCAGAACAGTTCCGCGCACACAGGTCGGCTGAATTTTTTTATTCTACGGGGAATTGCACCCACTGGAAATCGCCGGCTTTCACGGTACACAGTTTTTTGCCACGATGCCATTCGCTGTCCTCACTGCAAGAACCCGGTCGAGATTCTTGACGATGCATCGTTCTCCGACATCGACTGCTCTTTACAATACAGCTAAACACTCATCAATCGCCGAAAGCGTTTCACCTATCGAAGTGTGAATCACCCAGTCGGCGAGAACATCCTGAGGTGTCTCGTCGCGGTTGATGATGACAAGATTCGCGCCGTTTTGCTTTGCCAGTCGTGGCAGACTCGCAGCGGGCTCGACAACCAACGAGGAGCCTATAGCGAAATAGAGATCCGCAGTTGAGCTTAACTGAATTGCTTCTTCCAAGATATCCTCGGGAAGCTGTTGGCCGAACGAAACAGTCGCGTGCTTAAGCAGACCGTCGCACACTGGGCAGGTTGGCACTTGATCATCGACTAAAAATTTTTCGACCATCTCGGTGGCACAAAAACGTGCGTTGCAACCAAAGCATATGATCTCGCGCGCGGTGCCATGTAACTCAAGCACTTTGTTGCTACCGGCGTCCTGATGAAGGCCGTCGATATTCTGAGTAATGATGGCTTGTAACCGGCCCGAGTTTTGCCATTTGCCAAGAATTTGATGACCGGCATTTGGTTGGCTGTTATTAAAGTCGTTCTGCGAAATAGATTTTTGCCGCCAATATTCATAACGGGAGTCGGCACTAGCCATAAAGTCCTGAAAGTAGACTGGCTGCGAATTCGCCCAAATGCCCCCCGGAGAGCGAAAGTCAGGGATACCACTTTCGGTGCTTATCCCCGCGCCCGTAAATGCGATGGCTTTTTTCGATCCGTTTAGACAGTTTGCAATTTCTTTTATTTTCGACATCGAAATCCTAGATACATAAATAAGATCCCTATACAAGACTACCAACTTATCATGAGGATGTTTAGAAGGGAACCTTCGGCGACCGTTTTTGTCGCTGTTGGCGATAGTCGAAAATGACATCTTTAATCAACGACTTAAGGAAGTAGCACGATGTCCCAACTCGTGACTCGAAATCATAAAATGCTACTTCCAACACAATAATCGCTAGAAGCCATCGTGAAATCGTCGGAATCCAGGCGAGTTTCAAAAACCGAGTTGCCAACGTTTTTTCAACGGACAGAAAGTCGGCCAGGATCTGTTCGTAATACGGTGATTAAAACGGAATTCTGGAATTCGTATGGGTTAGTGGAACCTCGAGTAACAGAGATTAATATATCAGACGAGGCGCAAGTGCCGACTATTCAGGCAAACACGGGTCAGCAGTTTTTTTTGACGCTACGGGTGTGTTTCTTTATTGTATGGGCGATAAATCGATGACGGCAATCCATTCTGCCGAGCAAAGATGGCGTTGCGATTCTTGAGGCGTTTAGTGCCACTAATTACCTAGGTCAATACTTTGATTCGGCCCTAGCCGGTACGTTCCATTCTTGCCCTGTTTGGATTCTAGCGCACGGAATCTCTCATCAGGTTGTGCTCTTTCCCATTTCCGCCAGCCGATCTGGTCGACGCCGAATGATTCACCAGTCATCTCAATCAGATGTGCAGCAATGATTCGTTGAAACCCTGCTTTGTCGGTGTCCCCACCGAATCTTCCGAGGTCCACGCCGAGCAAGTCAATCAGTTCCTGGACCGCACTGCGCTTGTGGGTTTTGGCCAATGCTTCCAATGCGTGCCGAATGCCGGTGTATGATGCGTTTGCGTTGGTCAGTATCGGTGCTGAGAATGATTCGCTCGTCTGTTTCGGTGCAATGCCTTTGATGACTAATGTGAAATCGATCTTGAAGTAATCTTTGTCTGCTTCGCGGAGGATACGGGCTACTGGTTTTATTGCACGGTCATCCGCGATCCGAGCCAGTTCGAACAACACTAAATTCTTGTCGGGATACTTTCTGTCATTCAACAATGCGATCAGCGCTGGCACGGGATCTTTTTCTCCGAGTACGAGCAACATTTGCACATTCGACTTTGACTCGCCGGTCAGTTTCGGCAGGAGGGGACTTAATGACGCGAGGACTTCAGGCGAGGATAAATCGCGAAAATCCATGTAGACAAATCCATTCTCGAAGTCCCCCAGAAATCGTTCTGTGACCGCAGGATCTTTCAGCCGTAGTAATGCGCGTAGAATTGCCCTTCTTGAGCTCCCGTTTTTTTTAGCCACTGCCTCTAGTTGTAGTAGATTCTCAGCCGGTAACTGCACCGATGGGGCGCAAAGCAACGGGACCACGGAACTCCTGAAGAAAAATTCCGACTTGCTTTCGGTTTGCAAGGCATAACCCAACAACACTTTCCGCGCCGCGGGAGTATTGATCTTGATCAACACATGCGGAATCGAAGAATACCGAAACGCCACTGCATTCGATTTCGGACTTGACATGATAGCGATCAACGTCTGCTCCGCCCATTTACAGTCGGTGTTGATCTTCTTATCGACGTCGCTGCCGAGAAAAGGAAAAACTCCCAGGCAAAAATAAATTTCTTTTTGGGGCACGTCCCCGGGCGATTCAGCCAGATTCTTCAGAAACTCCCTACCTCGTTCATCATTCACACGGGCCAGGATCGCTGCATACAACAACCGCAATGAGCGGTTCACCAGCACATCGTTCATTCTTCGGGCGAGGACATCGCGAACTGCCTGTGTGGAGCTTTGGATTATTGAACTAATGGTCTTTGCGTTACGTTCCGTAAACAGCATGGTATCCGTTTCGTATCCCAAGAGGTTTTTGCGATAACTTAACTCGGCGAGCAATTCCGGTACCCCATCACTCACCTTGTTTTGCCCGGAGTAGATGAATCCAAACCGTTCATACCATGTCTTTGAGTCATCACGAAACGTGACTTTCGCACCCCGAACAACATAAGTCAGAACGAGGTCGCGATCCGATTTCTCCGTGATTTGCTTCAATGAAGGCCGCAGTTGGCGAACGAGTTTTCCGGTGACCGTCGCCAATCGACCATGTTCACCGGAAAACGAGAGTTGAGGTCCCGCATCACTGGTCAGATAGAGACGTTCATCGCGATAGTCAAACCACCAATGGTCATTCAAACTAAACAACACACCGTCAAGCGATACGTCTTGACCGACCCTGTCGGACAGATTCGCGAGATTCCATGTCGGCATGGAAAGTTGCCAGCCCTGTGGGCCTTGTCCTACTGAACCCGAAACGTGAACCGTCTTGCCTACTACGTCTTTTGGCCATGTCGGTACTTTAACCAGGTGCAAGGTTTCCCCATTTACTGTGAGCGTGCCGTTCGGCTGCGCGACTCCTTCAAAGCTTGCCATGCGGCCAAGGAAGTCCTTTGGCATCAGCGACGCTGATGGCACCGCGTCAATGTGTTCCACCTCCAAATTACAGGCCCTTTTGGGGCCTGACATCCGCGCCCCAGTGAGCCGCCCGCGGACTTTATAGTAGGCATCCTTCTTGAGTGAATCGAGCTTCTTTCTGTCCTCGTCCGATTCAGCCAAAAGATGAAAAGCGATGTTCTCTTGATTCGCCCATCCGTCAATGCGAAGCCCCAGCAGCGAAGCGCTGGCATAGCTAAAGCCAAGCATATCGGAATCCGTCGTTAAGCAAGGTCCAACAACTTCGACGATCTGGCCAAACGGGAAGTTGACACCGTCAATGTCGACGTGACCTGCCTTCTGTGTCGGCTCATCTGCAGCAATCGGGGCGGACCAACAAACCGCGACCACAAGCGCGAGAAACCAACGATTTTCCGGAAGTCGATCAGAAAGGTGGTTCATTTTCGATTCGCTCCAAACTGAAATTTGTACAACCGAATATAGAGTCGTGCACGAAGGCCATAAAGTGGAACTGATGCGCCTGCTGTCGGCGAGCATCCGAACTCAGTTAAGATCGTGTTCTGCATAACTTGATGCCTTAACGTATGCTGGCTCCTCAAGATGAATACTCAGCCAATAACTCCTTTGTTGAGATACGTCTTTTCCTGGTAACGAGTTCCAGAAAGCAGCGAAACATCCATTTGCTCCCCCGGGGTGACCTTTTGCAAATCTTGAGTCCCCAAAATCGGCCAAGGCTAAGTACGATCCTTTAGTCAGAGCCCAATTATATCAATCTTTTCTCGTATATCAATCACTTCTCGATAATGGAATGGTGGAAAGTCGAGCCGCCCTTACACACCATCTCGGTATCAGTCGGGACCATCTCCTTGTTACGCTTCATTCTGGTTGCTTTGGCTTTGCGAGCCTGCGATCTCCTTTGGGATGAGCACTGTGATAGTAATCGAATACAGTCACAAACCACCATCTGCCGATGGGGCGAAAGTTTTGGTAAGTCGTTTGGCGAGCCTGCTCAACTAACCAGTTAGCAGAGATTTTGTGCGACTTGAACTTGCGGAGTTTAGCGACATTACGACCAAGCTAACTGGGAGGGAATGGTGCCGAGAAATGTTGCTTTGATCGGACACTCCAGGAGCCGTTCCGACCAGAGTTTTCCTGTTCGCGAAGAATCCGCGAATACGTATGGCTGCCACGCACACGTACCGTGTCAGCGAAATGGGTCGTTTAAAAACTCATTTGAGAAAACG
>NZ_CALEMX010000630.1 GCF_937910335.1 uncultured Gimesia sp. | reverse complement strand
CATGAGACTCTTTAAATTTCAAATAAGAAAACAACAGCCCGGAAAATAACAGTTCAAAAAACAACAGTCCAGAAACAACCGTATTTAGTCCAACAAACGAATTACCAGCTCCAAAGGTAATCCTACAACATTCGACAGACTACCTTCAATGCGTTGAACAAATAGACTGCCGGCCCCCTGCACGGCATAGCCACCGGCTTTGCCGATTGACTCTTGAGAAGAGAGATACCAGTCCAAATGTCGTTTGACGAAGTCTATGTCATGAAAAGTCACCAGAGTCTGCGCCATTTCGGTGATGATCTGGTCTCCAGTCCGAAAGCAGAGCCCCGTCAGCACCTGATGAGTTTTTCCGGCATACTCCTCAACAAACCAGTCTCGAACCGTCAGTTCCCACCCGGGTCCTGCAGGTGGTTGCCCTAAGACGCGATGTCCTGTCTGTTCCCCCTTGACCACAACAATCGTATCTGCCGTTAAGACGGGGTCTCCTGAATGCGATGAAGATTTTACTTGCGAAAAAACATCGTTATTTTTTGCCGTGCAGATCGAAAGTAATTGTGCGGAGATCGATTCCAAATCGGAAAATTCATCAAAGCCTGCCTCTTCAGAATTTCGCGGCGGTAATACACAAATGGCTGACGGGGGAATCAATAGAGACAGCAACTCTTTCCGACGAGGTGATCTGGAACCCAGAATGATCTTATCAAACCTCATCCGCGCCTCTTCCTCTTCTGTTTCAAGCAAAAAATATGAGACACAAAATCGTAACAATGCTTCCCAGCACTCCCAATGCAACCCACCAGCGCGGGCGATCACTGAAAGGATGCGTATTCACTCCCAGATATTCTCCACACGCGGGGCAACTTACGGCATCCTCATATACGTCTGCGCCACAGTTTGAACAGGCTACCGTCTCAGTTTCATATTCATCATCGGTTTCATATTCCTCTTCGAATTCGTCATCGCTGTCCCAGTTTTCGTCCATGCCACTTTACTTTCTGGAAGAACGCTCCAATCAATTCGTTTTCGTACAAAAACACAGGAACTCATCCAGCTTGACACAGGCTTCAGTGAGAGACAATACCTGCGTTATAGAATAAACTTACTAAGATCTTCATCCTCAACAATCGCGTGCAGTTTTTGTTGTACATAAGCGGCATCGATCTTGATTTTCTTTACCGTGAGATCAGGTGCATCATAGCTGACCTCTTCCAACAATCGTTCTAATATCGTATGCAGTCGACGGGCACCAATATTCTGCGTCGTCTGATTCACCTGAAACGCGATTTCCGCCAGTTCTTCCAGACCATCTTTTTCAAATTTTATCTTGACCCCTTCTGTTTTCAATAAAGCCTGATACTGCATTGTAATGGAACTGGTAGGCTCGGTCAGAATTCTCAAGAAGTCATCACGCGTCAGCTCCTTCAGCTCCACGCGAATGGGAAACCGTCCCTGTAGTTCGGGCATTAAATCTGAAGGTTTCGTTCGATGAAAGGCACCGGCTGCGATAAACAACATGTAATCTGTTTTCACGGAGCCACTACGAGTCTGAACCGTCGTGCCTTCCACAATCGGAAGCAAATCGCGTTGCACACCCTGCCGACTGACATCGCCACCACGACTCCCGCCCCCCTCCTCGGACGTACAGATCTTATCAAGCTCATCGATAAAAACGATTCCGTTCCGCTCCGCCAGTTCGATCGCTTCTTCGGCAATGGCATCTTTATCCATTAACCCTTCCACTTCCTGTTCGAGCAAAACCTTGCGCGCTTCTTTGACGGTCAGTTTGCGACTCTTGCTCTGGCCAGGCATCATTTTCTCTAACATTCCCTGTAGATCAACGTCCATTTGATCCATGCCCATATTCGAAAACACCTGCACGGGAGAGCTTTTCTGATCTATCGATATCTCAACTTCTTTGTCTTCCAGATCTCCCTTACTCAACATTTTTCGAAATTTGTCCCGCGTGCGTTCGTAGCGATCTTTAGAATCCTCTTTCTGATCCTCTTCAGTCGACTCAAGATGAGAGGGTTCCCAATCCGGAGGGGGCACCAGCAGATCGAGCAGACGTTCTTCGACACGTACCTTTGCCTTATCGACCAGCTCCACGCGCTTCTTTTCACGCACCAGATTCTTGGCAGAATCGACCAGATCACGAACCATGCTCTCGACATCGCGGCCGTAATAACCCACTTCCGTGTATTTGGTCGCTTCCACTTTGATGAAAGGAGCCTCAATCAACTGAGCCAGGCGACGTGTAATTTCCGTCTTCCCGACCCCCGTGGGCCCGATCATGATGATATTTTTCGGAGTAATTTCTTTACGGATCTCTTCCGGCAATTGCTGCCAGCGCCAGCGATTCCTCAGTGCAATCGCCACCGCACGTTTTGCGTCATCCTGACCGACAATATGTTTATCCAGCTCTGCGACAATCTGTCGAGGCGTTAACTCTTGCACTGAAGCTCCTCCACGATGATATTATTATTCGTATAGATATCGATTTCTGAAGCGATGCCTAATGATGTTTTCACAATTTCTGCAGCCGACAACTGAGAATGTGCGATGAGCGCCCGCGCCGCTGCGGTTGCGTAATTTCCGCCGGATCCGATGCCTATGACACCATCCGAGGGAACGACCACATCCCCCTGACCGGTAATCAGCAAACTATGCTCCTGATTGACAACGATAATCAGAGCTTCCAGCTTTCGTAAAATCCGGTCGGTCCGCCAGTCGCGCGCCAGTTCTGTAGCCGCGCGTGGCATATTTCCGGGATAGTCCTTGGCTTTGACTTCAAACCGCTCCAAAAGTGCAAAAGCATCAGCCGTAGAACCCGCAAAACCACAGATGACTTGACCATCAAGGATTTTTCGGATCTTACGAGTATCGCTTTTCATGACGGTATCGCCATGAGTCACTTGCCCATCGCCGCCGATGGCAACCGCCCCCTCATGACGTACTGTTAAAATCGTCGTGGAACGCCATTTCTTTTTCATATAGGAACTCATAACGGATTCACATTTCATAAACAAACGCTGATGCAAAGGCCAGATTCAGGCCTGCGTGGGAACAACATAGAAAAGAGGCTCAACACATGCAAGCTCTCCGAGCGTGCATCATAGTCTGCCAGACTCGCGTTTTTCAATCTCAGCAGACCCGCACCTGTTTTATTTCGCTTAATGTGAAGTGATCATTCATCTCAATCATTCACACGATGGAAATACAAGACGATGAATTGCTGTTTGCGGCTCAATGCGCAGCAAAAAACCCTCATTTCAATGAAAGAGGGTTTTCATACTCAATACATCAACGGTGATCGGGTTCGTCAATTACGCCAGAACACCATGTGCCACATGACCGGCAACATCGGTTAGACGGAAATCTCGTCCGGCATAGCGATAGGTCAACTTTTCATGATTCATGCCCAGAAGATGCAGGAGCGTAGCGTGAAAATCATGAATGTGCATTTTATCTTTGGTCGCGTAGTAACCGAATTCATCGGTGGCACCATATTGGAAACCGGCTTTCACACCGCCTCCCGCCATCCACATGGTAAATCCTTCGGGATTATGATCGCGGCCATTTTTTCCCTGTGCAGTTGGTGTGCGGCCGAATTCTCCACCCCAGACGACTAAAGTATCTTTCAACAAACCGCGCTGTTTCAAATCTTTCAGCAGACCGGAAATTGGTTTATCGACTTCTTTTGCATTTTTGCCGTGCCCTTCCAAAAGATTCCCATGCTGATCCCATTGCACTTTCTGGTCACTATGAGATACCTGAATGAAGCGTACGCCCCGTTCTGCAAAACGACGGGCCATTAAACATTGACGACCAAAGTCAGCCGTCTTCTCTTCATCCAGACCATACATCTTGCGCGTAGCTACGGTTTCGCCGGAGATATCCTGAACCTGCGGAACTTCTTCCTGCATACGAAATGCTAATTCAAATGAACCAATTCGGTCCTCCAGAACCTGATTCGGACCAGTCTGCTGTTGATGCTGACGATTGAGATCGTTCAGAAAATCAATCTGTTTCCGTTGCACTTTACGAGACAGAAAACCATTTTTGATAAATTCAATCTGCGCCTGTTCGGCTGCAACCGCGGCATTCCCCAATGGAGTCCCCTGATAAGGAGCCGGCAAAAAGGCAGAACTCCAGTTCTTCACTCCACCATGCGCCAAGGTCGGACAAATTGTAATGAAGCCCGGCAAATTCTGATTCTCGGTTCCCAGACCATAGGTCACCCATGAGCCCATACTCGGACGAACAAAGGCATCGCTGCCGGTATGCAACTTAAGTAACGCGCCCCCATGCGCGGCGTTCGTTCCATGCAATGAATTGATAATACACAGATCGTCAACACATTCTGCCACATTGGGAAATAACTCACTGACATGAATTCCACTCTCGCCGTACTGCTTAAACTTCCAGGGCGATTTCAACAAGTTTCCAGTGGGCGCAAATTGAACCCGGGGTTTGTCAAAAGGCAACGGCTTTCCGTCATACTTCTGCAGTTGCGGTTTGTAATCAAACGTATCCATATGGGACGGTCCGCCCTTCATGAACAGGAAGATCACACGTTTGGCCCGCGGCGTAAAATGAGGCTCCTTAGGTGCCAGCGGATCGTGTCCCTTAGCCGCCTTTGCTTCATCATTGAGCATCGACAGTAAGGCAAGATTTCCAAATCCGACTGCTGACTTTTTTAACAGGTCACGTCGGGAAAATAGTGATTGAGGTAGGATACTCATGACAGGTCTCTATTAAAAATGATTTTTGATTTAGATGGTTTTAATTCTGATCAACGTTTATCGGAGATAGATAAATTCACTCGACCCAAAAATGGACTGACAGAAAACCTGCCAGCTACGATTGATCCGTTTTTGAGAATCGGATTCCTCACTCTGTAATTCCTGTTCCAGTTCCTGCAGAAACTGCAGCGATTTTTTGACTTCCCGCTCAGATGGGAAACGCCCATATGCTTTCAACATCAGTTGTTCTATTTTTTGTTCCGGTGAGAGTGCCGTTTGACTTAAGATCGTATCCGCCAAACGTTGCGAGGCACCTTCGACAAGATGGCTGTTCAACATAAACAGAGCCTGTGGCGCGACCGTTGTTGAAGATCGATCTCCATTCAGCACGCTGGCATCTGCATAATCGAATAACATAAACATCCCGAACAAATGATTGCGGATTACCGGGAGATAAATTGATCGTCTGTTAAAATCATAAGTCACACCATCTTTTGATTCATGATTAAAGACGAATTCACGGTTATTGACATTGAGTAACGAGCCTCCCAATGTGGCGTCCAGCCCATCACTGACAACCAGGATTGAATCACGAATAGATTCCGCATCCAGACGACGCAGATCGGCACGCCACATCAACTTATTGTCGGGATCAATGGCGGCGGCTTTCTCATTCATTTCACTGCTCATCTGCCAGGTATTGGAAAGTAAAATCATGCGGTGTAATTTTTTGAGCGACCAGCCCTCGTCCATCAGGTTCACAGCCAGCCAGTCCAGCAAAGCCTGGTTAGAAGGTTTTGCTCCCAATCTTCCAAAGTTATCGGGGGTTGCCACAATGCCTTTACCGAAATGCCAGCGCCAGACCCGATTCGCAATGACGCGCGAAACCAATGGATGATCTCGACTCCCAAGCCATTCTGCGAATTCCAGACGCCCACTCTGTTTCTTGGAAAACGGTTTCTGCGGCTGTTGATTCAGAACAACGGGAACATGTCGCGGAACGGTTTCTCCCAATGTCAAATGACTGCCGCGAATGTGAATGGGCAAATCGATCGTTTCCCGTTCGGCGGCTCCCAATGCAGTCGGAATTTCAGGGCGTTCCTTTTTCAGTGACGCAACTTTCGCCCGAAATTTCTTTAATTCCGCTTGGGCCTCTTTAGAATAAGTAGGCTCCGGCTTGGCAGGCAGTTTAAACTCTTTGCCACCCTCTTTCTTTAATCGTTCATTTTCCGATTTCACCAGGGCGGCAACTTTTGCTTCTTCTGCTTTGATCTTCTGATCATATCCCGCCTGAACCTTCAACTCGGCATCGGTCCCGAGTGAATTTTCATGCCAGCGGGCAACCTTCTTGTAATGCTCCATGATCTTGGTGCTTTTCAGGATTCCCGCGATCCCATAATAATCGTACGCCGAAATCGGATCGAATTTATGGTCATGGCAGCGGGCACATCCCAGTGTCATCCCCATCAGGGAAACACCAATGGTATTGATCTGCTCGTCGATGATATCCATCTCCATTTTGGTTTCATCGACTTCCGCCAGAACCTTCGGACCTAATGACAAAAATCCGGTCGCAATTAAACGCTCATTCCGTTCAGCGACATCTTTGGCTGGTTCGAGTAAATCGCCGGCCAGTTGCTCTTTGAGGAACAGGTCATACGGTTTGTCTTTGTTTAAAGCATTCACGACATAATCGCGGTACTTCCATGCGGTACCATAGGCGACATTTTCATCTAACCCGTTCGAATCGGCATACCGCGCGATGTCCAACCAGTGACGTGCCCAATGTTCGCCATAATGGGGCGATGCCAACAGGCGGTCTACTACTTTTTCGAATGCCTGCGGCGACTGATCATTCAAAAAATTATCGATCTCTTGTGGAGTCGGAGGTAGCCCGGTTATGTCAAATGTCGTACGACGAATGAGCGTGCGTTTGTCAGCCGGTTTGGCAGGCGTGATCTTGGCCTGCTCCAGCTCGTGTAATACAAACTGATCAATGGGATTCTTAACCCATGACCGGTTTTTGACAGCAGGCACCGCTGGCTTTTTCACTGGTTGAAACGACCAGAACTCCCGCTCCTTCTTGATATCAAATTTCCCTTTGCCTTTTGACGCTCTAAGGAGACTCATATCGGCATTGGGATAGGGGGCCCCGATTTTGACCCAGGTGGTCAGGTCGGCAATTTCCTGCTTGCTCAGCTTTTCTTCAGGAGGCATCTTCAGATCGGCAGACTGATAATTGACAGCCGTGATCAAGATACTCTGTTCCGGCTTTCCGGGAACGAGCAACGCCCCTGCTTTGCCACCCTTGACGATGTGTTTAAAGGTATCAACGCGTAACCCGGATTCCTGTTCATCCGGACCATGACAGTCATAACAGTGTTTGATTAACAAAGGCCGAATCTTCGATTCAAAAAATTGAATCTGCTTCTGGTTCGGCTGTTTCTCAGCGGCAGGCAGACAGGTTGCACTCAATAAAACGAATGCCACCAGTATCCCCGTGGAGAACGGTTTGACGAATGAAATGAACTGATCTCGAAAATTAGCATGCATAGCCATTATCATTTCCAGCATTTTACAGGTAGGAACCACAGGCGGACCGGGTTGAGCGACTGCTTCTCAAACCAGAAACCGGCGGCTG
>NZ_CALEMX010000629.1 GCF_937910335.1 uncultured Gimesia sp. | reverse complement strand
TCATATTAGACCGCCAGTTTATTGTTGCTGCACGACCAAAGTTAAAGGGGAGCAGAAATTCCAGACGCGAGCTGACACCGGTATTATCCTGATCCGTCTGATTCATATGCAGGAAGGCTAGATCATCGACAGCGTAAGGTTCGTCATAGGGTCGCTGTACTTTTTCCAGATCGACGGTCATTTCATCAGCTTCATCCATCAGGACACCAAAGTTGTCTGACGAATCAGTGATGGAGTCTTTGAAAAACGTCCGACCACCGTTGTAGCGGGTGGTACCAGCAAATTCGAAGTCGCGATATCCACTCCAGCCATTGTAGCCAATCGCTGGCTGACGGTAGCTGGTTCCTGTTTTATTGGTTCTTCCCGAACCATTATACGCCAGCGGATGCATGAAAGAATGCACGTTAGAACGGTTTCCGTTCAGAGAGCCGCTCAGTGTGCCCCCTTCATAGCGGTTGGCATTGTCGTCAACGAGTGTCTGGCCTGCACGCGGAAATGCTAGTACAGAACTGCCACTGGTATCAACGAGATAGAGCGGATCTCCGGAATTGTCACGTTGGGCATCATAGAGCAGGTTAGGTTCGCCCCAACGGCCTGGATAGAGATCCACAATTTCGTTTTTAGTGCCATTGGCCAGTGGACTGGGGAGACTGAATTCCGGACGACCAAAATTGAGGAAGAAATATTCCATGTTGGACATTTCACGCCAGTTGACGGTGTCCTCGTAGGCCGTTTGGAAGTCAGTGTAGTTAGTATAGGCAGCATATGAACGTGGAGCGGTAATTGAACCATACGGGTAGGGATAATCGCCGAAAAAGAGACGGTGCTGCTGCAACACAGCTGTAGCACTCGCCGAATCGATCATGTCTCCACCAGAAGAGAACTTCTCAGGTCTTGCATTCAAGGCCCATTGTGGATTGATCTCACCTGGTGAGGAAAGCCCCATATTAGAACGAGAGAGGAACAGGTATTTGTCGGAGTAAATCGAGTTGTGCTCGCCAAAGAAATTATTGCTGGGATTGTAGTTCAAGTTGATGTCACCGGTCCGCCGCATATTTCCAGCCGTATTCAAATTGATTAGCCCATCCAGATCGTACACTGTAAAGGAAAATAACGGCAGGATATATTTCGTCGGATCATTGGGATGTTGGATGGGAGGAAAGTCCAGGTCCATCCAGATTCCATCCCGATATCCGTTATTGTCATTGTCGACATCCAGTTCAATAATCGGGGCATTGGTAGTAGTATCGAACGAATCCGTAAAGATCCCCAGCTCACCATAGACGGCGGCATTTCCACCAGCAACATTGACAGGCTGGAAAGGAAAAGAGGCTGAAAAGCGATTCGTCGCACTCGCAATGCCATCCGGGTCAACAAACACATGCTTTGGATGCGGCCTGAGTACATTAAGTGTCGTTTCCTGATCAGGATTCAAACTTCCGTCATTCTCATACCAGTCATCAACATGTACCCCTGACGTACGATGTCTGAAAAACTGTGGTCGCACAAAGGAAGGGATGATGACCCGTCTTAGAGCACCACTATCAAGCGTATAACCATCATAAGCCAGGAACAGGTTGTTGTTATCTGGCGACGTATAATCAACATCGGGTTGAGGAATGTTCGCACTCTGCAGGGCGAAAGGCAGCGTACCACCATGTGCACTTCGGCTATGGTTTAAAGAAAGTAAATCAGGATTGTCAGAGGTCCCATCATAATTCTGATCAACGCTAACAATACCCGAACCGTCCATTATAAGATTGATCCCCTGCCCGGTATAGGGGTGCACGTCGGAACCGAACATTTTGGGGAGCATGGAGTGCCATTTGCCGTGCAGGGCACTATTATACAGGTCATCTTCGGGGCCAACGATTAATTGCTGCAATCCCCAGTTGAACAGGACGTCGGCATCAAGACCGGGATCGGCTTCATTGAGGGCGGCTTCAGTAAAGTACTGCGCGCTGCGTTCTTCCTGAGAGGCGAACGTATAGAATACGACTCCCAGCAGTGAAAGCATCGCCAGTAAGGCAATCACGACTAATAACGTCGATCCACCACGTGTATCAGGAACACGAGTGATATGCCTGTTTACTTGATATGTCAGTTTCATAGAAATTGGTTTCATTCCTAAACCTCCCAAAGTGGCCTATGGCCGTGACCCGGTCCGGCACAAGGGGAAAAGTCTGTTTGTATTATTCTTTTATCCCTCTCCCCGATTCCTTAAAGGATGAATCAGGGTCATCTGTCTCACTTGACCTGAAGAAGTATCTTCATAGCGAATTAAAATGCGAATTGCTGTTAAAGGTGACGCTCTGGGAACCGGAGTCTGATTGGCTATATCGTAGACAGGAACCTGCGAGGCAAATTCTGCAACGGTTGGATCAGAGAGCATGGGGTACGGTGGATCTTCATCTCCCCCGCTAGAGATGGCCCGGGAATGCCAGGTATCAAATACGTTCTTATAGACTGAATTACCATGCACGGTATTTTGTTTTGCTCCTGAGGCAAACCGGACTGCTGTTGTACCACCGATGTCGACAAAGTCCTGCGCACCGTCATCAAAGAGCTTGATATCAAAGGAACGCACATTCGAAAGCACCAGATCTTCCGAACGTCGGATACCATTTCTTAATAAATCAATCACTCGATCGTTGGGATTCAACAGCAGGTTGGGTCCCGCGGGATCCATGGGATTACCTCCACCACCGATCGAGGAATCCATTAAGTCATGCGGATAATTAAAGTGTTGGTGCGACGTTTCTTCATGAGTAAAACGCCCAATGAATAACTGGGGATTAGAGCCCGCAGAACTGGGAACAAATTCCCGTGAGAGACCATCTACCTCATGGTTAAAACCGAAGCGATAGCGTGGCATCCCCATCGGAAACAGAATATTTGCGCCTGTCGTATCAGAATTATCAAGATCATCCAGATCATGGAAACGAGCAAAGCGATTAGGGGTAGAATCAATGTAGGCAGAATAATCGAAGTCGCGCCAAAAATTATGATCTGACGAAATGTGTTCTCCATATAAAGGCAAAGGAGGACCGCCGGTTCTCTGGAAGAACGGTGAATTACTATTGTCAGAGGAAACAGGTTGTGAGTTCTGTGTACTGGAGAGCGACAGTGGTTCGCGAATCAGCATGATCCGTCGATATAGATTACTGCCTCGCAGGAAGTAACAGACTTCTGCGGCCGAGGATTGTGACGTACCGTCGGCTGTAATCCGCCCGTCATCGGCTTCAGGTTGATTGGGATGATTCACCAGTTGACTCCCACCACTGGCAGTCAAGCCGCTTAAGTCGGTAGCGCGTCCGTAATAAAAATCTTCCGTATCTCCCTGCTTCGGGCTGGCAAATCGGGAGACAGTGAACTGGATGAAGTCGTCGGTATCATCGTTGGGGTCATTTTCAGAGATATAGAAATATCCCTGTCGATCCTCTTTGTGATATAAGGGATTGCGGGGATCGCTGGGACTGGGAAATACTCCGGGCGGTGTTGTAAACGCCTTGTAATCGGAATAGGGCAGTAGATACTGAAACGAACGATTCTCGAGATCGGACTGCAAAACGGTAACCAACAGCCTTTCCCGCTGGTCATTTTCTGAAATGCCCCGCTGGGTGGTCATGGAACCGGAGAGGATCTGGAAAATTTCGGTGAACATCAACATCATCAACAGAACCAGTGCCACCGAAACGATCATTTCGACGAGCGTAAAACCAGCGCGAGGATGGTTGGCCCTTCGATCTGATTTCCAATGATGTGTGATGTTTGATGTTTTCATTAAAAACTTCGCTTTAAACTATCTGGTTTCAGTTACTTAATATTAATTTCAGACTAACGTACTTTATTTCCGAGAGGATAAACCTGGACAACGTTGGGCATAAGAATCAGACCTGTTACAGGAGTGCCAGGGGCGCCTGGATCGTTGATGCTTTGAATGATGGGTTGATCCAGTGTAACAATGGCAGTCGTGATGGGACTGACTGACTTATCTTCCTCAAATGCCTGAATGCGATACCAGCGGGCGTTGATGGCGTCGAAGACATAGCCCCCTTTTTTCAACAGCGGTTTATCGACACTCGCATTATAACGCACCGTGAATTTGCGGCGCTGGAAATCATCCGAACCAATCGCACCCTGCTCACCTGCTCTCTCATCATCAGAACCGTCATTGTCATCGTCATAGCCAGCTATACCCCAGGCACCATCATTACCCGGATTCCACTCTGCGACAAAGTTTTCAACATCATGAACGGCTTCAAATTCCGGTGAAAAGTTGCGTCGGAAGAAGACGACTACATCGACAGAGGCGACATCGCTGGCAATCTGACGGCGTACCGTTAACAGATAAGAATAACGTTGTTCCACTGTTTCAATTCGTATTTTGGAAATGCTGTCAAACAATTCATTGTTGGGCAATGGATCGGCAAAACTGATTTCTGAAGAACCGGTATTGATACTGGCGCTTGTGATAGAGCGAGCCTGAACCTGTTTGCCTGACGTGTCATAAATCAGCATACGGCCACCTGTTACAGTGGATACCATCTGGCCGAGTTCCGTCAGGTCAACGATGCCGGAAGAAATGTCGTTGGGGTCAATGGTAATTGTATCACGGGCGCCATTGATGCTGGATGGGACGCCTTCATAATGCAGAGTCCAGCTATCCTGTTGACTAAAGAAATTTATCGCTGCCAACTGTGAAGTCAGTCCGGCATGGAAGCGTGGGATTCGAGTTAGCGGAGTGCTGGAACCATCATTGCCAAAACTGTCCTCGAAACCGGTGCCATCAAGCGTGGCAAAATACGACCCCAAAGGATCAACAATATAGTTGCGGTTACGTCGCTGGTGTGCGATATGCCCGTTCGTATTGAGCGTTCCATCGGGATCGAAAACAAAATGCTGAGGAAATGCTTCGATGAGTGCTTCGGCATTGTATCGCAAAACAGTGGCATTTGTGAGTTTGGTCGCCTGCACTCCTCGTAATATCGAAATGGGAAAGAGAGACGCCAGTGAAACCACGCCGATGCTCATGATCATGACCGACATGAGGACTTCCATCAGTGTCACCCCACTGCGGTTGAAGTGGATCCCTGACGCGATCGTATTGCCCGTTTTCATATGATGCTGTTTCATTTGGCGGTCTCCCCGGTTTCGGCGTAATAAAACACATCGGGTGCCCGGTTTAAGGGTACCGCCACAGGATTATCAAAAAACATCGGATAAGCGCTGACATTTCCCGTACGCGTAAAAATGGTCAACAAAGACGGAGTCGAGTTGAGCTCGACTTTCCAAGTGACGCTGCCATCAGTAATGGTACTGCCCTCGGTTCTCGCAGCATTGGAGTTCAAAAAGATGGCGGGATTCGAACCACTGGTACCTGCTGTATCGCATACATAAATACGATCATAGGGTCTGAAATTCAGATCCCAGTTTGTGCTTGTAGGCGTAATAAACCGAGCGGGGACAGTGACCCGGTCTCCTGAAGCGTAACCGGTGGTTCCCAACCATGTGGAGGAAATATTTTCCAGTGTGTCAAGCATAAAATGAATTTTGCCACTACCGGCTTCACTGCCGGAAAGGGAGCCTCGGGGAGAAAACATCAGATCGAGCTGGCTGGAATAGAGACGATAATCATCGGTGCCTGGCCACAGGTATTCGCCAGCATCATCGTTTCCACCGTTGCCATCATCATTGACACCTGCTTTCCCGGGCTGACCATCGTCACCGCCGGAAAAACCTGTGACTCGCCAGCTGGCTGGCAGAAAAGAGCGATCAAGGTCGATGCCGGTGTTGTTGGGTAAGAGAGTCGGCTCTTCCCCTGACAAGACGACTGGGGGCAGTTCCAACAGATAGGTCGAAGGCCCACTGCCGGGTGCAAAGGCCACGACTTCGGTGGGGGTGGAAGTTCCCGCATCGCGATAGGGAGTTGTCAGGCGGAGTACTTCATCGACGTCGAAATCATATTCATTGGGTAAAGGAGACCCAGGCGTAACCGGATCGGGCTCGGATATCGGTGAATTATCCAAGTCAATTGAGTACCAGGTACCACTGCCATCGCCGGGAATTTTGATGCGTGCCCCGTTGAGCAGTTGGCCGCGATTATACAGGAATCTCCAGTCCGTGCCTTTCCCGCGAACATACAATGCGGTATCGGGGACTGTATCAGAATCGGTGTCGATACGTTCGATGCGAATCACGCCTTGATTCCAGTCGGGACTGGGAGCGATGTAAACCATGCTGGTGACAACAGTCGGGTTATTGGGATCAATCAGAAAACGGACGCCGCGAGGTTCTTTGGCATAAATGGCACGATCGCGAGCTCCGGCAAGATAAGACTGCACTTGACGAGAGGCCCCCCGTGTCAGGTCGCTGGAGAGTGCGAAATTAATGGAAGAGACAGTCATCACAACCAGAATCGCCAGGATGGAAATCACAACTAGCAATTCGACAAGCGTAAAGCCGCTTCGACCAGAAGAACGTCTCTGCTGGAGAAGTCGGAGTTGTACCAGATTGTCCATATGAAAAGCTGGCATGGGCTTACTTTCCTCCAGCTCGTTGGTTATGGTTTGTGATATTATCAAACACTTCATTCGCAAGTGGAACAATGACAGGCCTGGCTAATACCCCATTATTTGCTAAATCATGGGGTTCATACAGGCCCAATGCGCCATCCTCGCCTGCAGAAACAATTAACGGTACCCAGTATGTATTCAATGTGGCATATTCTCCGACGGTGTATCCAGCCGAATTATTGAACAGCGGGTCAAGCAGACTTCCTGAGCGACTGTTCTCGTGCTGGATCCGGCCTTGCGGGTCATCAGCATCGACATTCAACGGATCAACTTCATTAAAACCGGCTGCTGAAGCCGAAGGCAAGCCATTGAAAAAAATACTGGCTGTCTGCCGATCAATGTTGGTCCCGTCAGGCTTGATCAGACGCGTAGGCCAGCGATAAAACCGTAATGGTTTGCCCCAGCCATCAACGAATTCATTCAGACCATCGCCATCAGTATCAGCGACTTCAGATGCCGTAAACGCATCTTCCCCAACGGGAGGGACGCCGTATGTTTCATGGTTGGTCAAAATGTAATAGAGAAATTCAGAACTTAAATCAGCATTTGGATTGGGGATGG
Source organism: uncultured Gimesia sp. (assembly GCF_937910335.1). GTDB lineage: Bacteria > Planctomycetota > Planctomycetia > Planctomycetales > Planctomycetaceae > Gimesia. The sequence continues at coordinate 10,716 of NZ_CALEMX010000629.1, read as the reverse complement.
GGACTGCTACCGTACCATCTCTCGTACCGTCAATCAGGTCGGCCACTTGTAAATTTTCGCTAGCAAACTGAGGCAGGTTTTGACGAAAAATATCTTTGCGAACCAAAATTTCGACGACCGGTTTTGGAAGCGATCGAAATTTAGCCCCAAAGTCGTTAATTAGAGACGTATATTTTTGCCCCACCAGAGATGTGAGTTGCCGTTGGTTTTTACTGGAATCAAGGGCCTTCCGCATGGCTTCGATGCGATTCTGCACCATGCCATTGACTTTAACGATGGTTGCGAGGGTTGCTTTTTCGCGGGCTTTGTTTCCAATGTTCCGCACAAGAACTGCAGACGTGGCAATCAAAAACAACAGGATACCGACCACCATCATCAATTCGACGATCGTAAAACCGCTTCGCGTTGATTGAACTGATTGATGAATTACTGAACGTCGCATTTTGAAAACCTGACTTCATGAAAAACGAGACACAAATTACTTCAGAGAACCATTGACAAAATTTGTGATGTTATCTGCCTCTACCGTTCGGCCCGCAGGAAAATTTTTATTGGAATCAAAATTCCCCCCTGTACCGAACTGATAATCGGCACCGGGAGAAATGATCTGATACGACTTGGGTTTAAATGCTTGAGACGAAGTCGTTGGTGCAGAGGCTGGATCACCTTGATAATAGACATAATTCAGTGGAGACCCAGTCACTTCGCCAAGACGGTATCCGCGGCCGTTGTAGCTGCTAAAATACAGATAGGGTAACTGCTGACTGGGAAAGGCGTCCAAATATTCCGGAGAAAAGTCATTATCACTATCTACGAAACGACCGTTGTTAAATTCGAAGTAAGGTCCCCGTCGGCTTGAATTGGTCGCAGTGAGACTCGACGTATAAGTCCCATTCGTTCCGTCACCATCAATATCGTTTCCAGTATCTTCTGAAGTATGACCAGGATTCAAAAATGGCTGCGCTGGATTTTTGGAAAAACCGTAGACTCTGAATGCAGAACCGTCTGGGGCTTTCTCGAAAACACCGCCCAAAAAGAAGACCAGGCATTCACCTGCATTAAGCGTGATTACATCCACCACATCGCCGTCCCCGTTGATATCTTTGTCTTTCCCAAAATCAAATTGTGGCCACATTTGACGGATCAGACCTTTATTGCGCTGATCCCAGGTAGCACTACCTGACTCATACAATATGATCCCACTGGGGGGGTCGATGCCGAAGTCGGCTTTGAAGGCAGTAATCGCTGCTTCCAGATTTGATATTTCGGTGCGTACCTGAGCTCTTAGGGCCGCCTGCCTTACACTGCCGATGGCGGGGATGAGTAAGCCGAGCAGGATTAAAATGATCACGATGACAATCATGAGTTCGATGAGTGTGAACGCACGTCTGTTTTGCTGTGACGCCGAGAGGATTTTTGGCGACTGAGGTTTCATTACTAACTCCTATCTCTTTTCAGAAAAACAGTTTGAGATTCGAAAAGCCCTCTCCCACTCCATACAGGAGTCAAATCAGTCGAGAGTTTTCTACCTAATTATACTGGCAAATTTTATGCCCGGAAAACAATATAACCATAACATGTTTTATATAAACGTTTTATGGATTTTTCGTATTTGCATCGTCACTTCAATTCGTAGGAAAAAAATGTATTGTTTTGCAACACCTTCCCCAAAACACTACGAAAGGTCGTTCAATAGTTTGATCAAAGGCATGAAGAGTGCAATCACAATAAAACCAACGATGACACCTAGAACAATCACCATTAATGGTTCCAGCAAACTCACCAGGGCATCTACCAGAACCGCGACTTCTTCATCGTAAACGTCGGCTACCTTGTAAAGCATGTTATCGAGCGCACCGGTCTCTTCACCAACGTCCACCATATTGACCACGATATCATCTACAATCCGCGCTTCTCTTAAAGGAACCGCCATTGTTTCCCCTTCGCGGATGGCCGCGTAAATCGTGTCAAAAGCGCGCTGAAACACCATATTGCCCGCGGTATCCCTGGCGATCACAATTGCTTCCAGAATCGGGACCCCGGATGCGATTAATGTCCCCAAAGTACGACAGGTTCGCGCAGTAATCGACTTACTGATAATTTTTCCCAATAAGGGTATGCGCAGCGAGATCCAGTCAACAATAAACGCTCCCTTTTTGTTCTTCCTGACAATTTTGATAAACACAAAGAGTGCAAATGGCACCGCCGGAAAGAGATAGAAATAGGAAACGACAACATCGCTGATTGTCATCAAAAGCAGTGTAATGCCTGGCAATTCCGTACCGAAATCGAGGAAGATTTTTTTGAACTTGGGAATAATCCAATACATGATGAAGCCGACGATCAAGCCGGCAACGGTGATCACAGCCACCGGGTAGATCATGGCCCCCTGAACTTTTTTCTTCAAACTTTGAGCACGTTCTTTAAATTCGGCTAATCGCTGAAGAATGACTTCCAGCGCACCGCCGGCTTCCCCTGCTTTCACCATGTTGACGTACAGGTTGTCAAAGCACTTGGGCTGTTTGGCCATTGCTTCCGAGAGTGTATTTCCAGATTCAATATCTTCGATTACACCATCTAATGAGGCCTTGAGGGGCCCCGGTTTTGCCTGTGCTTCCAGAATGCGCAGGCTTCTTAAGATTGGGAGGCCTGCATCCTGTAACGTGGAAAGCTGTCGCGTGAATGTACACAACTGTTTGGGTCGCACCCCGCCAATGGAAAAGCCGCCTTTCTTGGAGCTGGTTTTTTTGGCAGCGGCCCCTTTTCCACCGGCCCCTTTTTTCTGTTTTTTTCCGCGACCTTTTTCGGCGATTTTCGTAACGAAAAAGCCCTTCTCTTTAATGATCGTCTGAGCGTCCGCTTCAGAAGGTGCTTCGATGGTGTCTTTTACCTCGAGCCCTGTATTGTCCATTGCCTCATATTGATAAACCGGCATGGCGTTACTCCGTCAAAAGTCTTTTAAAAAATATAGTTTGTATTCTGCATCAGCCTCTAGGCTGGGCGTTACTCAATATCTTCCACCACAGTTTCTCGAACCACTTCGTCGATTGTCGTGATCCCATCAAAAATCAATTTCAACCCTGCTTCACGCAACGTGGTCATTCCCTGGCTTCGCGCTACATTTCGAATATCATCCGTTGAAGCATCAGCGGAAATCAAATCGCGAATTTCATCTGTTACATCCAGTAATTCATAAAGGCCCGTTCGGCCTTTGTATCCCGAGTTATTACAGGTCGCGCAACCTTTACCATAGTAAAAACTGTATTGACGGGCCTGTTCAATGGGGAGCTGCAATTCCAATAGCAATTCATCACTGGGTTCGAATTCGGTCCGGCACTCCTTGCAGATTGTGCGCACCAGACGTTGTGCCTGAATTGCTTCTACTGTCGCTGTGATCAAGAATTTGGGAATATCCATATCACGCAAACGTGTGACTGCCGAAGGGGCATCATTGGTATGCAGCGTGCTGAATACCAAGTGACCGGTCAGTGCACTTTGAACTGCGATCTCTGCTGTTTCGAAATCACGTATTTCGCCGATCAGAATCTGATCGGGATCATGTCTCAAAATCGCACGTAACACTGTAGCGAACGTGACTTGAATATCGGGATTGACGGGAACCTGAATCAGGCCATCAATATCGTACTCAATGGGGTCCTCGGTCGTAATAATTTTTTCTTCGATTACATTCAGCTCATTCAGAGCGGAATAGAGTGTTGTGGTTTTACCACTTCCGGTCGGTCCGGTAACCAGCACAATTCCATTGGGACGATGAATCATTTCCCGAAATCTTGAAAGTGTAACCGGGTCCATACCAATTTTGTTTAAGTCCAACTGCACGACTGTCCGGTCAAGGATTCGCATAACAACTGCTTCACCAAACAAAGTCGGCAGCACACTGACTCTTAAGTCAACCGGGTTGCCTCCCACGTTCAATTCAATACGACCATCTTGAGGCAAACGTCTTTCAGCAATATCCAGATCGGCCATAATTTTGACACGTGAGACAATGGCATTTGCCAGGTGGCGCGGCGGAGGCACCATTTCGTACAAGACCCCATCCGCGCGGACACGAATTTTAAATTCATCTTCGAAGGGTTCCAAATGAATGTCACTTGCCTGATCTTTAATGGCCAGCAACATCACCATATTCAGTAATTTTCGAATGGGTGCCGCATCAGCAATTTCTTCTGAAGAGGACAGATCGTAAGCATTCTTGGAAGTATCTTCACCAAGCTCATCTTCAATGGAGCCGATCACATCTTCAATACTGTCTTCACGCTCTGAATAATGGCGGGCAATTGCTGCTTCCACTTCTTGAAGATTCGAGACAGCGCCTCGCACATCGTACCCTAAAAAATTTCGAAGGTCATCCAATGCTGACACATTTTGTGGATCCGCCATGGCAACTGTCAGCACATCGTCTTTCAATGAAACAGGCATAATCTTGTAAATCGAGGCCATCGTCTCGGGTACAAGCTCCAGTACTTTCGCTGAAATATTGGTCTCTTCCAGCTCAATAACCGGCATTCCCCATTGCTCGGCCAGCGCCTGCGTTACCTGTTCCTCGGTGACGAGCCCCATGCGGATTCCCACCTGACCAATCACTTCACCCGGACTCTGTTTTTGTTCTTCCAGAATATCCCATAATTGATCTTCCGAGATATATCCCAGATCGACCATGATTTGTCCAAGGCGTCTTGCTGCCATGTGTGCCTACCTTTTATCTAACTCAATAATTTCATTCTGAAATGAACTACCTGTTTGCAACTCCTTGAAATTCCGTTGCAGAATCAATCTTCATAATCCTCAAAATCTTCGTCGTCATCTTCATCTCCGTCTTCGAGTAATCCTTTCTTAGCCATGGCAATTTTGGCTTTCAATTCACCTGGATTGTTCGAACGCATGACAACGTCTTTTTCCTCACAAAGCCCATCTTTCCATAGATTGTACAGGGCATCATCCAACAACTGCATTCCGAATTTTCGTCCCGTTTGAATACTGGAGTTAATACGGTAGGTTTTGGCCTCTCGAATCAGGTTGGCAATAGCGGGTGTGACAACCAGCATTTCATACGCGGCGACCAGACCTTTTGGTTTTTTAGGCATCAAGGCTTGACTGAGAATTCCGATAATGGATGACGATAACTGGGTCCGAATCTGCTCCTGCTGATTCGTGGGAAACACATCGATAATTCGGTCGACTGTTCCCTGAGCACCCGTTGTATGCAGCGTTCCAAAGACAACGTGCCCTGTCTCTGCAGCGGTAATCGCCGCCGAGATGGTTTCGAGGTCTCGCATTTCTCCCACAAGAATCACATCGGGGTCTTGTCGCAGTGCACGTCTAAGAGCTTCTGGAAAGCTCGGAACATCCACTCCAATTTCGCGTTGATTGATCGTCGATTTTTTGTGCTGATGATAATATTCAATCGGATCTTCCATCGTAATGATGTGGTGATCCATCGTATCATTCATGTAGTTGATCATGCTGGCGAGACTGGTGGTTTTACCACTACCGGTTGGACCAGTCACAAGAAAGAGACCACGGGGGCGCTCTAACAGGTCGGTAACAACGGCAGGTAGTCCCAATTGCTCAAACGTCAGAAATTCGTTCGGAATTCGTCGCAACACCATAGAGATATGGCCGCGCTGCTTAAATACGGAAACACGAAACCGGGCGTGTTCGCCGAATGCAAATCCGAAGTCGGTCCCCCCCACTTCCTGTAATTCCTGCTGATTTCTTTCAGGAGTAATACTTTTCATTAACGCAACTGTATCATCAGGTTCCAGGCTTTTGGTTTCCAATCGAACCATGCGTCCCCCGACTCGGACCACCGGGGGCTGGCCTGTAGTGATATGCAGATCGCTCACTTTCTCTTTGACGACCGTCTCCAGTAACTTATCAATTTGAACTGTTGCCATCCAAAATTCTTTCTGAAAACTAATGGACTGAAATGTAAGCGATTAACAGTGAATCATTTAGAAATGAAACCAATCTCTCAAGAATTGATCATTCCTTGATATGTTTGATTACTTTCTTCCTGAACGACCATTTGCCGTGGAGATTCATATTCACGGCACAACTGGTTATTGAAACAAGAATTACGCTAAATAGAAATTCATTAACAATTGAGAGAAGATTGATTAGAAATGTATTAAATGCACTCACCCGAAAAGAATGAGTGTTTAATGAATTATCCGGTAATTCACTTAAAAACTCAACAAAAGCCATTAAACAAAAGCCATTAAATTGATCAATATCTTCACATGAAAATCATGTGTTTTTTAATTCAATCCAAAACTCACTCCACAAACAATGCCCCCTCAGCTCCGAATGAAATCAACAGAGTTAATCAGTCCATTCCCTTGGCCAGTTTGAAGGCCTCTTCAAGAGTGGTGATGCCCTCAATTGCTTTTTCTGCTGCATCTTCAGCCAAGGATTTCATACCGAACAAACGTGCCTGTCTTCTGATATTTTGCGATGGTTCACTACGAAAAGTCATTTCACGTATAGCGGAATTCATCATCATTAGTTCAAATACCGCTTTGCGACCTTTGTAACCGGTGTGTGAACATGTGTTGCAGCCCTTGCCGCGGTGATGAATGGCCCCCTCGAGTTGACTGGCTGTAAATTCAAAAAACTCCAGCTCACCAGGATCGGGCACATAAGTTTCAACACATTTGCCGCAAACAACACGTACCAGACGCTGTGCCATTACAGCCATTACACTGGAGGCAACAAGAAACGGTTGCACACCCATGTCAATCAGACGTGTAATAGAACCGGGCGCATCGTTCGTATGAAGGGTACTGAATACCAAGTGTCCTGTCAAAGAAGCCTGGATTGCCATTTCCGCAGTTTCCACATCTCTAATTTCTCCTACAAGAATCACATTCGGGGCCTGTCGCAGCATCGCACGAATAATACGAGAGAAATCCAAGCCGATGTTGTGTTTGACCTCCACCTGATTGATGCCGGGAAGGTAATATTCCACGGGGTCTTCGGCAGTAATAATCTTTCGATCTGGTCGATTCAACTCACCCAAAGCACTATACAAAGTAGTAGTCTTACCACTCCCTGTTGGTCCTGTCACAAGAAAAATACCATTTGGTCTGCGAATAATCGTTTGAAAGCGTCGATAGTTTTCTTCCGAAAATCCAAGATTCCGAATTCCAACTTTGATATTATCCCGGTCTAGAATACGCATGACCACTGCCTGGCCGTGATTCGTGGGAAGAATACTCACACGTAAGTCAAAGTCTTTGGTACCAATCGAGGTCTTAATTCGACCATCCTGTGGACGACGTTTTTCAGCGATATCCATCGAGGCCATAATTTTGAAACGTGAAACCAGTGCCATCAGCAGTCGTCGCGGCGGGCTATCTCGTTCGATCAGCACACCATCAATTCGATAACGAATACGAATTCGATCTTCAAAAGGCTCCACGTGAATATCGCTGGCTCGCATATTCACGGCTTCACTGATAATCAGGTTGGCAAGTCGAATGACGGGGGCACTATCGTCTTCTTCAACTATATTTTTAGTGTCAGCCAGTTCCGTCGCCGTCATGTCGATAGCGGTCTCTGTAAATTCTTTTAACATCGTATCAACAGACTCGGTCTCACTTTGCCCGTAGTGCCTGTTAATCGCGGCCTGAATCGATTCAATCGGTGCCATCACGACATCGAGATCACGATTTATAATAAAGCGGAGCTTGTCTAAAACCTCATATTTCATAGGGTCATGCAGGGCAATCTGTAGAGATTCCCCTTTCATTCCCACTGGAATTACTGTATTTTCCCGCGCCATGGATTCGGGAACCAATTCGATGACAGACTGTGGAATTTCAATCGAATCCAGTTCAATAAAATCATATCCATACATGGAGGCCTGAGCCTGAGCAATCACCTCGGCTCCGACATACCCCAATTTGACAAGTGCCTCACCAGGAGAAATTCCCATTGAACTGGCTAGACTTGAGGCTTCATCCAACTGAGCTGGACCTAGAAACCCATCATCGACTAACTGTTGCATCCAATCATCGGCCATTCAATTTCTCCATGGAATAGAATCAGTTTTAACCTGCATGGACTTCATTTTTCTCATATCAAAGATTAGGAATCAATACCGGGCTTTATCTGGTTTACGAAATTCACTTAAACTGTCGACTGTTGCCAGTCCACCAGGAAGCCCATCCTGCTTCGGAAATCACCCTCATCCTCCCCACGTCAGCAGAGTTGACTGATTGTTGATTTTCCAATGATCCATTAGGGAATGATGACTATTAGATATGTAAGACAAGAAGCGCCTCTTTTTAATTTTGAGGTAGATCCCGAAGAGTGTCAAGGATGTAAATCGCTATACTGAAAATACTTGTGAGAGTTTTCACCTGTCAGCCCCGAATTCAGGCGACTTTGTAGAAATTCATTGCCGGGCATTGAGAAAAATTTATTTTCTTCAAGTCAAAACGACTCGGCTAATTCATTCATTGCGTTAATTGTTGCTTCGATTTGAGGCAGGGTATTAAAAGGCCCGGGACTGAACCGTAAAGTTCCCCCATATTCCCGTGATTCTATCGAACGATGAATTCGCGGGGCACAGTGTAAACCTGCTCTCGTCTGAATACCGAAATTTTCGTCTAGAATCGATGCGAGTATCTGCGGCTCCACTACTTGATTTACCAGACTAATCACCCCGACTCGTTCCTCAATTCGATCAGGGCCTGGTAGATCAAAGCCAGAAAGCTGTTGCAGACCTTCGATGAGTCGTGATGTCAGCTGCTGCTCATGCTGCCGTAAGGTGCCCACACCTTTCTCCAAAATGTATTCTAAAGCTGACCGTAAGCCAATCAGACCTGGAGCATTATGATTTCCGGATTCAAATTTTTCTGGCAAGGTGAGAGGTTGGGTTTCTTCTTCACTGTTGGTTCCGGTACCTCCCTGTCTAAAACTGGCCACCTGATCGGCTAGTTCAGATCGAATGTAAATCAACCCGGTACCTAAAGGCCCGAGCAAACCCTTGTGTCCGGAACAAGCTAAAAAATCAACGGGCATTTGTGAAATATCAAATGGAAGATGCCCTGCGGTTTGCGCTGCGTCCACGAGGAATAAGACGCCCGCTTTTCGGGAAATCTCACCTACTTCATTAACGGGTTGTATACTACCTGTGACATTGGATGCATGATTCAGAATGATCAACCGCGTGTTATCTCGAATCGCTTCGCGAAATGAAATCGCATCCACAACTCCTTGTTGATTCGCGGGGATATATGTCGTTTCCAACCCCCAGCGTTCCTTGAGAGTCTGTAATGGTCTGAGTACAGAATTGTGTTCTACATCGGAGGTCACTACATGATCGCCGGCTTTCAATACTCCGTGAATCATTGTGTTTAAGCTGTCGGTACCATTAAAGCTAAACACAATTTCTTCTGACCGCGCCGCTCCCAAAACCTGGGCTGCCAGTTTTCGGCATTGATCAATGGATGACTGAAGTTCAATCGATTTCCGGTATGCACCACGTCCGATGGGTGCGCCTACATTTCGATTATAGTCATCCATGGCAGCAGATACGGAATCAGGCTTCGGAAAACTGGTCGCCGCGTTATCGAGATAAATCAATTGCTGCTCATTCATTTCATTCAAACCAACCAGACTCGAACTGCGTGAGAACTTAACCACCGATCGAGTACATGGGACGATCCGGTTGAATGAACCGCGCAGTATTGATTTCATGCCCTTCTTTTTTAGCGGCAATACTGTTCCTTACCGCTTCGAGGATCTGCTCATCTGGTGCATTGGCCCGGAACAGTTCTCGAATATCGGTCTCTTCCAAGCTGAATAAACAGTTTCGCAGCTTACCATCGGCGGTCAACCGAAAACGATTGCAACTCATACAGAAGGGATTGCTGATCGAGGCAATGAATCCAATCCGCCCGACTCCGTCTTCGAATACAAAATTGGAAGCCGGCGCACTTTTATCAGTTTGTTTTTCTGGCACGAGAGGCATAATTCCCTGCGAAAGAATTTCTTGAATTTCATGCGCAAACAATACTTTTTCCCGTTCCCATTGATTGTCTGCATCAAGGGGCATGAATTCGATAAAGCGAATTTCGGCTCCCGTTTCACGAGCCAGTAGTCCGAAGGGGATAATTTCTTCTTCCGTCAGATTCCGAATGGAAACGGCATTGATCTTAATCGGTTTAAATCCAGCATCATGTGCCGACTGAATTCCCTGCATCACTTTTGCATACTCGTCACGGCGTGTGATCTGTTGAAATTTTTTCGCATTCAAGGCATCCAGGCTGATATTAATCCGCCTTAATCCAGCATCATACAACTGCTGCGCATATTGCGGCAGCAGAATTCCGTTGGTTGTGATGCCGATGTCTTTAATCCCGGGAATTTCAGAGATCATCTTCACCAGTTCGGGAATATCTTTTCTGACCAGAGGCTCTCCGCCGGTCAATCGGATTTTATTCACTCCCATGGGGACGACGAGACGCACAAATTTGACGATCTCTTCAAACGACATGATTTTGCTACGTTGTACAAACTGTACATCTTCTGAAGGCATACAGTAAAAGCAGCGAATATTACAGCGATCAGTGACGCTGATTCTCAAATTATTGTGCGCGCGTCCAAATGAATCGATCAGGTGATTTTGGTTTTCCATCAAAGCCTCTCAAAGTAAACTCGGTACCTACTTCTATTAGATGA
>NZ_CALEMX010000628.1 GCF_937910335.1 uncultured Gimesia sp. | reverse complement strand
GTGAATTCAAGAGTGTCCAGAGTACATCTTCATATCGATTGCGCCAGTCTTCTTTGAGGCGTTGTGTTGGTGGATCTCCCTCTTGAATCGCATGTTCAAGTTCAACCTTAATTTCGTTTGCCCGCGAGCTTAAATGGTTCGACCAACCCACCAGATTGACTGGTAACGGTTTGCGATGGACAATTTTTGCATCCTTGTTAACGCGATCCGCATATCCGGGCTGTAGTAAATCGACAAACATCTCCCTTTCACTGTCAGTCGGTTCGCGGGTGAGTGTTTTCATGACGGTCTTTGCAATTAACTCTTCAACAGGCTGATCCTGCAATGAAAGTTTTGTGAAATCGCTGTCATCTGAAAGTCGTGTGAATCGTTTTCCTACGACTCCATTGGCAAGAATCGCCGGCTGTAATGCGGTCGAAGTATACTCTCTAACGCTCATTGGATTCTGCCTTGTATCCCGCCAGCCAAATGTTTTCAGCAAAGTGATAAAAGGCTGACCAAAGGGGAGCGCCAAACTGGGACGATCACGTTCATTAGATGGAGTTGTAAATTCCCAGGCACGACGCGGTGATCCCAGATCAAGGGCGGTGGGATAATTCAATGCACCATCGAGGTCGATACACATTCGCCCAGCATCCAGAGGCTTGCCGCAAATCGAAAACATCGAATCCACAATTTGTTCCGCTTCCATGCGGCGTAATACCGGTGAAGCAAAATTATAGGTCGCATCAACGAGTGTTTCAATTTTGCTGACGTCGGTCGTCGCCTGTCGCTGGTAAAGGTCCGATTCAAAAATCGAACGTGCCAGAGTTTTGAAATCGTAACCGTGAATGACAAACTGTTGTGAAAGGTATTTGAGTAACTCGGGATGCGAAGGCGTCTGACCACTCCAGTCATCGACGGGTTCCACCAGTCCCTGACCGAGATAGCGCTTCCAGACGCGGTTTACAATCACGTTTGCAAAACGTTCGTTCCGGGGAGACGTTATAATGGCTGCCAACTGTTCGCGGGTATCTTTGGAAGAACGCAGATAGTTTTCGGGGAATTTACCGGGCTTGATCAGTTCTTCAAACGTCCATTTCGGCATTACGTTTGCGCCGGGTAATAATGTCACTGCAATCAGCATCGAATTCGATTTCGAATCAAAGCCCGGGACCGAGCTGGTTTTGGGAACTCCCTGCGGAGACCGCTTGAGCATGGCTGCCAAGCTGAATAAATCGCGCTGCTTAAAGTCATGAAAGGGTGCATCATGACAGCGAGCGCATTTCATATTCAATCCGAGAAATGCCTGGCCCACAATATGTGCTTTTGCCGCCATGGGTGCGTCGTTTTGCGAAGCCATTTCAAAACCGGCGGGACCACCAAAATATTTGCTGCCTTCCATCATGACCAGTTCGGTGAGGAAGCGGTCAAAAGGTTTGTTATCGTAAAAGGATTCATGAATCCACCAGCGAAACGGTCCTGAATTGTTCAAGGTCGGTTTGATGACATTCGGGTTCTCGGCCAATACGTCCTGCCAATATCCGACCCAGTTATCTGCCCAGCCGGGATCGTTGAGTAAACGTGTGATGGCATTGGCGCGGCGTGTTTCCGGATTATCAGCCAGATAAGCCTGAATCAAATCCGGCGAAGGCACGGTTCCCGTTGTATCGAGGGACAAGCGGCGAAGAAAGGCAAGATCGTTCAGCAATGGAGACTGAGTCACTTTCTCTTTTGCCAGACGCTGATTGATAAAATGATCAATGGCATTATTGGCACGTAAACCTGAGACAGCTGTTGGCACTTTGGACTGGGGTTGTTTGTGAATTTCCCGTTTAGCGAGTTGATGGCGCCACTCCCAGTATTTGTCTTCTTTCGTCGTTGAATTCTGCCGACGTTGTGCATTGATGGCAATTTGAGCGTGGCGGAATTTTCGCTCAAACTCTAACCAACTATCATCGGTCAACCAGACGACTTCATCGTTACTTGAAAGCAATTGAAAATCTTTACCGGGATCACCGATGAAAATTGCCGTCTCACCTAGATCGGGCCGATGACCAAAACCACCGACAAACATCTCAAAGCGAACACGATGCGGTTTGCCATCTCCCGTGAATTCAATCACCTTTTCCTGATCACCACGATGCAATGGGCGAATATTCGGTGCTAGACTGCGATCTACATCAAATACCTTGCCGTGTGCGCTGCCGGATATTTTGTGGAACCCGGTTTCTGCGACTAATTTTTCATCGATATAAAGCCGCGACGCATTACGGGCACGAACCAGAATTCGTTTTTTTCCTTTGGGAATCGTAACATGGGAGAGCGCCCGAATCAAAAAGGGCCCGGAACGATCTATTCTTAATCCCTGGTTTGAATATTTAAAGGGAATTTGGATCAGTGCAAAATGCGGCTGAGTAATTGATTCTGAAAAACGGGGTGGACGGAAAGTCCATGACTTTCGGTTGGGAACACCTTCAAACACATCTACTTGAACCCGATCGCTGGGAACGGCAGTCCAATCGATGCGGGGTTTAGGTGCGACATATTTAAAGTGGGCGGTAACCTGTTTTGCCGAGAGCGCGGTGCGATAGATGGCGACTTCATCCATTCGACCATCGAAGGAGCTGTTAGCTGAACCGCCCATGGAAGAACCAAGCCAGACTTCATCATTATCCACAACCGGAGCGATTGTAGTATCGCCGCCCATATCCCACGTACCGGAAATGTCCCGACCATCAACGTATGCTTTTAAGCTTTTCTTTTTTCCAAACGTGTAGGTCACAGCGATATGATGCCAATTGTAAGCACTGATTCCCGCGCCCTTTGAAGTCCAACGATGATAGTCCGGTTTGGCATCTTTTTTATCTGGTTGTCCACGAAACAGAAAACTGATGTCAGAACCGGCAAGTCTCAGGCCGTAATTCTGATTATCGTGTGCGACTCCCTTTCGATTCGTACGGCCTTTACCGATGATATAGCTGTATTTTCCGGTTTGTGTGGAGTTCGGATTGACCCACGCTTCAAGGGTGATCGAATCGCCGGCGGTAAAATCGAGAACGCTTTTCTCGCCTGGATCAACTACACGGAGGTACCCGGCTCCCGCTTTGAATTCTGCAGCTTGATTCTCTGGTTTAAACAGCGGAAATTCAGATGGTCTGGGACCGGTTGAGGTTGTTACTTTTCGACCCTGCAACTGAGCCGTCAGTGGCTCGGTTGTTTTCTGTTTCCCTTTGAGGTCAGCACCGACGCTGGGAAAACCCGCTGTTGAGTTCTGGTCAAAGCTCCAGTAAACCACTGGCTTGTCAGAGAGAATCAGTTCGCTGTAACTGGTGATAGGCTTCTTTGCCTGGACTTCTGCAAACGCCAAATTTGGGAATAAAGGCAGCGCGAGTAAACAGGCCAGGAAAGAGTGGGAACTCTTAATGAATGCCA
>NZ_CALEMX010000627.1 GCF_937910335.1 uncultured Gimesia sp. | reverse complement strand
TCTTATTATAAGCGGGCGCCTGATCCAGATAGGGAAGGATGGGAGCACGCCAGTTGGATCGCCAAACAGGGCTCTGTTCACCAATTGGAAAACGCAAGAAAGTATCATGGTAGTTGTGTAATGCCAAACCAATTTGTTTCAACTGATTTTTACATGTGCTGCGGCGTGCAGCTTCTCGTGCCTGTTGAACGGCCGGTAATAATAATGCAATTAAAATTGCGATAATGGCAATCACTACTAACAGTTCAATGAGAGTGAAGCCACGTTTATTGTGCCTGCTAAACATGGAAGTTCCTTTGAAAAAAACGAAAAATGAGCGTAAATGCTACTTAGGAAGGCTTGGGAAGGCTTGGTCTCAGGATGGATTATTCGGAGTGTACAAACTCACCGCCTTATCTCCGGGGAGAGCGGCTTATCAATTACAAGGTAGTAAGTGATATCCATTTATACTACTTCAAGTGGCGCCCAAACGTAATCACCAAATCGAAATAATTTGGGAAGAAAACCTCACCTAAAATATTGCCCATACGTTCACTGTCTACCCAAAAAGGCGCAGCGGTGAAGGATGTAATATATTACACCACAATGATTTATAACTCAATTAATCCCAAGACATCAGCCTCGTATTTTTCTTTTACACAATTTATTGATGATGTATTATCAGCCCCAAAGACTGCAGCATTCATATTTGACATCAAGACCTGTAAAGTAGATGCAAACAAATACAAGCTTCTTTCAGCCCTGAATAACACAGTGAGGAATCACCATGCGCGTCACTTCGCTTGTCACTAGTCTGTTTTCCCTGGTGATATTCACCAGCAGCTCTGCGCCTGTACGAGGTGAAGTGGGAGTCTCTGCTAAGCCACCCACTGATGCCGAAATTCTGCTGGATGGCAGTCGAGAAAATCTCGACAAAAAGTGGACCTACTGGAAAGGCCCGCGATTCAGTTCGTCGCTCCCCATCAAATGGAAAGTGGTCGAAGATCCCATCGATGCAGGCACTGTCATCATGACGGATGACCCGGCAGCAGCAGGCGGGAAATATGGAACAGCCGATATTGTCACCAAAAAGAAATATCGTGACTTTCGTCTGCATGTGGAATTTCTGGTGACGAAGCCGGGCGGCAACAGCGGCGTCTATTTACAGAACCGCTACGAAATTCAAATTTTAGATGGCGACAAAACCAAGCATGGCATGGGTGCCGTGATTAACAAAACAGAGTCTCCTTATCATGCTTACAACGGCACTGGAAAATGGAACGCCTACGATATCACATTTCGAGCTGCCCGCTTTAAAGATGGCAAACTCGTAGAAAAGCCGATGGTCTCCATGTACTTCAACGGAAAAAAAGTGCACGAGAATGTCACCATCGACAAAATTTGGGGTGGCGCCAATTCCGGTCTGGATGGTGGCAACGATAACGGATTCGGCATTACTGATACTCCCGGCGGAATCAAACTGCAATGCGAAGGACATGACGTACGCTATCGCAATGTCTGGCTCAAAGAACTTGATCTCAAAACCGCCGACACTGATTTCCGGGATTAATCACGGGGCCTGTTTGTTATTTTTTCTTTGACTTGCCTTGCGGTTTATCATGTTGATAGAGGAGTTTTCCTTTTTCATCATGAAACAAAAAAGAAAGTGTCGCCGGCGACTGTTTTCCTGCCGGCGTTACTTTCACCAGCAGGAACCCGCCGGAACGTGGATCTTGTGAATAAGATTGTTTAATCAGTCCATCGGGATCTGTTGATTTCGGATCGCCGGGTTTGCGACCTAACCTGGAATTCGCATCAATCAGCGCGCCGCAGGAAAATTCCTCAAAACCACTGGGGTCGGTCGCATGATACTGCCAGTGTCGATCACCGCAGACAATAAAAAAGTTTTGCTGGTCCAAGCCGTTCTCTTTGAGCCAATTGAAAAATTCATCGCGTTCATGCCGAAATCCACCAATGTCACAATGGTTGTCCGTCTTGCGTAAATCATCAGGCCCCACCATAGGCGTAGGTGAAATCAACAATTTAAAAGGAGCGTCACTCTCTTTCAACGTTTTTTTCAGCCAGGCTTTCTGTTCTTTACCCCAGATCGTTTTTCCAGGCCCGTCTTCCAACAAGTTCGGGCTACGATACATACGATTTTCGGGAAGCCAAATTTGTAATTCCTGACTCACGCGATGGGTGCGATATGTCTTCGCGTCTTTGTCATCCATGGGTGCCACCGGAAGCTGTTCCAGCATCATCTGCCGCCCCTCTGCGGAAGAGGGCCTATGGTCGCCCGTATTATCTCCGTCATCGATCCGATAATCGTGATCATCGATTTCCCAATACGTGGGGACAGCGGCGAACAAATCACGATAACGAGGCTGAATGAATTGTTCGTGCCATTTCTGACGCAGTTCAGGAATCGTTTCCGCCCGCGGTTTATCGGGCGTGTCGTAATAAACATTGTCTCCTGTACCAACCAGGAAATCCGGTTTCAATTTTAAGATCGTCTCTAATGCGGGATAACCCAGATGTTTATCGGGGCCGGCATAAGGCTGCGGCAGCTTCGTGTTATTTTCTTCTAAATGCTGCTTCTTATCGATCCGATCATCGCCGTGAAATTTCGCATAGTTCATACCTGTCACCACAACAAAATCGACCGGTCTGTAAAATCGATCACCAGACAAGATTCTGAAGCGTGCCTTCGGACCGGGATGCAACTGATCTGCTGTTTTACCAATTTCGGTTAAGCACTCGAACTCTGTGCCTGAAGGTAATTCGGTAAAGGCAGCACGGGCAATGAAATCGTGCTCGGCGACGGCTTCCACAGTTTGTGTCACTTTTTTAAATGTTGATTTCTCTCCTGGAATCGTTTGCAGAGTAAACTTCACAACGCCCGGCATGCCTTTCACATCGCGGTCTACCAGTTTGTCGGTTTCCGTCAATCGCACCTGCACGAGCGCGCTGCTGGGTGTGACTTCCCCCACCATGATTCCCATACCCGCCATGGGAAGTAGAGAATCGGTTTCGTTCGGAATCGCTGCTTCCTTACCGGTATCGACAACAGGCGTGGGTGCTTCCAGGCTTTGTTTTTCGCAGCCCCATATCAACAGCAGACAAAACAGACAACAAACTCTCATATGAACACTCCCTTAGAGATTCTCTTTTTGATTCAGTCAGACTCACCATTCTATTGATTTACGGTTGGGGGCCCAACTGAAAACCGCTCCTATTTGCTGCATTCTTCAGATGCGATGATTTTCTCATAATCCGAGTCAATCACCTTGCCGATCAGGGCCATCATACATCAGAATGGAAGCTTACTTTAATCACCTGGATTCTTGCCACACTATTTCACTTTCTAAAAACGAAGAAAAATACATCATGAAATCATTCAAACAAATCGCTCTGCTCACAATCTGTATACTCACA
>NZ_CALEMX010000626.1 GCF_937910335.1 uncultured Gimesia sp. | reverse complement strand
TGCTTCAAAAATCGGATTATTCCTGTACGGGACAAAATGCGTCAACTCTTCAGGAAATTTGATGTCTTCTGCAGTAGCTGTATCACTGAGGCCTTGAAACAAGATTGCTAGAAGCAAACAAATTCGAAGTATAAAAAGAGTTGTATTGAATTGAATTCGGTGCATTTTTTTCCAATCATCAGGTTTATAAAATTTTCTCTCCCATCTCACTGAAGTTTCGCTATTATACGCAAATCGATATCATAAATACAAAGTACGATTACTGAATTTGAGTTGCTTAAGAAGTTATCTGTTGACTTGATTTCAATATTTAAAGGATCTCTCATGACAGATTCAGCTACGTTACTCGATATACAGGGTTTAAAAACCTACTTTCATACTGGACGTGGTCTTGTGAAGGCAGTTGATGATTTGTCGATTACCATCGAGAAGGGAAAAACACTTGGTCTCGTTGGTGAATCTGGATCAGGAAAATCTGTCACGTCTCTTTCAATCATGAAGTTACTTCCCGATACCGCAGCAAAAATCGACGCTGGTTCCATTGCCTTTCTGGGAAAGGACCTTGTGAAATTATCAGATCCCGAAATGCGAAACATTCGTGGCAGTGACATCAGCATGATATTCCAGGAACCTGGGACCTCATTAAATCCGGTATTTCGAGTCGGCAAGCAGGTGATGGAAGCGATCCAATTGCA
Source organism: uncultured Gimesia sp. (assembly GCF_937910335.1). Taxonomy (GTDB): domain Bacteria; phylum Planctomycetota; class Planctomycetia; order Planctomycetales; family Planctomycetaceae; genus Gimesia. Next base: position 1,498 of record NZ_CALEMX010000626.1, on the reverse strand, counting down.
CCAGAAGGTCAGTTCAGAAAAAGCGAAACAGAAGACGATCGAATTGTTTCATGAAGTCGGCATTCTTGATCCAGAGCGAAGGTTTACGAGCTTTCCGCATGAGATGTCCGGAGGTCAGAAACAGCGAGTGATGATCGCAATGGCGTTAAGTTGTAACCCGGAACTTTTAATTGCAGATGAGCCAACCACAGCACTTGATGTAACGATTCAGGCACAAATATTAAATTTGATCAGAAAGTTACGTGATGAACGCGGTATGTCTGTCTTATTTATTACACATGATTTGGGAGTCATTGCAGAAATTGCAGATGATGTGGCTGTCATGTTTCGTGGGAAATTAGTCGAGTACAAACCGGTGGTCGATATTTTCGAAAACCCGGAGCATCCTTACACTAAAGGTTTACTGGCGTGTCGTCCTGCATTAGACACATCATATAAACGGTTACCGACAGTCTCTGATTTCATGGATATCGAGGAATTGGATACGGGAGAATACTCGATCCAGCAAAAGTCATTTGACGAAGACCAGTTTATAGAGCTTACTGCTCATGCACGCCAGCGAATATTACATCCACGATCGGAACTGGAACGAATTGGTTATGACTGGAATGACGTAAAAGATCTTCCCGATTCTGAGTTTGTCAAAGAAACTGAAAAACCGATTTTGAGTCTGGATGAATTGCAGGTCTATTATCCCATAAAAAGTGGTCTCTTTCGACGAACGGTCGATTACGTAAGGGCCGTCGATGGCATGTCTTTGAATATCTATCGGGGACAAACTTTAGGGTTGGTAGGAGAATCTGGTTGTGGGAAAACAACAACCGGTAAGGCCATCGTGGGGCTCGCTCCCGTCACTAATGGGAAAATTCTTCTGGAAGGAAATGATCTGGCGCATATGAGTCGTGCCGGTCGAAAACCATTCCGGCGTAAAGTACAAATTATCTTCCAGGATCCGTATAGCTCCCTTAATCCTCGTATGATGGTTTCTACAATCATCACCGAATCAATGATCGCCCATAACTTAGGGAAATCAAAACGGGATCGACGTGATCGGGCTGCTGAATTACTTGAAGAAGTTGGTTTATCTGTAGAATATTTAGATCGCTATCCACACGAGTTTTCAGGTGGGCAGCGTCAAAGAATCTCAATTGCGCGTGCATTGGCTGTCGAGCCGGAATTTATAATTTGCGATGAATCTGTTTCCGCTTTAGATGTTTCCGTACAAGCTCAAGTTTTGAATTTACTCAAAGATTTACAGGAACAACATAATCTGACCTACATTTTTATCAGCCATGATTTGAGTGTTGTTAAGTTTATGTCCGACATGATGGCAGTCATGAATCACGGGAAGTTAATTGAACTGGGGCCTTCAGAAATGGTCTATCAAGCCCCTCGGGATGACTATACAAGAAAATTGATCGATTCTGTTCCAACTGATGATGTGACGCAAATCAAGAAACGCGTTGAACATAGGAAAACCACGGCTTTTAAGCATAAA
>NZ_CALEMX010000625.1 GCF_937910335.1 uncultured Gimesia sp. | reverse complement strand
GTCGGTAGCAAAGAGGGCTCCCTGTTGCGATAAGAGTTCCTGTATTTCAACAGCCGGGCTGCTAAGATAATTTTGTTCTTCGGCGTTCTTTTTGGCTGTAGAGCTGTCATGAAAATAGGTGAGCCAGGAAATATCTTCGCGTAAGAAGAAGGAGACTGGTGCATTACGTGTAATGCCCGTCATCGGTTTTCCCTGGTCGGCGGTTCGTTTGGGAGGGTAAAGTCGCCCCCAGCCAATTTCACCGGTGAAACAGAGTTCGTCGAGATCTTTGTTTTGATAGTTTGTCAGTCGTGCAGGCAGTATATCTCGTTCCCAGCAAATAGCCGGTATATCAATTCCCTGCAGCATCGAGAGCACTTCGAATAGACCATTCGTACCGGAACGTTTTTCGTTGCCGGTCATTCCATGTTGCTGTAGCAGGAATTGAATGAATAAATTTGTGTCTACCGGTTGAACCTGTGCGCGGAGTCCCTGCAATGTCAGGCGATGAATGCGCGCCAGTAGACGACGATGGCACCATTCTTTAGGGGGTGCTGATGTTGTGGCTGTTTCTTTTTCAGCTGTAGAATCACTGGCTTGTAAATCAGTGTCCTGGCTCACATTCCAGTTGGGGTCTTTAACGCGGAAATAGCCTTGCATGGCGATGCCTTCGCCTTCGAGTGCCATCAAAGCCGCTTCGGTCTGCGATGGGGTTAATCCGGCCTGATTGGCAATTTCATCAACAGTCAAAGGACCACTGGTATCGAGTAGTCCTCGAATGATGGCTATGCGAGCTTCTGTTGACTCCCATTCCTGACGAACGCCGGCAGGGACATTGACGGGTGGGTGATGACTGCTATCCGGGAAGGCGGCTATCGCAGCGGGTAGTCGTTCGGTCGCAACCCAGCTCTGGTCACAGAGCGTTTCAGAATTTTTCGATGCTCTTTGTAAGGTTGTTGCGCGGCCCGTTGCTTCGAGTTCCTGATACCAGTCGTCCCAGGCCGGTTGTTCATTCATCGGAAGGTGAATACGACCCAGTAGTAGATCATGGAATTCATCGGCATTCCGCACGAGTGGTTGTGCTTCCTGACATACCTGCGCGATGGCTTCGGGTGAGAGTCGTCCTAAATCTTCCACACTTTCCACGGAGAGAGTACGTCTCGTAGAAACGGCCCGGGCGCGGCGTTCCTGTGCTTCGCCCCCATCCAGAAAAGTATATGGGCTAGAATTTAAGAGCTCATAGCAGAAAGGAGAAGGCTCTCTGGTATCACGGGGAATCAGCTTGATTTCACCTGCTTCGATTTGTAGTAGAACATTTTTGAAGCCTTCAATGTCAAGTTGTTCATTCAAACAATCATGTAAAGTCTGGTCTACCAGAATATGATCGGGGCGTACAATTTCGCCGATTTCATTTTCGGGGCAGCCTGTCAGGCGCGGGAAGACGGCTGTGAGCAAATCTTCTGCGCGAAATCGTTGAAGAGGTGGGGGAACTTTTTTTCCATTTTGCATTCGGGAAACCAGCAGCGCGCGTGTGACATTCCAGCGCCATCGCACGTGAAACATGGGATGGTCCAGAATCGCCTGCTCTGAAAGTTGTTGTACGTTCCCCGTATTTAGCATGGAAAACAGGCTCTCTAATGGAAAACTGTGCTGAGGTCCCAGTGAGAGAATGATGCCGTTATCGTCGGCGGTGGCCTGCAATTCAAAATTATAGGAACGGCAGAATCGCTTGCGCATTGTGTATCCCCAGGCGCGGTTGATATCGCCACCAAAGGGGGCATGAATCACCAGTTGCATGCCTCCTGATTCATCGAAAAAGCGTTCGAAGATAATCCGTTTTTGTGTTGGCAATAATCCTAATGCTGCTTTTTCGGCTTGGACATATTCAACGATCTGTTTGCTGCCCCATTCCTCTGTGTTGGTTTCACGCGATAACCATTTGATGGCTTGCTCGGGATCTTCGATTTGTTGTTCCAGTTCCTCGCGCAAATGTGAGATTTCAGTAGAAAGTTCCAATGAGCGTCCCGGTGCTTCACCGAACCAGAAGGGAATCGATGGGGGCGCGCCGTTTGCATCGACAACGGTGACATTGCCGCCACGCACATAGCGAATTTGCCAGGATGTATTTCCTAACAGGAAAATATCGCCCGCCATGCTTTCGACGGCAAAGTCCTCATCCACCGAGCCGACAACGGTCTGATCATCCTCTGTTACCACCCGATACGAGGCCACTTCCGGAATGGCACCTCCATTCATAGTCGAAACCAGACGCGCATTTTTTCGGCTGCGAACTCGATTTTGCACCTGATCGTGGTGCAGATAAACGCGACTTCGACCGGTGGTACTGCTGATGCCTTCACTCAGAAACTGGATCGTGCTTACAAAATCGGTTTGTTTCAGATTCCGATAAGAATAGGCGCGGGTGATCATTTCAAATAATTCATCGGTATTCCATTCCTGGCAGGCGACTTCAGCGGTAATTTGCTGCGCCAGAATATCAATGGGAGCTTCCGGCATACGAACCGTATCCAGAATTCCCTGTTTGATCGAACGGACCAAGGCCATGCTTTCCAGTAACTCATCGCGCGAGAGGGCAAAGATTCGCCCTTTGGGAACCAGGCCCAATGAATGACCGGACCTTCCAATCCGCTGTAGAAACGTGGCGATTCCGCGAGGAGAGCCGATCTGAATGACCAAGTCGATATAGCCGACGTCAATTCCTAATTCCAGCGAAGCGGTTGCGATGACCGCTTTGAGTTCTCCATTTTTTAATTTCTGCTCAGTACGGTGTCGTATTTTTGCAGAAAGAGAACCATGGTGGCTGCCAACAACCTCTTCGCCTAGCCGTTCGGTTAGCTGATGCGTAATACGCTCGGCCAAACGTCGGGTATTGACAAAAATGAGTGTGCTGTGATGCGATTGAATCAGCTCGACAATTTGTTCCAGTGACTCAGCCCATTGTTCGTGAGTACAAATCGCACTCAACTCCGAAGGGGGAACCTGAATTGCTATATCGAGGGTACGCGAGTGCCCGATATCGACAATGCGACAGGTTTGTTCGGGAAATTCACTGGGAGTTGCCTCTGGTGCCTCGGATGTGATTTCAATTTCAGGACGGTTGCCGATCAGAAATTGTGCAACGCGATTCAGCGGCTTTTGTGTGGCAGACAAACCGATTCGCTGCAAGGGATGTTCCACTAACACTTCCAGACGCTCCAACGTCAGTGACCAGTGAGATCCGCGCTTGTCCCGCAGGAGGGCGTGAATTTCATCAACAATTACTGTCTCAACGGTTTTGAGCGTTTCCCGGCTTTTGGAACCGGTTAGCATCAGGTAGAGTGATTCGGGGGTCGTAACGAGAATATGTGGGGGACGTTTAACAAGCGCGGCCCGTTTTGAAGAGGGAGTGTCGCCGGTTCTGAGACCGACGCGAATGGGAGTAAAGGTATAACCTTCCTCTTCGAGCAGCTGTGATATTTCTTCTAAAGGCTCGGTCAGATTGCGATGCATGTCATTTGATAAGGCACGCAATGGCGAGACATAGATCACGGAATACTCATTCTCCAGATCACCTTCAAGAGAACGTTTTACAAGCCGATCAATGACAGAGAGAAATGCGGTTAATGTTTTTCCACTACCGGTGGGAGCCGAGATCAGGGTGTGCTCACCGCGGTTGATACAGGGCCAGCCTTTGAGCTGAGGATCGGTCGGCGCCTGAAAACGTTTTCGAAACCATTTTTCAATGATCGGGTGATAGCCGTAAAATGACATAACTGCCCTTCGGGTTTTTTGTTTGAATTGCCTCATTATTGTAAGGGGTTGAATCATAAATTTTAACCGGTTTTCTGATATTTTATTCTGGTCTTCAACAACAGACGAACTTTAGATGGGATCAGGGGGTGGGCTTTTCTCACTTGAAGGTAGATTTTCAGGAGTTCAATGTTAAATTCGAGCTTCCTGAACCGTTGATTTGCTGGTGTCGTCAGCAATAGATTTGTGAAGAATTATCAAAGAAAGCAGACGGATCAAATTATTACCTTATTTCATTGCTGCAAATCGTCTATAATTTTATAAAATGGATTGATCTGAGTGGTGTAAAATAGCGTTGGTTAGGATACACCGGTTGGTAGAACGCTGTTTATCTATTAATGTAGTAAGAGGTCATTTCAGATAGAGAACCTTTCTGATCTTCTGTGACCGGGATCATTTGTCTGAAGTTTCAAACTTAAAAATTCCAGTTTTGACAACGGTGAAAGTCACAAAATGAAAAAGTTCAACCAGATGTTACTGGCAATGATACTGGGACTTTTAGTGCTCAACGGAAATTCTCATCTACAGGCAGATCCAGCCAAGTCAAAGCCAGTTAAGAATGAACAGAAACAGTCAAAAGAGGCAAAGCAAACGCAAAAAGCGGAGCAGGATCAGCCTCCCTCTAAACCTGCTTTGTACATGACAATTGATAGCCCTGTCGGCGAAGTAACTTATGGCCGGATCACGAATGCTGCGCTTTCTTTGCAGAATGAAGCGGCGCAGAGCAATCAGACGGGTTACCTGATTTTGAAGATTTCCCCGGGCTCCAGTCCGTTTCATCAGGTTCAGGGGCTGGCGAAGTTTCTGGCATCATCGAAGTTATCAAATTTAAAAACAATTGCCTGGATTCCCGAAACGGTGATTGGGAATAACGTTGTGCTGGCGCTAGCCTGTGATGAAATTGTGATGCATCCTGACGCCGAGCTGGGCGACATCGGCTACGGAAAATCCCTTGATCGAGATGAGCGTGAATTTGTACTCTCTATTGTTGAAAAGCGGCATAACACCAAGCTCAGCCGCGCACTGGCTCTGGGGATGATGGATCCCCAACAGGCGGTGTTGAGAATTAAAATTCAACAGGGAGAAGGGGACAACAAGCAGCTTGAATCCAGGATCGTTACGCCCGAAGAGCTAAAACGATTACAGGCAAATAAGGCTGTGATAGTAGACGTCGAAACCATTAAGGAATCAGGCTCATTGGGAGTGTTTTCCGGTAGTAAAGCACGTGCCCTGGATGTTCTTGTTCAGCAACTGGCTCAGACTCGGGGGGATCTTGCAGAATTATATGGGATTCCCAGAGAAAAGTTACGTGATGATCCGACGGTGGGTGAAGCACCTCGAGTGATGTTGATCAAGGTGGATGGGATGATTGAGCCAATTTTAGAACGGTTTATCGAACGTCAGATTAATCGAGCGATCAATTCGGGGGCAAATCTGCTTGTATTTGAAATCGATTCTGGTGGGGGTTATTTAATGTCAGGAACCAATCTTGCCAATTCGATTGCTGACCTCGACTCCCGAAATGTGAAAACAGTCGCCTATATTCCCAAGCATGCGATGAGCAGCGCTGCAATTATTGCCTTAGGTTGTGATGAAATATTTTTGAAACCAGATGCGCAAATAGGTGATGCCGGAGTGATAAGAGAAACGAAAGAAGGTGGGCAGTTTGAGCGTGTTCCAGAAAAGATTTGGAGTCCACTTCGCGTGACTCTAAAAGATTTAGCAGAAAAAAAGGGGAGGCCAGTTGCTATCTGTGAAGCCATGTCTGACATGGATTTAGAGG
>NZ_CALEMX010000624.1 GCF_937910335.1 uncultured Gimesia sp. | reverse complement strand
GTGCTCAATGGAAAGCAACTCACTGATTCATTTCACGATTTTGTATCAATCAACCGCACACTGGGTGAAAACGCGCAGACAGTAGATATGTTTATTTTACTTGATACGCAGAACAAGAAAGCCGCCAAAAGTGTCTATCACATGGCAAGACGGGCTTTAATCAAGGGCAAAGAATATAAACTCTGTGGCAAATATCTTGATCCCAAACAGTCATTCCCTTTGACCATAAAGCGATATTCTGAAAACAAGAAAATGGCTAAGAATCCTCAATTAGGGAAAGATTTTATCAATATTGCTAATTTGATGTTCAAAAACGAAGTGACCACGCTCATTGCTTTGCTCATCGTCAATGATCGAAAAAAGGAAGCAAATGAAATCGCAGTCAAAGCCAAAACAGAATGGGACAACGCCACCTTCCAAGCCGCGATAGACAAAGCCCTTGAAGGAAACATCCCAACCCCCTGGCCATAAGTTACAGTGAATACATGACATTCGCAGATACTAAAATTGATAATGAAGACCTCAAGTCAGACCCAATACTGCGTCATTTCCCGACTATGTTGCATCGCTGGAAAGGGGGCAGAGCGAGAATGTATACACTCACTGACAGCCATAAATCGCTCACTATCCGCATCGAAATTAATGGCAAAAAAGGGAATCTTCATTTATCCTGTAGCCCCACCCATATCTGTGGACCGGTTGAATGGACTCATGCGGAACTCGAAGTCAAAAGAGATGCTAATGGCGATTTCATTATCTATGACGAATCTGTAAATTTGGAAATCAAGAGTGATGGATGTGTTGAAATCGCTGAAAATGTGAACCCGATTTATTAATCGAAGATTGTTTGGGTAGCATTTCGTAAGTCACCACCACTTAGCTTGAAAGAGTTTTGATGAGCTATCAATATCGGGATAGAAGAAGTCGACTGAGAGGGTTTCATAGCGTTTACGGAAATGGTAAAATCAAGGCTGCAAATCTGCAAATCGAACCGGTCCATCTCATTCCGGAAAAGATTCAGAGAGGTGATGAATTTGATTTCTGGTTTAACAACGGAAAAGATATATTTTTAGTAACTCTGGAACGAAGTTTAGAATCCCGCATATTTTCTCAACGAATTCAGCGAAGGTCCCACCTCTCCCTCAGAGTAAAACTCGACTTTAATCGCTTGACAAGACCCGATATTATTAAAATTTTTGAATTGATTTCTGATCTCGGTTTACCCGGCAATAAATTCATTAGACTTAGCAGACCAATTACTTCACCAATCTGATCCCAAACACAAATACACATCATCTCATTTACCTGTTTCCAGGAGAAGTCCATCGGCTGGGCAACCCACTACGTTGAAAAACTAAAAGCAGGCGAGACAGTCTCCTTCCGCCCCCGAGGCAATTCCATGACAGGGAAGATTGAATCAGGCCAACTCTGCACAGTAGAACCCGTGGAAGAAGACGACCTTAAAAAAGGAGATGTCGTTCTTTGCAAAGTCAATGGAAATCAATATCTGCATCTGATCAAAGCCATTCAAGGCAAACGTTATCAGATCGGAAATAACAGAGGCGGAATTAATTGGCTGGATCACATTCAACTCAATCTACGGCAAACTCGTAAGTGTCGAAACCTGAGAGAGTCTTTGATTCACGCGCGAATCGAATCCACGGCGTTCGTCTTACGTTTCGCCGGACCGAGCTGGTCTTTAACTTCCATCCCTTTGAGCATCGTATTATAAACATCGATGCCTTCCGCACCGACATCCATAATCTGGCCCGTCTTGAAACGACCGTTGGCTCCGGTAATCGCATGGAAAACGCCCGATAGTTCGCGTTTTACATTATTATGTCGACCATCGCCCGACTCGGTGGAAATGGTGATCAGTGAATTTTCCAGAATCGTCTTGCCGTTTACTTCTTTCGAATCAGAATCGTTGAGCCGTTGCAGGAAGTAGGCAACCTCGCGCATTTTCATATGGGCGTGAGCACGCAATGCTTCGTTCTTTTTCTTTTCATCAAACTTATGCCACCATTCATGGCTACACCCTCTATCACCTGAAGCCTTCTGTTGACCGGCGTCATCAAACTGCCAGAGCTTCTTACCGTTATATTTGTAGTCACCCTTCAAACGAATGCGTTCACCTGCGGCTAAAAATGTCAGGGACCCGAATCGGACACGATCCATTTGAATCGCCAGCGCGTAAAGGTCGGCCATTAAACGCCACTCGGTCGTCAGTTCCTCGAGTGTAATATCAACGCCCATCCCACCCGGATCAGCGGGGCCACCATGCAGAATTTTCGAGCGGGGTGGCAAATTGGGTGCGTTCGGGTCTTTTTGTTTTAACGCAAAGGCACGCTGTTCAAACTCACGAATTCGATCAAGATGATCCGCCACACGTGCTTTCGAAGCAGAACCTAATGGCGAATTGGCGCCTGTATAAAACTTGTAATCGTCTACGACCGAATCCAAAACGCTGAGTTTGAGTCGTTTTCGGCGAACGTCAGTATTGTCGCCTGACATAGAAATCGAACCAAACACTCGATCAAAAAGAGCACGTGGTTTTTCCTGCATCGTTGCAGCAACGGTTCCATCCTGGTTATAGCTGTGAACGTACCGACCAACGCGGCTACGGCGAAAGAAAGTACCTCCCACGAGTGTCGACACCATCCCCTTCGGCAAACCTTTCGGGTAATGTGCTTTGCGAACCACCTGATCAATTGAAGGGCCTCCTGACTTGGCCTCTCCATCAGGAGGCTCTGCAGTAAAGGCACCTGTAGCACCATCGTAGTGAGCGTTAATTCCCTTTTCATCACAACGTACCTGATCCACATTCCGCATGATCAGCAACTTATCGCCGAGAGGCTTAAGCGGTTCCAGAACGCCATCGAAGCCCTCGGTCTGCAGGGGAGCAGGAATCCCAAGACCAAAAAAAACATTGAATGCTCTAACGGGAACCGCCTGGGCGGGAGCCGCGGAAACCCGGGAGACGAGCATTTCCTCAAGAAGTGGCAACCCAACGGTGGCAGTCCCCAGACTTTTGAGCATCATACGTCGCGGAATTTTATGTATTTTCATCTAAGAATCTCCAAGATTACTTCGCTTCTGTTCTCGTTTTATGTACCAGATCACTTTTCACAATGGCAATCACCAGATCGGAATAAGTTCCGCCGTTTTTACGCGCCGCTTCATGAATTTGGTCGATCACCCGAGCATCTGCCGCCACAAGCGGACGACCCAGCGCAAATTGTGTCACCTTCCAGGTGATTGATTTCTGAACTCGCGAACTGCCAGCCAATAGATTCATAAGTTCGCTCGATGTCTTGTAAGGAATTGCTTTCGCCGCACCCGGAAAAAGAATCTCTCCATCATCGCGCAATTGATTTCCATGTTCGTCTTTGTTATGAAACGCGCCCAGACCATCGAATTTTTCCAAGCCGAAGGCCAAGGGTTCAAATTTCACATGGCATCCCGCGCAGGCGGTATTCGCAATCCGTTGCTCGGCAATATGTCGCTGAGACAAGCCCGGCTTCGACGGTACAGGCGTTGTATCCAGACCCGGCGGTGGATCTTTGACCGCCCCTCGCAAAATTCCGTGCAAAACAAATAAGCCACGCGTTACCATCGAGGCATCATCTCCCCCAACGGTGAGCACGCTCCCCTGCGTCAGTAGACCACCACGTGCGGGAACAGCCGATAAGTCATACCGCTGTAACCCCGATCCTTTCGGCTTGATACCATAGTGAACCGCCAGACGAGGCGTCGCGTAGGTCACCTGTGCATTTAACAGATCTGCCAGCGGGCGTTTCTGCTGCCAGACAACCTCTTTAAAAAAGGCACGCGTTTCTTCGCGCATGTCATCCGCAAGTGCGTCATCCCACTTGGGAAATCGTTTGCGATCAGGGCTGAGATTATGCATCCGATCCAGATTCAACCATTCAGAAATAAAGAGCAAAGAGCGCTCAACCGCACGTGGATCTTGAAGCATACGCCGGAGTTGTTTCTCAAGTGCCTTTTCGTCATGCAGCTCTCCCGCCTCGGCTGCACGATTTAACTCCTGGTCAGGTGGTCCGCCCCAGATGATGTAACTCATCCGCGACGCGAGTTCAAAATCACCCACGGGCCACGCAGTTCCATCACCACGCTGGTTTTCAATACGATAAATAAAACGCGGCGATTGCAGCATTGCTTCAATCAGATAACGCACGGCTTCTTTATAATCACCACCGGTGCTGGCAACGGTTGTGGCAATGCCGCTATAGATTGTAACTTCACGCTCATCCAGCGGACCGCGTAACAGCCATTTTCCCATGCTGGCAACGAACTGACGCATTGTAGCATCGGTCGAAAGTTTTTTACTCTTGGAAAATCGGGACGCAAACTTCAACACGTCCATACGATCAACAATAATCTCTGCCAGACGGGCATAGATTTCCACATGCTTGAGGTCGACATTAAGATTATAGGCAGTATTACTGAATCCATCCGCCCGCAGATCCGGGGGCAACAGTTCGCGGGCCTCTTTCGATATGTCGACACCAACGGAACTCCGTACGGTTTCGATATATTCAGAAATCGTCAAACGCTGCACCCAGACATCGCTTGCGCGACTGTCATGTTCATAAACCGCCGGATCGATCACATCGATCGACCAGACCGCACCATTGTCGATCCACTCCTTCAGGATCTTTTTCTGCTGATTCGTCAACGCCCCCTTCGGAGGCATATCACCAGATTCGATCTGATCCCACAACAGACTTTCGCTGGCCTTACCAGGCACGATCACTTTGCCGCTTTCTCCTCCCGCCAGTGCCGTCACTTTTCTTGATAAATCCAGACGCCCCTTCTTCGATGCGGAATCGTGACAGTCCAGACAGTTCTGTGCAATGAGCGGCGCAACTTGTGTTTCAAACACATGCCGCGCACGAGAAGCAGCCAATGATTCTTTAGATTCTTCTTTACTTAGTTTCGAGGTCGCTCCCGCCCGGAAATTCTGCGCGATCTCTTTCACTGTGAGAGCGCGACTGTAAACGGCAACTAAATGATACTCTCCCAGCCAGGGTCGGTCGCCGGTCATCTCATTCGCCAGAAGCAATCGAAAGTCCTTGCTCCAATTGCTTAGTTTCCCAGTTACTTTTTTACTCGACTGCTGCTTACCGTTCACAAAAAATCTCGCCGTCCCCGAGACATCGCGCGTATAAACGATATGTGTCAAAGCAGTTTTTGCTGCGTTGTTTGGCGAAATGATTGCGGGTATCCCGTTTGTGCTAGTACCTGTAGTACGCAATCGTACTTCATATTTTTTACCATCTTGACCAAGTGTTACATTCCGCTGGCTTGAATTGGATGAAATAGAAACAATGCGCGCCGGGCCTTTCTGGCCGACGTTAGCCGGCTTCACCCAGGCTTCTACCGTGATACTCCCCGAACGTTTGACCGCGTTGATCAGTTTCGTCGCCGGTGTAGATGACCTGATCTTTGTGGAAGAACGGACTACGAGCAGATCCTTCTTCCATTGAACGGCAGACGGCTTTTCAATCTTTAAATCCAATGGTTTCCCGACACCAGAACGATCCTGGATTGTATCCCCTTTTTCGGCATCAAATATGTACCACACCTGCAAATCGCGAGCAACACGGGGAGTAGCAGCATGCAGGGGAACAATTGAAAAGACCAGGATCAGCAGCACCCAGGAATGGCATTTGTTAATCTCGAAGATTCGACTCGATTTCCTGGTCATCATGTGATCCTTACCAACTGATTCATACCACATTGACTTATCTGAAATCAGTTCAAGACGATGTAACCCTCTTAGTTAGAAATGTGAGGGCGATTGCAAGATCATGTAACTAAGAGGAAGATATCAGAGCTTAGTCAACGACAGACGTTAATCACTGCATCGAGTTAATCGTAAACGCATGTCTGGCACTTGTCAATCCCCGGCTGTTACGCTGCAACCATTGAGGCAAACACTGACCTCGCCGATCGTTCAGTGAATGATTTTGCGGTTAGAATTCGATAAAAAATGCTCTGACAATGTATTGACCCATTGAGTATTTATTCGAATTTCCCGATCGCATTGTTGGTGAACCTGAGATCCATTTCCTTAACGAATTGATTGCTCTCTCGATTTTGAAGGGAACAGCGCTCCAGTAAATAATGTGAAACGTACCACTCTTCTCCATTCGCATACCCAAACAATTCGGCGACGGCCAGGAAAAACAATCGCCAACGCATCAGCCAGCGATTTGCCAGTGGTTCGCCGTACGTAGCAGTAAGTATTGGCATAAGTTCATCTCGACATTGATCGAGGTTCTTCAGCCATGCTTCTGAAGTGCGCTGATAATGCCGTCCATTCCAGCGCCACTGTTTCTCGACGCGCATCTCATCGTAAAAATGCGAAAACAGATCATCGCTAGGCATGATGCCACCCGAGAAAAAATGCCGGGCCATCCAGTCGTCGGCACTCTGGTCATTGAAAGGATAAACATACTGGCGGTGACAGAAAATGTGGACGAACAATTTCCCATCATCATTTAACCAGTTGGCTATCCGGCTCAGCAGCATTTCATAATTTCGCATATGCTCAAACATTTCGACCGATACAACGCGATCGAATCTCAAAGACGTAGCGAAGTCATTCATATCAGCCGTAATCACAGTTAAGCGATCTGAAACACCCTGCTCAGCTCCCTGCTTTTCTATGAACGCACGTTGTGAATGAGAATTCGAAACCGCCGTGAGTTGACATTGGGGATAATTCTCAAGAATCCAAAGGGATAATGAACCCCAGCCGCATCCCAGTTCAAGAATCTGCATACCATCTTTGAGTTCCGCGTGTTCGCAAGTCTCACGCAAAGCGGCTGCTTCCGCTTCATCAAGTGTGGACACACCCTCCGGCCAGTAACAACAACTGTATTTCCGGCGATACCCCAGAACTTTTTCATAAAATTCTGCAGGGACTTCATAATGCTGTTCGTTGGCTTTTTCCGGCACAAGCGCAATAGGCCCCTGTTTGGTAGATCCTATGAATGCCTGCAATTGCTTTGCCATCTCATGATCATTTCCCACACCCAGAGAATTCAGACGTTGGGTACACAATCGCCGGATAGCGCTACGGGTTAGCCAATCGGGTATCCAGCCTCGTTCTACGAGTTCGATCGCAAAATTGGTCAGGTATTCTTTTTTCATGACGTAACCTGTTTCATTTTCGGTGGCCAGGGAAAAAACGCACTCGTCGTTTGCTGATATTCCCGATATTTATCGCCACGACTTTTGAGTGCCTGCGCTTCGGTTGGCGGAATACCGGTC
>NZ_CALEMX010000623.1 GCF_937910335.1 uncultured Gimesia sp. | reverse complement strand
CATGGCAGGAACCGGCTCAAAAGACAACTTCAAAATTGATCCTGACAATAAGTTTCTATGGAGGAAACCGTCGCGTCGTATGGAAGGAGAAATCGTTCGCGATAACCTGCTATTTATCCCCGGGCGACTCGACTCTCAATTGGGAGGGGCCGACATCGACAATACGAAAGCCCAGGATTCCCGTCGCAAGAGCATCTACCTCAGACATGCACACGAAAAATTAGTTGAGTTTGTGCAGATATTTGATGGTCCCAGTGTTTCAGAATGTTATATGCGTGAAACAAGTGTCCAACCTCATCAGGCGCTGGCTCTGGCGAACAGCCAATTAACGTTTAATGCAAGTAAAGACCTGACAACAAATATTTATCAACAGACTTCAGGCAAGGTAGATGCCTTCATCGAAGAAGCATTTCTACATATTCTGTCCCGCTTACCAGATAGGGAAGAACAGAAACTATGCCGCGATTTCCTTGCTGATTCAGCCAGTGATCCGAACAAACTGCCGACACAAATGGAATTTCAGAAATTGATTACCGTTCTTTTCAACCATAATGATTTCGTCACGATCCGTTAACGATCAGACGCCGCGTAATATTTGAAAGACATCGAGATGCTATCACAACCCAATATGAACCGCCGCTCTTTTTTGAACGAGACAGGCATGGGCATGACCGGCATGGCCCTTTCTTCTCTTTTGTTTCAAGAGGGTGAATTGCAGGCAGTTGAAGCAGGCTCAGGTCGCCATCTAGCTCCGCGGGCGAAATCGGTCATCTGGATCTTTCTGATTGGAGGCCTCAGTCACCTGGAAAGCTTTGATCCAAAACCCGCTCTCAATAAGTACGCTGGTAAATCCATTGATGAAACGCCTTTTGCAGAGGCAGTCCTCAACAAAGACAAAATCAACAAAGTCTTGCTCGATCCCGCCAAACAAAAACGCGAAGTCTTTAAAGCGTTGATGCCATTGCAAACAGGATTCAAAAAACATGGCGAAAGTGGATTAGAAATTAGTGACTGGTTCCCGAATCTGGGTTCCTGCGCCGATGACCTTTCATTAATCCGTTCGATGTGGACGATTGACAACAACCACGGCGCGCAGTTGACTTACCATACTGGCCGTAAAATTACAGAAGGCGCATTTCCCACAGTGGGATCATGGGTCAGTTATGGACTCGGTTCCGCAAATCAGAATCTGCCGCACTATGTCGTTCTAGGCAACCCCAGTGCTGATTGCTGTGGCGCAGCCTGGACTCACGGATCTGCCTACTTAGGCCCGGAACATGCCGGCGTTCGATTGAAAGTCGACAGGAAACAGCCACTCCCTTTTGTCCGCTCAGCGGATGAAACGCTCAGCCCCGTTGAACAGGAAAAGATGTTCGGACTGTTGGGAAGACTGAATCGACAAACGGGAATTCAATACCCGGACGATCAACATCTTCAGGCCCGAATTAAATCTTACGAACTCGCATTTCAGATGCAATCAACCATTCCGGAAGTCATGCGATTTCAGGAAGAATCAAAACATGTCCAAGACCTCTATGGTCTGAATGGCTCAATAACGAAAAGCTTTGGCGAGAAGTGCTTGGCCGCACGACGTCTCACTGAGCAGGGAGTCCGGTTTATCCAATTATTTCATGGGTATCGCGGAAACGCAGGCGCATGGGACTCACACAGGAATATCAAAAGATTACATTCCCAACTTGCCAAACAGGTGGATCAGCCCATTGCAGGGTTGATTAAAGACTTGAAACTGCGAGGCTTACTAGATGAAACGATGGTTGTAATTGGCTCGGAATTCGGAAGGACTCCCGGGGCCGAACTTCGCAAAGGTGACAGCTCTGTCCAGGCCACCGGACGTGACCATCACCCGCACGGTTTCAGCGTTGCCATGGCTGGAGGCGGCATCAAGGGAGGCCATATCCACGGGTCAACTGATGAACTTGGATTCCATGCTGTCGAAAACCGACACTACGTAACCGATCTGCACGCGACGGTCTTGCATCAGATGGGACTCGACACCACGCGCCTCAACTATCCCGGCAGACAGCGTATCGACCGGGATTACGGTGAAGTCATTCACGATATCATCAGTTAATCATTTAGTGGCCAGCCGGAGTTCTGAAGTTGATGGTTCGATAATTTGTGTAACTGAAAAACTGAATTGCACACATCCCTGTTAAAAAGAGGATCATTCAGCTAGTCTAAATTAGTAAGATTTCTGGTTGTCAATTCATTATCAGGCCTTGTGTTAGACGTTCATTGAATTGAATTAACGCTTCGCACAGTGATATCATTGACAGTAATAATACGACTGACCTCTAATCACATTGCCAGGAGATTGTGCATGTTTTCTAAAGTCGCGAGTTTAGCTGGTACTATTGGTTTCTGCTTTCTCGGTGGATTGTGCATCTCGTCGCCAACAATGGCTGAGGACTGGCCGACATGGCGAAACAATGCCCAGCGGACCGCTGTCACTTCCGAGCAACTCGCAAATTCATTGAATTTGCAATGGTCTCGACAACTCGGGCCACTCACTCCAGCCTGGCCAGAAGATCCACGAATTCAATTTGACGCACACTATGAGCCAGTTGTCGTTGGGCAGACATTATTTGTTGGCTCATCCCGCAATGATTCCGTTACAGCCATCGACCTTTCCACTGGTGCGCAAAAGTGGAGATTCTATGCAAACGGCCCTGTACGCTTTGCCCCCATTATTTTCGAAAACAATGTGTACTTTGCAGCCGACGATGGTCATTTCTACTGCCTGAATTCAGACGATGGTAAATTAAAGTGGAAATTTCGAGCAGCTCCCAATGGTAGAAAAGCCCTGGCAAACGGGCGACTTTCTTCCGTCTGGCCGATCCGAGGTGGAGCGGTATTATCAGAAGGCAAAATCTATTTCACCTGTGGCGTCTGGCCCTTTGAAGGGACCTTTCTCTACACCTTAGATGCACAAACGGGTAAAGCGCTGACGCCACCTAAATACGAAATCAAAACGCTGAAAGATATCACTCCACAAGGATACCTTGTCAAAAACGACAATCGATTGCTGATTCCCTGTGGTCGCTCGATCGCTGCCTGCCTTGATCTGAAAACAAATAAATTCATTTCACATAGCTATGGAAATCGAGCTACCAACTACCACGTCTCATCAATCGGACCGTACATCTTTCATGGTGGGTCGACTTTCCAAATGGACGCCAAAAAAGAATACAAGGTCGCGGCTCGTCATCCGGTCTTGACGGACGAGCTTGTTTTCTTCGGTACGGGCGGTAATGTCGTTGCCTACGATCTGAAAAACCCGAAAATCGTCAAATCAAAAGATCGTCGGGGAAAGGAAGTCACCAATACGGTACTGAATCAAATTTGGAATCTACCTCTACAGAAATTACATGCTATTCCGAAAGAACAATACCCTGAATGGATCAAAACGCATCCGGCTCAGCTTGATCTAAAAGCCGACAATCGACTCTACGGCCATCAAGCCGATAAAATCTTTGCATTAGAACTTTCTGAAGATGGAAAAACCGCAACGGTAAGCTGGAGCCAAACGATCAAAGGCAGCCCGGCAACGATGATCGCTGCCAACGGAAAGTTGATTGTTGTCACAAAGGAGGGAGATTTGCTCTGTTATGGAGACAAACAAACCAAGACACATTCGCTCTCTGAAAAGAACACTGAATTGACATCCCGGCAGGATGAATGGACCGAAAAAACCAGCCAGTTACTGGAACTCACAAAAGCAAATAACGGATATTGTCTCGTACTGGGAACTGGCAGCGGCCGATTGATTGAAGAACTTGTCCGTCAATCCAAACTGGCAATAATTGCAGTAGAACCAGATAAGACTAAAGTGGAACAACAGAGAGTAAAATTGGATGCCGCCGGCGTGTATGGATCGCGGGTGATCGTACATCAGGGAGATCCATTGACCTTCGAACTACCAGCTTACATGGCTGAGTTAATCGTTTCGGAAGATATCACATCACTCGAAAATTTCGCTTCCCCGAAAGCCTGGGAAACCATTTATCGATCATTGCGCCCCTATGGCGGAAAGGCATGTCTCGAGCTGGCAGATGATTCATACAAGACACTCTCAAACTCAATCAAAAACAAGAGGCTTCCACAGGCAGATCTCAAACGCGCAGACGGATTTGCACTACTGTCTCGAGTCGGCGCATTGCCTGGCTCTGCGAACTGGACTCACGAGTATGGTGACGCATCCAACACACTGATGTCACGTGATGAGTTGGTTAAAGCGCCGCTCGGCGTGCTTTGGTTTGGTGGACCGGCAAGTCATGGCGATTTATTTTATAACCGTCACGACTGGGGCCCGAGCATGGCGGTTATTCAAGGTCGTATGTTTCTACAAGGTCCTGGTAAATTAACCGCCGTCGATGTCTACACAGGTCGAATTCTATGGCAGATTCCTTTGATTGAAACAGAGGAAGACAATCCGGGGCGGCGAGGCCAGGGCTATAACGGTAAAGTGGTAGGCCATCATTTCATCGCCATCGAAGACAGCCTCTATCTGGTAACCAGCCAAAATACTTGCTTGCGAATTAATCCGGCGACGGGCAAAACTTTAGCCGAGATGAAATTACCAAATCCCGAAGATAGATGGGGGCGAATCCGCGTTCATGATGATCTCTTGCTGGTATCTGCTTTTCGTGTTTCTAAAAAAATCGGCGAGAAATATGGCAAACTACCTTTGGAGCTGGTTGCTTTGAATCGTCACACTGGAAAAGTAGCCTGGACGTTCAAAGCCGACTTAAGTTTCCCTGTTGTCTCATTGAGCGGCGATCGTATCTATGTTTTTGATGGTGCTCTCGAAAACTTTTACAAAGATTATAAACGTCGTGGCAATGTGCCTAAGGCATTGGAAGAACGATACATCAAAGCGATCGATGTAAAATCGGGAAAGCTGCTTTGGAAACAACAGACCGATGTGGTTGGTTCCTGGTTATCCTACAGCGACCAGAAGGATGTATTACTCATTACGAATCGCAATAGCATCTCGGCCTATCGCGGGAAAAATGGGTCCGAACTTTGGAAAAAGTATGCAACAGGCCAGGGATTTAAAGGACATCCCGAAAATCTGTGGGACAAGATCATCATCTGGAACGATCGTATTCTTGATCAACGCGGACCTGGAAAATCTTATGATCTTGAAACCGGTGAACCGATTCTTCGCACAAATCCGATTACGGGAAAACCAATCCCCTGGGAATTCACCAAAGCAGGTCATCACTGAAATTACGCTATCGCCAGCCCACACTTGATGACGTTCCGCGCCGCATCCGCCGGATTCTGCGACATCGACAGCACCAACACATCGCGACTGGAAGGTTTCCGGAGCGGCTGTCGCAACAGTCTGATTCCTGCGAACGGTGTACTCAACTCACCAAACATGGCACACGGTTGCAGTTGTGGTTACTCGCTCTTCACATCACTGGCGCTCACGCATGTCCCGGAATCCGAAGTTTGGAGCTACAGCGCGCTGGCGATGAACGCAAAGAAAGATCAGGTACAAAGATTGGGAATCAACCTGGGCGCCCCGGGAGACCGACAGGCAGAGAACGGTACACTCTGGCTCGACTATCCCAATGTGGGAGGTTCATCTCCAGTCGTTTCAGTCAAATTGAGCGGGAAGGATTTAAGATACTTCCACAAGCATTCTGCGTTCGTTCAGGAAGGCGATATGAAATGGGTAGCCGCTTCCGGAGTTGAGGGAGCCACCTCTCTAGAGGTCATACTCTCATCCGTCTCGACAATTCAAAGAAACTATACAGTCCGCCTCTATTTCCTAGAGCCCGACGATCAACGTCCAGGACAGCGTGTATTCGATGTTTTATTACAGGGCAAACCAATGCTGAAAGAACTGGACGTCGTCAAAGAAGCCGCTGGTTCAAACCGTGCTATCGTGCGTGAATTCAAGGGAGTCCAGGCCTCTAACAGTTTGAAGATCGACCTGAATTCGATTACCGGACGCACACTCTTGTCTGGTATTGAAATTATGATCGAAAAATAAACACGCAAATTAGATAACAGTCATCTGCTTACTCGATTACCATTTCCACTTTGTGATTCACTTAGGGTAGCCCAGTGGCTTTGACACGAATCAAGTGCAGATAAGGCTGGGCTTCAGGCCAGGATCGAACTTCCAATAGTTTTTCAGAAGGAACTTCGATGGAACTAAAAAACTTGATCGAAAGTTGATTGTCAAACTTTCCTTCAAGATAGCCGAAAGGAATGTTTTCCAACTTCTGCTCCGGAGTTTCATTTTTTTGACGAGGTGGAATAAAGAGATTCCAGAACTTCTGCTGATCTTTCTCTGTAAGTAAATCCGTAAATCGCTGCCTGACTTTTTTGCTGGCAGGAGAATGGTCCAGATTACGATGCAACAAAATCGCCTGATAGGCCAGCATTTTGTTCCAATACTTTTCTGTTACAACATAGTGCGAAAAATGTAGTCGGTCATCAAATCCCAGATGGAGAGGATTAAATGGTGATTTTGGCAGCGTCTTTCCATCAGCCAGAATGTCTTGCATTTTGCGTGCATCTTTATGACGAATCGCATACATAAAATGCATGCCACTAAAAGGAGTCGCCCAGGCTTGTTCCCGCACAGAATCTTTCAGACGAATGATCACATCGCCATAACGGGGTGAACCATGCGGAGGACCCACACTGGCAAAAACGGCATCGAAAGCACCATACAGTAAATTCTCCACTGCAGGAGTCGTATGAGATAATGAATCGTGCTCAATTTTTTCTTCAATCTCTAATGGGTTCCTCTAATAATTCCTTGAAATCAAGGAATTAAGTATGGACGTGTTTTCTA
>NZ_CALEMX010000622.1 GCF_937910335.1 uncultured Gimesia sp. | reverse complement strand
CCTGCCCGATGAGGTTGAATAAAAATTCTGTCGAAGTGAATTGAGCAGAACGGCTCAGTCGGCAATCGAAGTCACCAGCTCTTCGGCCACTGCCTCCAGTACATCGGAGGTAATCAAAGAAAGTTCGTCTGCATAGCCAACCAGTAAACCCAGATCGCAAAGACGGTTAATCTTACGAGGATTTCCCTGAGTCAACTCGTACAGCGTTTCGAAGGCACCCTCTTCAAAAACCGGCTCGTTGCGACCCGCCACTTCCAACCGATGCTCCACGTAGCTCCGGGTATCTTCCAGAGATAACGGTTTCAGCAGACAACGTACGGCAATGCGGTCATCAATTTGAGCAGACCGCTGCAGATGGCTCAGTAAAAGCTGATCGCCCGCTAACAGCAAAGTAAAATCGATCTCGGATGTCTGTTGAAAATTCAAAAGTTGATGCAGCGTTTCAAAAATCCGCTGATCCACAATCAAATGGGCTTCATCAATCACGATCACAGGCTTATGACCCTGCTCGCAATGTAACAGCAGCTGCCGATGTAATGCCCGGACAATACGATCTTTGCCCGACACGACCGGTTCGATACCCGCTTCCTCTGCACCCAATTCCACGGCGAGATACGAAATCAGTTCAACCGGTGATAACTGAGGAAATACCAGATGTACGAAAGGTTGATAAATCTCTGCCAACTGACTCTTCAGTACATGACACAAATAAGACTTACCGATCCCGGATCCACCGACAAGCAGACCCGCTCCCTTACTGTTCTCAATTAGATACTGAAGCTTCAGCAATCCCGCCTGATGAGGATGGCTTTCGTAAAAAAAAGTGGCATCCATTTTTTCTTCAAAAGGACCACTCTGTAAATTCCAGTAACTCTGATACATAAACTCTGATTCCCGGGAATTGATTTCGCTGATAAGTTCCAGAAGGAAACGCTTTGTTAATATTTTCGCACTCGACGAGCCGAGCCATTCACGGGCAGATCGTCTGTTTCTTCGATTTCTCCAGTCAGCCAGACGGCCCCTGAATCTCTTGAACTGCTCGAATTACCCACTGATCTCGAACTGTTAATATAAACGGGCCGTTCACCGGCAATCTGTTTGACTTGCCTCTCAGATTTCTGGCCCTCAAACTCTTGCCCCACTGCGTGATACACGTTCGCATCATTTTGACCCGTTCCCGCTACCCGTTGAACAGACACCGCTTTGATCGCTGATGTTGCTGGATTCGATTCATTACCAGATTCAGACTCTCGTGTCGGAAGACTGGCATCCAGACCAAATTCAAGTGAAAGTTCATCGCTCTCACCCAATTCGAATCCCAGATCCGTTCCTTCTGACAGGGAAGCATTGATCGACTCGGAAGGCTCCAAAGAACCGAAAAAAGTGATCAGCGCCATCATCGATAAAACGCTCGCCAGGAGACCGGTCATCACTTTCGTCGTCTGATTCCAGGGAATCCTCAAAGAGAATCGATACTTTGCCTCTGCGGAATCCCCTCCCGGTATTTTCAGAAAGCGTTTGATATTTAGAGACTTAAGCCAACTCATCTCTCGTTCCTTCGAGGAGTAAAACTCTTTTTTAAACTACAAGCCCGAGCTTCGTCCCTGAATTGCTGGAAGAAGGGAATCAAAGTCGCTACCCAAAAAAATCGCTAAAAACTGGTATCGACCATTCTCTTTATATCGGCCATAGACTGTATGGCTCTTGACCATTTCACCGACTTGGTAAAATAGGTAAACTCAGCCACGCCACACGCAACAAACTCATATAGCACCAGCCTATAGTTAAAGTAGGGGAGGCCCCAGTGTCCGCCCGCCAGAGTAAAAGAATCAATTTCCTATCAGACATTCCACACCATGGGTAAGCCCGAATAAAGCGAGCAGGAAACTGCCAGAGAAATCAATAAATCAAAAGCGAAAGTTTCATCAGCAATAGAAATGTAACCGTTACAAAGCAACAGAAACGTTTCGTGATTTTCGTGATAGAAAAATAACGGTTGACAATGACATGCGCCTAACCCACCTGCAAAGTCAGATTCTACCCGATCACAATCAACCACCCACAAAGGAATATCTACCACTCATGACCAGAGCAGACAGCACAGCGCGCCTCATAACTCGGCCTCGAAAATGATAAAAACGGTTCCGGCGACGAAGGGGGCGCGTCAATGTGATCAAACCTGAAACGGCAACAATTCTGCTTCTTCCTGCACGGAAGCGAAAAACAGATCGGAATCTTCGTTCCACTCGGCCAGCTTACGAACTCCCGGGGCCAACGTTTCTTCCATGAGCCCCTCAGATTCATGTTCGTAACCCACCAGATGACCGAGTTCGTGCAGAATCACGGTCCAGAGATCAACGCGACCCGCCGCAGCGCTATCCGGTAAAGCAATCAGGGAGAGCTGGCTATCGACTGCAAATTCGCTGTGATCCAGTGGGGTAGAATCAACGAACCAACCGTAACCGGCGGCATTCACATCGAGATAAATCGTTCCCGGAACAGCCCGCCCGAGTGTGCCACCCGACAGGTCAACCACTTTGACTTCAACGCCTGACAACGCCTGGCTCATCTTGGGAGTGAGTTGCTCACTGACCTGTTCGATGGCTTTCTCTAAAACCTGATCCGCTTCCGCCTGTGTCAGGCTGGCTGTTTTTATTTTCGACTGAGGTTCTAATGAGACACGCAGCGAATCATCCCAGACATCAGGAAAATTGATATCTGAATCAAACGCTTTACTTTTTCTGTAATTGCTGGCAAAAAAGATCAGATCTCTAAAATTGACTTGGTCATTTTGATCGTAATCACTGAACCAGGCGTAATCATTACTCGACTCACTGGGGATTTCGCTATAAACGGCGGCAAACAGGATCAGGTCGCGGAAATCAACAATGTCATTATCATTCAGATCAAATGGATTCGCCCAGATGAATGAACCGACATGGGGAACTATATAGGGGGTCACATTCAGGACATTCCCCAAGTCAATGAATGGTGAGAGAATCTGGAATTCCAGATCGTTCAAACCGATGCTCTGGCCAACGAGATCGAGAGGAACCTGGTCATCAACCAGTGATTCATATTTGATCCGAGCAAACAACACTTGACTGTTGATTCCCAGATCAACAATGGTTGTTTCCGCAGACAGGCTCGAAACCACTCCAGTTATATCATTAATGGTACCCGACTGATTCTGCGTGAACGCGGGGCCGAAATCAATCTCTGTCGCCGAGGTATAATCTGTCTGATAGCCCAGGTCCAAAGTAACTTTGGCAATCCCCTGACTATCCAGCTCCTGAGTCGAAACCCAAATCTCGATCCAGTAAGAGGACCACTCATTTACCCAATCCTGATTCTCTGGTAGTTCTGATACCTCACCATTTGCTGGTACGACTGTAGGAGTATTGACCACTCGCAAATCGGTAAATACCAGATAACTGAGTACAACCACATCGAACGTACGCTGAAACGTACCGTTGTCCTCTGTTGTACTGAGTTCCCCGTCGAGGCCACCGTCTTCCACGGTCACCGTGATGGTGGCAGTACCAACCTGATTTGCCTCGGGAGTAAATGCCAGACTGCCGATGCTAGCGGGAGACGTATAGGTCACAACCGGATCGGGGATCAGACCCGTATTATTACTCGTGGCTGTCACACGCAGTGAGTTCGCCACGAAGCCACTAGCGAGAATTCCCTCAAGATTGACGGTTTGCTCGGAAGCATTCTCTTTGAGAATGACATCACTGATCGCATCCAGGATGACGGCAGGGAAACCATCACTCCGTGAACCAACCCAGACCCTCCCCTGGAAGCTGATATAAAATGTGTTGTTAATCACATCCTGCACGATCTCAGGTGTAGAAAATGCGTTCGACAATCCAGTCGCGCTGTGATTCGATGTGAGATGACCAGTCACGCCCGTCGTCCCACTTCCGAACGTCACCGCCCCTGCCCCGTTGCCCCAGAAAACGCTGCTCACCAGATAGTTGCCGTTGGAGAGTGCTGTCACAGCAGAGATTGGACCATCGATACCTAGAACGTTATAACCTACTTGGTCATTATCGGATGACCCGATGAGACTGTTGGCCACTGATACAACACCGTTTATGCCCATGGTCCCATTTCCGAACGTCACCGCCCCTGCGTAAGTTGCCGTGCTGCTGCTCCAGTTAGGACTGCTCACTACATAATTGCCATTCGTGAGAGCGGTCACACCACCAATACCCACATTGTCATACTCGGTTGCCCCAATGAGACTGTTGGCCAACGAAATCACACCAGTCACACCCGTCATCCCATCTCCGAACGTCGCTGCCCCTTTGGCGTTCTTCCAGTTAGAACTGGCCACGACGTAGTTGCCGGTGGAGAGCGCTGCCACACCACTGTAACCCACTTGGTCATATTCGGTTGACCCAACGAGACTGTTGGCAGACGAGATAAACCCAGTCACACCCGTCGTCCCATCTCCAAACGTCGCCGCCCCCGCGTCAGTTGACGTGCCGCTATCCCAGCTAGGACTGCTTACCACGTAGTTGCCGTTCGTGAGCGCGGTCACACCAAAGAGGCCGGAATAATTGTAACCCACTTGGTCTAATTCGGATGACCCGACGAGACTATTGGCCGACGAGATAAACCCAGTCACACCCGTGTTCCCATCTCCGAACGTCACCGCTCCTACGTCAGCTAGCATGCCTTTATCCCAATAAATGCTGCTCACCACATAGTTGCCGTTGGAGAGTGCTGTCACAGCAGGGATATTATAACCATTGATACTTTGATCCCGCATTTCCCAGATGACTTCCTTCGCTTTGGCATGCGATTTGCGCCA
>NZ_CALEMX010000621.1 GCF_937910335.1 uncultured Gimesia sp. | reverse complement strand
CATTTACGATGTCAGAAGTGATTAACTAATCGTTCGGCTAGCCATTCACTATTAATATGGAGTCCAACTTCGATATTTTGTTGTTGCCTGGCTTCCGTGAAATTTGCAGAAGATACAAATACATGTACCGTATCAAGTACCACGCATTTCGCGTGCAGAGAGGATCGGACAACCGCACTTCTCTGGCTACGACGCAATGATCAGTTCCGCAATCAACAACCGGAGTCCGTGACCACAAAAGATTGGAATATGACGATTATTCCGCCCCTTGTATCATAAACCTCTGATTTTACGGCAATCCCGTATTTTGTTTTCGCTGATGAGTTTATAGGAAATACTGCTGCTGTTTTTGTGGGCATGCCTGATTGCGTTACATTTTCCGCGAAAATCAACGTTTTTCTGGCTCGCTCTTCTTCTGCGGATTTGATGCTGTGGTGTTGTCGACTTGGGAACTCGAGAGAATATCGCTTGCGACTCAGGTCACGCCCTCCAAAGTGACTTGGTATGTTTGTCAAACCGCCTAAACTTGTTGGGATTTATGAAGTTATTGACGCGGTAGATTCCAATCCGAGAATGGTAGTTCGGCTGCGAGATATGGTTCCAGCAGGCGTCACTCAAGAAGGCGCAGAATACGCGTCGCCAGGGTCCGGATCACTGGTTCTGGGCCTTCAATTCCAGATCGCAAATACGCGATGGCTTGTTCTCGGTCGATCCAATCTCCCGTTAATTGCCCCAGTATTGCTAGACGCAATTTCAGATCCGGTGCATCGAGTAGCCGTTTAGCCTTTTGTGCTATCGGGCTGTCTCGTTGGATCGGCAACTTCAAAAGCTTATCCAGGATTCTCGGAGACAGTTGGCCTGACTCTACTAGATCGAGGACATCAGAAAATGTGTCTGTGTTAGATGCCGCACCTTCGATGATAATGCTTTTTGCCAAATCTGAGACATCGTGTCTCGGATCGCCGCACAACTCGACGAGTTCTTTAAATGAAACAGCACCTAAGCGATTTAGCTCCTTCAGGAGAGCTAACCTTGGGCTGGGGGGAACTATACTGCACTCTGGGCACGAACTGCCTTTTACTACCGTATTGTGCTTCTCGCACTTTGTCCCACGGTCTGTCCAGTAAACATACATCTTTCTCAATTCTTCGACAACATCCGCGTCCAATGGTGGATCAAACTCAGATAGGTACTCAGCGATGCCTGTGGTCAACTCAGGATTATCGACGACTAGCCACGCGAAAAAACAGCCGACTGCATCGTGTCGGCGTTTTTCTCCGCAGAGTCTCGCAATATCACGGAAAAGACATTTGTGGTGAGCGGAAATCGGCCGATCGAGTCGCGAAAGCAAAAGCTCGAATGCGTCATATCCAAGGCAAAATTCGGCCAAAGAGACTGCGTACCAGATCGCGTGCTCATTGCTTGACTCCAAAGCCCGAGGAATTACATTTGCAGCTTCAGCTTTGCCAAATCCAGACGAGATGGCGTGTGCGGCCGTTAACCCAATGTAAGGAGCAGGATGCAGGATTCCCTCCGCTATTGTTTTCGGTTCAAAGTCATGAGGAGTTAGCTTTGACCAGTCTGGATCAACTGAGGCGTGTTCGACTAGGTCACCAAACCAAATATTCGGTTCGTCACATCGATCCAAAACCGACTGTGCTTCAGCTCCAACCTTAGAAATATCCAGATCTAAGGCAGATGCCAGAGCGCGAATTACCACGGGACCAACCAAATCGCTATCCGGTTCTATATCCAAGAGTGTAGTGATCCACTGGGCGGGAGACTCCTCAGCTACCAAGGCGGACCACAGTATTGACAAATTGAGATACGGCGGTTCCCCAATCGGTACGGTTATTGTTTCCGCTGCACGAACTACCAATTTGAGGAGGACATTTCTCCCTTGGTCCCACCGTTTAAATCCCCGCTGCATCGCAAGAACTCGAGAGTAGTCAAAGTTAGGAGGCCAAAGTGCCGTCGCGACGTCTTCCAACCCCATATCAGTCAATCTTTTCTGCAGATTGGAGACGACGTTCTTAGACACGTTCCCAAGCTCTCCGACTCCGCGAAAGTACTTCGATATGTCGTTGGTATTATGAGACTCGAAAATACGATCAAGCCCGCATTCGATAATCTGATTCTGAAGCTCCCGCCCCTCTTCAGGAATGTTTTGCGCATCGTCGCGTAAGACAATCTTAGGAAGGTGAACGAGTATGGGCTGATAATTCTTAAACCACTCCTTGAACTCTTCAACGACTTCGTTAGTATCGTCTGTAAGCAAACGCAGCAGAAATGATCCAAGGTCCATCCACGTCTTCTTCTTGGTTTCCGCCCGCGAAATCTTCAGGATTTCTGGTTTCACGTATGGTGCGAATCGTGCAAGTTGTTGTGTAGCTTCGATACTGACCAATGGAATGTCAGAATCGAATCGCGTCGCGAGTGACTGCAAAAGTCGCGGGAGAACTGTCAAGTCGGGTGGTTCGCGTTCAAACACGGCTTCCGCGCCGAGCAGAGCTTCACGGGACACCGGATCGCGAGGGTCGTCAAGGTCAAGCAGTGCTGAGGTTGTCCGTGCATCATCGTCGATGCCGCAGAGCAGTAGAATAACTTGTTTCCAAGCAGACTTTCGCCTTGCGTGCCGAATCCAGTCAACGAATTCTGAGTCTTCAAGATCCTTGACATACCTTGCTGCTGCGAACTCTTGTAACGAGAGATGGATAAAGAAAGTCTTCGAATCATTTCCAACTGACAGGGTCTCTACTAAACGCCGATCTTCCCAAAATTTCAGACCCGATTTTGCAGCTTCGTCTGCGCTCAATATATCGAGATCGAATTGAGTACGTAGATGCTCAGACACAAACCTCAATGTTTCATCACTCGAACAGAACGGGGTCAGTGTTTGCTTCCATGCCAAAGCATTTGCGACTTCTGAAGTAATACGCAGGTTGACGTCGATGGTTTCCCGATCGTTTGGCTTTGTCCGCGCAAGCATGCCAAAGATGTGAGCATACAACTCACTTCTCGTCTTACCGATTTCGATCTCATCGAGACTCAAGCGAATCAGGAATCCCAAGAGCAGCGGATTGCGCGAGGCCAGCCTCCGGATGTGAGCTACTTCATTCTTCGGTTCGATGCTTTGAAGAAAATTCTCACACTTCAGAAGATAGCTATCGTCCGTGCTGGCTTTTTTGAAAAGTTTTCGAGAAAGCTCTTGAACTTGGTACTCGTCTGGTGGCTGAAGTGCGAAATGCGTAAACCCTGGTAAGAACTCTGCTTCGTGACCAACGGGTCGCGTTGTGACACAGATACGACAATTGCTGTGTCCTATACTCCACCGGATGATCTGTTCGGCTACTTGCGCACGCTCTAGGTCGCATTCGTCAAGCCCGTCGCAGAGAAGAAAGTCCGCCGAGTTCAGCAATATAGCGGCGTCAGCGTCCCCGATCCCACTTCCATCAAATCCGACTATCCTTACCGCTTCGTCAAACGACCGACCGGAGAGCATGTTTCGCAACACGATCGGTAAGCGTACCCGGACTACGATTATCGGCTCGTGGGACAACTTCCATGCAAACCTCCTCAACATCGTTGACTTGCCATCGCCGGGACCGCCGACTAGGACGGTATGAGGATGGGTGAGCGGTACGGAATCCGAAGCGAAGGTTGAATCACTGTCTGCGGTGCGAGGTCTCTGTCCAAACTCAAGGTATTCTCGAAACTGTTCGTCCAATGATGATTTCGTACCGACAATCGACTTATCGTCTTTCATTACCTTCAGTCGGACCCACGCATCCTCGATTGACATCGTGACGCTTAGGCCGGGTACGAAGAATGTTGACGATGTCTGATGCATCCATTTTGCGTACGCCGTGCGGAGATCAGTGCCAGGAACGGTTTCCTCAAAGCCAAGCTGATCACGAAGGGGGCGAAGCTCCTTCCTAAGTAACTGGATCAGGCGTTCCAGCTTTTCGATTGGGAAATCCTGTGCTTCTTTCAGGATCGAACCGAATCCTAGTCGATCACGTTTAGCGTCAAAGTCGAATCCCTTCAAATCTTCGGTGAATTCGGCTCGGCTCGCAGGGAACGTGATATTGGGGTACACGAAGATCAGTCGTTTATAGACCGCATCGTGTGTGCCAATGAAACTCCCAAGCGTTTTTCTGATCTTCTTGGCGCTTGTGGTTACTGTCACTTGGACGGCCAATGAATTATCCTCGTCCGACAGATCGAATGTATCCTGATTCTTTCCAAAGAGCGTATTCGCGTTGACAAGTTTCCAATCGAATACAAGGTTCAGTAAATCGCGGAAGAAGGTTTCGAGTTCGATATGGGAATCTTGATGTCGAAGCGTGATGTCGCTGGTAATTGACAGTTGAAGGCGATTGAGCCAGTCTTTTGCTTCCGTGAGGTAGTCTTGTCGTTGTCGCGTCAAAGTACGATTCCCTTTCGATCCCGCCCAAACTCTGAACATTTTCGTCCCAACACGGCGTGCTAACCGACCTTCGTTGCGAAGGATCCGTCTTCGCCCCAAAGTCACGGCCTCGCCACGACCACCTGATCGCACAAGCGAAAAACAATGAGAAGAACAAAGAAGCGTAACAGTCTCCTTTCCTTCTCATCTAACATCGTCGTTCTTCTTCAATTTCCGCGCGTTCGATGTCGTAATTTAATCCTTCAATGTAGTCTTCGATCCAACGGATCACTGTGCTGTTCTTTTCATCGATCAGCCACCCCCGCGCCTGGGTACGGAGATTGCGGTAGTGGTCGCTGGCATTGCCACACCAACTGCGAGAACCAAAGCGGGCATATAAACCACTCCGAAGACTTTCGTTTTTGCCATATTTTGCGACAAAGTCACGAGTTAGTCGGCCAGCATTCGTATTGTTTAGTGTCTTCGGCAAAACGCCAGTCAACCAATAGCCATTTTCATCGACATCTTCGTCAACCCAATCGAAAAGAACATTCGCCGGAACAAACTGGATTGGTCCTGGACTGTCATCCTCGAAACCATGATGCTCTCTTTTTGTCAACCAGTTCTGAGACAGCCATTCTCCGCGTTCACGAGCCTCACGGTAGGCGTCTGCGATGCACGCCCATGCTGTTTCCGGATTCTTGCGAAGCAAAGAAGTAAGGATTGCCTCTTTGTTCGCATCTAAGTCTTCAAGCACCGACCATCTAAGTATGGAAATTCGGATCACTTTGCCAAACAGGTCCCACTCGCGATGCGGGAACTGATTAATGAACGCCTTCGCCAACCCTGACCAGTAGTAACTTGCCGAATGGACGACTCGTTCGTCTGCCATCGCATCCGCCGTCAACAAGTCGAATACCAAGTCTTCCGGCAATGACTTCACATCGTCTTTCACTATGTAGAACGAATGGCACATTTGCACGGCGCTACTCCACAAAGTGCCAATGCCATCTTCAAGCTGTAGGCTGACCAGTTCCTTAACAACTTCTTCATCAAGCTGCTGCAATTGACGATCGGACCACCATCGCTTCAGTCGCTCCTTGCTTTGTAATCCGCTCCGACATTGGTCGATGACTCGTCTTGTAATGGCGTTGGTCATACCCGAACTCACCACGAAATCTGAGAACCGATCAGCAGTGGCCGAGTCGTCGGCCAAATCAAGCATCACAGACTCCCACTCTTGCTCATCCTCGATAAAAATGGCTCGAAGGTACCCACTCAGGAACGACGTGGCTGAAGCGTCTTTGAGCGTGGCGTACTGTTCCCGAATCTTGGGCAACCATAAGCGGTTCGAATCGTCTTTACTAATATTAAACGCGAAGCAATATGCCGGGCTCGAATCTTCACAGACAAGCCAAGGAAGTTCAGAGACCAGAAGGTCCGGATCGTTTCGAACGGACTCCGCTAATTCATCGAGCTTCCTATCGACGAGCTTCGTTTCATTCAGTTCGTCGTCGTGATAGTCTTCCCAAGTTGTGTGCTTCACGAAACGCCGAAGCGTCGAAGCGAAGTCGTGGCCGTCAAGTCGATCGCAAATCGACTTAAGTAATCTCTTCGTGTTTTCCGGGAGTTTGCTTTCTCCATGACGAAGCTGTCGTTTTGTGAACTCGACCAGTGCCTTTACATCGGTTTGTTCATCGAGGGCAATAGATTCCAGTGTCTCCACCACTGAGTCCGTGAGCACTTTGATGTGTAGCACAGACCACGCTGCTTTGAGGATGCTGGTAATAAGCAGTCTTCGATCTTCGCCCTCCCATATTTTGAGTCGGTCCACCAAAAGCTGCCACACTTCGCGGTAAGCATCCCATCGTTCTCCGTAGGTTTGCGGTACCCAAAACAAAATAGTTGGCTTAAGCCCCTGATGCTCTGGCCCGACCGTTCTGAAACCTGGCTCAGTTGAAAGAGCATTGGAACACGCTATCAGTCCAAGTTTCCGTATTTTAGCCGAATCTGAATCCAACGCCGAAACCAATACGTTGATCCTCACGCCAGGGCTTGCTTGAGTTGCCGCCCAACCAGGGATCAAACTGAAGAGTGAGGTGAATGTACTGGTTGCCTCGTTTGAGTTGTTGACGTTCTCTGCTTCGGCTAGAACGAGTAGCAATTCGGTAGCGTTCGCAAAGCAGTCCTCCCACACCGCAAGTTTTTCGAGTGCCCAAACAAGCCACTGACGCGATTCAGTGACTTGTTGAAGGGCTGCAACGTCCATTTCTCCGATCGTTCGTCTCAAGCAACGAAGCGTCTGTTTCGGACATGTTTCTGCGAGCGCGGCAATCATCCGCCCATTGTGATGAGTGTCCGGAAATTCGTCACTTTTGAAAATGCCGTTGTGCCCCAGCAATTTGTCGATTGCCTTTTCGGCTGGGGCGCATTCGTGGGCGTAGCGTAGCATCTGCACGAACCAGTCCCACATTTGCTGAGGCATTTCCTGTAGCGTCGTTGCGATGTCGAAATTAGTGCCATAAAGTTGCCAAAACTCGCGGTAGAGATTTATGTGCAGCAGCCGCGGAGTTATGTAGAGTGTCGTTACGCCTTGGATTATTCGACGCGATTGCAGTTCGCGGACAATCGCTCTGAACTTTGGGCCTGTAATCCGCTGATCACATCTTGCGGCCAGCGTCTGGATGAAGTCCGCCTCATCCCCTACGGGATCTTCAAAGCCAAACCGTTCAAAAAGCGAAATGTAGTGGAGCACAATTCTTCGCAATTGCACAGCTTCCGAATCAGGTGAATCACGACCGTCGACAAATCTCCGCCAGACTTCTGAAGTTGTTGGCGCAGCCAGTAAATTAGACCGGTTTGCATCGAGGTTCGTACCGATCACGTGAGCAACACGCGGGCAACCCTCACAATACTCAGCCCATCGTTTCGCATCGTTCTCGCTGACGTTGTGGTCTTTCAAGATCGAAACGATTTGATCCAGTCCGGTCGGCTCGACCGTGACAACACGAGTTTTGTCATCTACTGTACTGTCGGGACCGTGGTCAATCGTAATGATTCGAATGCGATCCGACCTCGGTTTCAAGATGTTCCAAATGTC
This sequence comes from uncultured Gimesia sp., assembly GCF_937910335.1. Taxonomy (GTDB): domain Bacteria; phylum Planctomycetota; class Planctomycetia; order Planctomycetales; family Planctomycetaceae; genus Gimesia. The sequence continues at coordinate 2,359 of NZ_CALEMX010000621.1, read as the reverse complement.
GGCAAGGTCTTTTTGAGAACACTCGTCAATTATGAAGAACACGAACCGTCTATCGTCGGTCTGCACCAATTCGTTGATAAATGAACTTTGCAGAATAGTTTGTCCGTCCCTTACATAGAGCGTGACCGGCGCCAAATCTTCCACCTTGGTCAACTCGAGCGCTAGACGCGTCTTTCCAACACCTGGCTCACCAATCAGTCTCACATGCACCAATTCTCCAGTGCGCAACGCGTTTCGAAGATTGTCAATCAGTTTCTGTTGCTCTGTGCTATAATGTTCGCGTGGCTGCATGTCATCATCCAGCAACCACGAGTCGCGAGAACGAAAATTTTGGTGATCGTGACCGTGAAGCTGCAGACAAAGTGAAGGGTATGACCGAAAGAGACCGATTAGCTGTGTTTGTCCCCACACTTCAACCACAGCTTTGGAGTAGCCGCATAAACCAAAAAAATGTTCAAAATTCTTGCGAGCCTTCCGAAGGTCACGATCGATCGGGTCGACGCCAAAACTAACGAGAACGAATCGCTTACCCTCCTGTAGCGTCTGTTGGATTTCTGAACCAAGGTTTTCGAATGCTGGCTGCTCGCCTTGACCAAACAGCTCTCTTTGGACTTCGCTTTTCCGCCAAGGGGCAAAATCGCCAGTTTTGATTTGAAATCGTGTTCCAGCTGTTAGCAATTCGTCCTCGTTAAGAGGTTCCTCACCGTCCAGTATCGATGCGTCGACCCCGCCATCAGCTGTATAAACATCTGAAGTGATGCTCACGCGGGTTGTTGGCATCCCGCGCGCGGCGGCCCTCGCCCAAAGCAAATTCCTGAGTGCATTTACTGCGTCAACTGCTGAAAGGCTACGCAAAATGGCTTGATTTAACTCGAATGTTGAATGCCCAAGCCCTTGCGGAGCAAAAACTGGCTCAGAGGATCTCTCCTCAGTGAGACGCCGAACTTCCTTTCGCAGCGTCCGAAGATGCGTAACCGATGCGTGCTGTTGCCCCTTCCGTACCCGATTTACTTGACCTTGTGAAACGTCCAAAATCCCGGCTACATCTCGTTGTGAAAGTTCCAAGTTAGAGAGGCGTTCGACAAGCTCCACGAATTCAATGTTGTCTGAGTTTGATTTCCAATCAGTAGTGGTGACTTTGGCCATTTTTCAGAACCTATCGATAAACAAATGTTAATTACAGGTATTATTGCAGGCAACAAATGTTGTGCCAAGTCAAGTAGGGGAGAAATCTTGCTTCTCTAACTAGCCACCTGCAACCTTTTGTTTTGCATCTGAGACACGTCTGCCCAACGTTTCAGTGTGCGTACATGACTAACCATCATGGGTCAGGAGCTGAGCGTTGCAAATTGATGAGGCAATCGCAACCGCCAGTAAAAAGATGCGTAGCGTGGCAAGTACGTTTTCTTGGACTGCACCTTGGATTGTCGTTCCGGGAAAACGACCGGACAAAAGTGCGGATTCTGTCAACAAAAGTCATCGTTTCGCGAACAATCACTCAAACAACCGGATTTTCTTAGCCTAGAAGTATATTTGTATTCTGGTTTCTACAGATGCGTGGTATGATTCCCATGTGGGTGCCATATTCAAAATTGCACATTTCTATTACAAGTTATTATATGATAACGAACCCATTTCCGTCCGAAGCTGTCCTCCTAATCACACTCAAAGAGATGGAGAACCAAATTAATGGATAAGCATTCTGACGCAGTAATCACTGCTCTGGCAAACCTAAAGGCGGTCGAAGCAGACATTTTGAATACCGGACTTGAATTGATGCAGTCAGCTGATGGGTACATGTATGTCTTCGATCAGTTCGTAATTGCAACGTTGAATCGTGCCGTTGCAATTTCATCCGCGTTTCACTCGCTTGTTGAAGCTAGGAATATGGTTTCCGCTGGCGCATTACTCCGCGTCCATCTCGACACAGCACTCCGCCATTTTGCATCTCATCTGGTGGAGGATTGGGACGCTTTCGCCGAGGCCGAAATCAGGGGCGATAAAATCAATCGAATGGTCGACCGCGACGGAACCAAATTAACAGACTTTCATCTATCCAAGGAATTTGAGAAACAGGTTCCCGGAACGCGCAATCTTTACGAACGTGCTTGCGGCTATGTCCACTTTTCGGAAGTTCATACAACAAGTGTGTTGAATGGCGTCGATAGAGAAAACCACATAGTAGGAATCAAAATCTCCGCAGTCGATCGTGAGCTACCCGATTCCTACTACATTGACGCCTGTAATACCTTCGCGTTTATATCGCAGACCTTGATTGATCTTATACAATCGTGGATCGACTACAAAGTCAAGAATGATACGACTCGAGTGGAAAACGCATTATAACAAACGCATACAC
>NZ_CALEMX010000620.1 GCF_937910335.1 uncultured Gimesia sp. | reverse complement strand
ACATTTTCATGCTATTAGTTCCGAACCAAAACGCTTTCGGGACACCCACTAGTTATGTGTTGATTTAGCAAACATATTTTGCCATTATCAGTACCGTTACAAGTGTACCTCTTTAGAAGAAAGCTACGTTTATGAGCGACTCAGTATTAGTATTTGTCAGCCATTCATCTGAAGATAAAAAAGAATATATAGAACCCATTGTTCAAGACTTAGAAGAGTGTTTTATCAATGTGTGGATTGATAAAAAAAAGATTCCTCCTGGTAAGAATTTGAGGAAATCCATTTTTCGTGATGTGTTAGACAAAGCTGATGTTGCATTACTTTTTTTTACTCAAAATTCTTTGAATTCAGCATGGGTCGATAAAGAAATAAAACATGTACTCAGAGATGAATCGCAAAAAGGGAACTATGATCTCAATAAAATTATTTCCATTTTTGATGCAGAAGACACTTATGACCAGATATCTGAGAAATACCCTGAGCTTACGGACGATCTACTTCACTTGATGCCACTCGACTACGACAAAATTCAACTAGGTCAGTTAATCAGTGCTGTTTGGTCAAAACATTTTTCACTACAAGGCGGGGACATCGAGACAAAACGACAATTGCTTGCCAAAGACCAAGAGATTTTTCAAAAGGATAAAGAATTATTTGATCTAAAACAAAAACTAGAAACAGAGCAATTTGAAGAGGAAAAAGATACAACACAAAATGAATTTGCTACCATAATGGAAAAGGTTGATCTCTCATTTTTTCTTTCGAATAGAGTTACATTACTTGCGGAACAGAGCGTTTCAATAAATGAAATAGGGGTGACCGATTTAGTTGCTGTTGGCTTACTCGTCTCTATCCCCTCAAACAACGCAATACTATCGGAAGATGGACATGATTTCTTTAAATGGCACGTTCTCAATCACTCCAGTGATAATTCAAATTCTTAGTCGCAAAACAATAACCAATAAAACAAAACCCGATCCCCCTCACTAGTAACAAAAAGGGAGACCGGGTACGCAAAGAGGATTCTTAAGCAGCCTCACCCTTCGCCTTGAATGCGGCTTTCTCATCAGCCATTGCTACACCAAAATCATGATAGGCTCTCCACTTCATCCCGAGAGTATCGAAATCAGTGTCAGAGTGCTCAATCGTTAGGTTCTGCTGGCCATCTAAGAATGCAACTTCCATTGCCGCTACATCTGCCGGGTTACTGAAGAGATACCAGGCATTGGTACTGCTTCCTGCAATGCCTTGAGCATTTAAGAAGGGGCTTGCTTCCGGCTTAAACTTGCCTTGATGCAGGTTCCCATCCGTAACGGTTTGAGATTCACCAGTCACAACCTTCAAATCTGCATAGAGTTGTTGAGCGGTAACTTTGAGATCAGTTGGAACGAGCAATACCGAAGGAGTGAGCAAGATAGGCTTACCATTCGCGTCAACTTGATCAAGGAATGTCTTTTCCCCACTCGTCAACGATACGATGCTGAGAACAGTCTCAACACCTTCAAGGTAGTTGTTGTTTCCGCTGCTAAAGAACCCATTTGGATTACTCAGTAACAATTCATAGACGGCAGTCTCAACCTTCAAGGCAGACATACGACCGAGAATACGGGGAATCTCAACAAAGGCACCCATGTCATCGTTACTGATGTCCTGACGGATTAAGGCAATGATTGCCCCCTCAGTATCAACCTGATTTGTGTAGGAAGATTCCGAAAGTGAAACGTGCTTGAGTTCACCAGCCTTGCCGACTGGTTTAAAGCCTCCCATGCCCGTCAGGCGGTACCTGGAATGCTCTTTAAAGTCGGAGTGGCTCGAAACCCTGCAAAACTATTTGCAGGTACAGAATATTGAAGTGCTGGATCGACAATATTCGGAAGAGCTCAGGCTGTCCGACCATCACGGTATTCTTGCCGAGATAAATTTACCTGGTCCAGAAAACACGACAGCATGAGGTGTAATTTCGCAAAAATCTCCAATACCGGTTTCCCATTATTGCTGGCGTTTACTTTTTGAACGGGTACGTCATCATCAATAAACAGTTACGATGCCGCCATTCGTCAGCCCCAGTTTGGTCGTGACAGAATAATCTAATTCGCCGCTGGCTGTGATGCCCCACTTTCCGGTCGATCCGCTTGCATTCTCAATGTAATCGTCAGCGATCCGCTTCGTCAGGATCACATACCCATCGTCGCCATTCAGGATATCGCGGTGCGTCCATCCAGCAGGATTTTCATTGGTACCGCAAAGAGCTATGGTCCCGGCCCCGGTGAATTTAACAAAGCGCCCCTTGGGGATTGTTGAACCGGTGTTGTTGTTCATTCGACGCTTGGGCACCGCATCAGGCGCCCATTCAAGCTGTAAATCAACTTCCGAAACCGGGTGTGACGTGATCGACGCATTGATTTCTGCGATCAACTCAGCATTACTTTTTTTCGTTTCGTCCGCCGTGAAAGTACAGGTTTCACTGCCGATGGTCAGCATTTTGTTGACCGAAGAACAGTCGCCAAGACGTGAACCCAGATCATAATCGGTGGCATCCTTGATCCACTTTTCCCCACGGCCAAGTTCGTCCATGGCTCCGAAGATCAGCGCGCTCGCGGTACCGCTTGGAATCTGGCCAGCGGTCGTTTTAAGGACGATCTGCCCAACCGGATCGACATTAATCCAAGGGCCGTCATGCCGTCCCCCAATCTGCCATGCCACGCGGTCGCGCGCCAGATCGGAAAGCACCTCGTTGCCACTAGATGTTTCGTGTTTGATCAGGTTGAAGTCGCTGTCGATCAGGGTGAGATGACAGATTGCGGACGGTTCTATCGTGGAAATTTCAATCCCAATCTGATCCGGCGAGGAACAGCCGCGCATCGTCACTTGAGCGGACTTATAGGACACTTTCAACGTTGGGTTGCGGAGTGTTGGCCCGGTATTGTGAAAGCCGAAAGCAGGCTCCGTGGCAGAGGCGTCGAGATGTTCTCCAATCACATCCTCGAACTCGATCACCTGCCCCGAGGACATGCCATTACCGAACAGCCAACCGTTGTGCCCCGTCCCACCTTGCAGGCGCAGGCGCTTGTAAGACTGGCGTAGGCGCACGTTTTGTTTTTTGTCGCCCGTACTGTTTCGGTTGAAGTCATCGGAATGGATGCAGTATTCGTTTGCGGTTTCGCTGACCAACGTGCAGTCGATGAATTTCCCGCTGGTCCGCTGCTCGATTAGCGGGTCCGGATCGGTGTTCTCGCGGCGAATAAAGGTCCGGTCCCTGCCGTTACCGCGCACATCCACCCAATCGGGCAGATAGAGGCCCGTCGCCTTGAAGTCGCCATCATCCACAATGTCGATCAGAACCCGGTTGTGGTAGTGCGCGAACTCGCAAATAGGAGACCCGTTGATCGTGGCCGAGCCGGTCAGCGGTGAATAGGTCGCCTCAACAGCAGCCTTCAACGTAGTGTAGGTTTCACCAGCGCCGCAGCGGATCACCTGGTGCCAGGAGTCGCGGCGAAGATAGTCCGCGATCATTTCATCTGACAAAATGCGTGAGGCATGAATCCCCGCCTGAGCAACCGTTGTGTAAGAGCGATTTGCATCTGTCGCCGCCGACCAGTCCACCCTCATTACGGCGTACATTTTCGTTTTTGACGCGAGTACGACATCAGTTAGCTTGATGGTAGCCGGGAGCGTGTCAACAAAAGCAGCAACCGTAGTGGGTTCCATTGTTTGCGCTCGAAAACTGCACACCACCACGTTGTCAGTGATGTCCTTGATTTCTATCACGACACGGGTGAGCGGCAACACGAATTGCTGAGTGTTGAAGGTGCTGATAATGTATTCATGCGTTGGGTCGGCCCCGTAAAGGTGCAATTCCTTCACAAGGTCACTCATGATCCCGTTATCCATCTTGTCGGCAAAAGGGACTCGAGAACCCGGAAACGAGTGTCGCAGTGGAAGATCCACATCAACCGGAGTCTCCTCAGCAGCTATGAAGTTGGATGAAAACATCAGGAAGAAAATCGTCAGTATAGAGCAAGTGTCGTTTCGGATTTTCATAAGAACTGTGGACATCATTGGCTTATGTTCCATCGGCAAGGAATTCAGTTGGACAGCAATGCGACGACTCTGCCCAGATCATTAATCCTTGCTCGTTCAGGTGCGGCTGTTCGGGCATTTTCACGGACATTCTAAAGCAAACTCAGGTCATCACGGTAGCGTAGGATAACAGTGGGCTGATAAAAATGCGATTGACTGGGTCATTTGCAGAAGAGCATGTATTGACCAGGATTTACTGACGGAAATCGTATGCCAAAGTGTGGGAAGTCAAATGGGAAATGCGGGTTAATGAGTACAAATTCACGAGTCTGAACGGCACTCTAGTCGGGTTCTGGGACAACCTAAACTCACACAGCGCAGGTAGCGATTATCATTGTTCGTATCCTACTTGTTCCAGTCTGCAAAAGCGGCTCTGTAATGAGGGGACGGCCCCCTTCATTGCTTCGGTCAACGTAGCACTTCACTCGGTATTACTGCTAAGATGCTTTCGCAAAAACAATTCCACCAGCTTGATGCGTTTTTCGTCGAAGAACTCAGGACCTCCATGCGCACCGCCGTGGATGACTTCGAAGGTGACATCCAGGTTCTGTTTTTTGTAGGCGCCATGCAACTCATGCGACTGATTAATCGGTACTTGTGGATCCTGATCACCATGAATCATCAGTAATGGCGGATCCCGGGCATCAACATGGAAAACCGGGCTTGCCAGTTTGGCTAATGCTGTATTTTCTTCCGGCCGCGTTCCCAGTAACAACTGCAATGCAGGAACACGCACACTCAATCCATGCGGCGTGGACTGATTGAGAATCGTCATGAAGTTCGTGGGGCCGTAATAATCAACAATCGCATCGACGGCTGAAGATTCCTGATCGAATTCGCCCAGATCACCTTCTAGCTCCCGGTGATGATTGGTCACTCCCATTAACGCTACGAGATGCCCGCCGGCGGACGACCCCAGTATCCCAATCTTGTCGGCATGATAACCATATTTCGAAGCCGAGCCGCGCAGGAAACGGATTGCCGCTTTGATGTCATGTATTTGTGCCGGAAATTTTGCAACGGGAGACAGACGATATTCGACACTCGCGACAGCATACCCCTGATTCACCAGAGGAATGAGCGGCATATTAGATTTCGAACCCGCGCGCCAGGCACCCCCGTGTACCCATACCAGAAGTTGAGGATTTGTTTGTGCTTCCGGTATGTAGAGATCCAGCAGCAACCGGTGATTATCGACGGCTGCATATTCGATATCCGTAATCCGCCGAAAAGTCTCTGCAGCAGAACTCTCGAAAGGACAAGACATCAGCATCACTATTAAAAGCAAGCTATTGCAGCAGCGTTTTACCATGGGAGTCTCTTTCTGAATTCAGACATCAATTTCGTCAGCAACGTACGAATAGTATAATGTCTCATCAGCATGAATGACACTAAACGAAAAGACTGCCATCATAAACACCAGAAAGTCAAGTTGAATTCAAACGATGGGAACGATTTGATTCAGCATAGACAGAGGCTGCCTAAGGGTATGCAAGGTGCAATCACAAAAGCAGGTCGGCTGATTTCATTCCCAATAATGAACGGGCACGGCTCGCATTTTTATTTGATACGAACGAGGACTTCGTTGCGACGAAATGGACCTGGTGTCCAGGGTGGATCGTAACCCGCACATTCGGCAGCGCCGTCACGGATCAGTTTTTTGCGGCTCAT
>NZ_CALEMX010000619.1 GCF_937910335.1 uncultured Gimesia sp. | reverse complement strand
TCGCCGTTGTTTGGCTTACTATTAAGCAGACAAACAAAATGCCAATCATCCACCACCAGGACTGGATTCGCTGGCGCAGTTCCGTGTAATCTTTCTCAGGATTAATTCGTGCCAGCAGTAACCTGCAGGTTGTCGCAATTAACAGCAATGCCAACACAACCAGCATGGCATTGAAAGAATGTCTGGGAATATCCAACATGTTTACGCTTCCAGAAATCGATAGGCAGAGATAGTCCGTCGAATACATGTTATCACACAGCCGAGGCATATCAGGATGAGAGCGATCAACAATGTATAATCAGTTTTCCAAAATATAATTTCCCCTGACGCGAAGACACAGGCAAATGTCATTACCGCCATCCGGTGTTGTTTAGCCATTGGTCCCTTGAAATCAACGGGAGTGCCAATACTGGCATTCAATGAACGAATATAAGCGGTCATCACAGCCAGTAGGCCGGCACACCAACCGAGTTCTCCACCATAGCCTACAACATGAATTGCATAACCGGCAGTAACCAGAATCAAAGGATCAGCAACGCGGTCAGGGATATCATTAAACATTTCACCGGACTTTGTACTCTTCCCTCCCTCAACGGCGACCATCCCGTCGAACAAATTACAGAGTAATCGACATTGAATAGATAAACCGGCCAGAATCAATAACCACCAATGCTGTTCCCGTGCATACATCAAAAAACTAAAGGCAGCTAAAGCAGCAAATGCAACGCTGAGAACGGAGATCTGATTGGGAGTAATATTTTTGCTGCTCAAGAAACTTGCAAACCGATTCACGATTTTCACATCTCTTATCTTGAGCGGACGTCTGGCGTTCAAATCATTCATATTGTTTGCATCTCTGTTGTTGGATCTTGAGTAGCTTAAATGAAGTCAAAAGACAAAAGCAAAACGCAACCGTCAAACCGGGAAGTATCGTATAAAACACCCGCGGTGTCCCCATTAGCGTATGCACATTTACCAGAAGCACACTGGTAAAACTAACGACTACGATCGCTGGCAACACAATTTTTGTCACCGGGTTTTGAAAGTAGTGATAAAGATACGTGACAGCGCGCACCATCACGAACGTAATCATGAAACTTGCGGTCCCTTGAGTTAACGCAGAGATTATGCCGGATTGCGCTGAATTAGCGGAATTAATATAATAAGCCCAACTGCCCCATAGCATAAACGCCAGAAAAGCTGAGACCAAATTAAATAGCCAGGACGTTCGAATACTCTTTTCCATAAATTTATGATTTTTCATCAAGCAATAGTTTCAATCAAAATGTTTTCTATTCCATCATCCATAACTGGTAATCGCGACACTTTCATAATCAATTCACCCTGGGTTATACGCGGTCTAATACGATGCTGCCAAACGAGCTGATATTTCATTTCGGACTCATTATTTCTGAAAACGAAATGAATATAGATCGCACTCCTGCATCACAATTCGCAGTCGCACCGGCTGACCGGCGAGTGAGGCCAGCTTACCATTGCCGCGCCAGCTTACAGAACCCTCGATTTTATCACCGACCACTGGTAGACACTCTTTGAGCGTAAATCCGGGAAGGGGCGTTCCTTCTGCCGATTGAATTTCTACTCGCAGACTACCCGCTGCGCTGGCACTGAAATTGAGCAACAATCGCTTGCCTGAAAAAATGAACGGTTTGGTTAAGAGTTCGCCCTCTTCTGAACCTGCATTGACGGAGATAAATCCATCCGTGCGCAAAACGTATCGATCACCGCTACGATGATAGATCGACATCTCACGAGAACTTGTGGGAACGACGTTGAGCGCCATGTAGTTTGATCGGTTACGCCAGCGTTCTGGGTCGAGCCCTGGTCTGATAAAGGCATGTTTAAAGAGTCGATCGTATTTTGTGGAGCCCGCGCGCGTTGACATGAAGAGAATATCAGTTGCGTTGACATCTTTTTTGTCATAATCGGGTGCATCACCGCGTCCCGGAACAAAACGCGTGGGCAGTGCAATATAAATGTGCGGAGCGCGGAAGTACGGTTGCGTCTGATTCGTATAAAGATGTTCTCCTTGCTGATTGGGATTCATCGCCACAGGCTGACTCCAGGTCTCAAAATCTGGCGATGTGGTCCTGCTGACGCTGCGCAACCGAACCGGAGCGGTCCATG
>NZ_CALEMX010000618.1 GCF_937910335.1 uncultured Gimesia sp. | reverse complement strand
TAACGGCTGTTGACCGGGAATTTAGGCTGCCCTACGAGTCGTTCCCCACTACTGGTACTAATCCAACGTGCCTGATCATCCAGTTCATTGAGAATTGTTTGAACCTGTGACCCTAAATCTCGCTTCGCTGTGTGAGAGGGGTTCTGTTGTTTCCCCGATGTGAGCGCCTGATAGTCCCGTTGCAGTGCTGACCATTGCGATCGAATTTTCCAGCCGTAATGTCGTGGTAAATTGGAATCGTCATAGGTCAGACTGTATTTTTTCCCGTTTCGGTTCATATAGAGAGGTCGATTGGTTTTCAGTTCGTAGTACCGCGCGAGTTGACCATCGGGTAAATGTGATTTTTTAAGATATGCGAGTGCTGTTGGAATCGGCTTCAGGTATTTTCGGTCCCCACTGAAACGATAAATTTTCATCAATGTTTGAATCACATCCTGAGACTCTCCGCAGGTAACTGCCGGTGGTTCAAATTTGCGGGCCCAAATTGGCTGCATCTCATAATTGTACTGTTGTGCCCAGGCGGGTTGAGGAGCGGGAAGTTGGGCAGCGATTAAAAAGTCTCCCAGTTTTAATACGGCCTGACGATATCGTTCCTCCTGATAAATTTGATAGGCTTCTATCAATACAGTGGATACATGACCGGCCAAGCCATCGTTCAGGGTATAACATTCCCAGTAATTCTTGATGCGGCCTTCCGTACGCCAGTCATAATCAGGAAAGCTTGCTGCTTTGCCGGGATATTTTTCAACCGGACCTGTCCACACTTGAGGAAAAGCACCTACCGGATATTGTGCTTTCAACAATGCGTTCAAAGCAACGATAGCGGCATTATGGATCTTTTGATTTTGAAACTGATGGGCCTGATCAACGTGGATCAACAACTGAATTGCTGACTGGGTAATTCCATCATCGAGAGTGGAATTATTTTTCCCCTTTCCTTTTCCGTTGCGGTATGCAGCAGTGAGTTTACTCTTTGGGTTAAACTCGACCGAATTGGTCCAGCCTCCGGATTTCAACTGCCCATATATCAGAGCTAACGCGGCATCAGTCGCGGCGTCAAGATAAAATTGATCTCCCGTTGCCTGATAAGCTTTTAAATAGGCCATCCCTACCGTAGGCGTTCCCGGAGGTTGCACCCAGATCTGATCTGGTCCTGTTTTGCCTTCGCCCCAACGATGTTGCTTATCGAGACTATAGTAATAAACGTAACCTCCCCTGACGGCAAGTTGATCGCGGTAATAGTCACTTGCATTCCGCATGGCGCGAATTACCTTCGTTTTCGAAACCGATTCCGCAGCAAGCAAAGAATTCTCTGTGAATCCGACGATCAATGTCAGTGCAAAACAAAATAAGATCTGAAAACAATTTTTTCTCTTTTGCATCACTGGCTCCATTTAGGACAGACAAGTTTATTACAAAATTTTCGCTTAGTTAGAAACGGGAATCCATTGAACGGCATCGATAATTACATAACCATCCGCGTTTGCATTGGTCACTTTTACTACCGCGGTTTGATCTGGCGAAAATTCATATTCTCCCAGAGAAATAAATACGCCGTCCAGCGGAGGTATCTTCTTCTGATTGATTGTCTGTTCTGCTTCCCCTGATGCGTGAATTAATTTGATTTTGACTTTGGAACTACGATTGGAATGTGGGGTATAGGCGAAGCGTACTTCATAACGTCCCGCTTTCGGTATCTTCGTTTCAAAACGGGCGGCTGCTTTCCCATCACGTAAGTTCGATTCATGACTATAGCTGGTTCCGATGAACTTTTTGGATGACCTGCTGGTTTCCCAAGCTCCTGTGAGTCTGGCTTGTGAATCGTCAATCACAATACCTTTCAGTTTTGCAGGATCAACGCCGTTACGTCCGTATTTCGCTTCGGGTGGTGTTTCCAGTATCTGCCCTTCCTTCAAGAGTTTTTCGCTGAGCATCGAATAAGGGACATCCTGCACGTCCAGGTTCTGCTCCAAAGCAATGCCCGCTGCAGTTGCCGCTGAATGTCCCAGAATCATGAAAACCGGTTCCATACGGATGGAACCAAAGGCAATATGCGAACTCGAAACACAAACGGGAACCAACAGGTTGCCACACTCCCCTTTTTTGGGAACCAGACTCCCATATGCAATTTTATAAGGACCATGTGTGGAAACGCCGATATCTCCTTCATTCTGTACAAAACCTTCTGGAGTCACATATCGCTGCACATTATGGGAATCCATCGTATAGGATCCCATACCAACCGAATCAGGCGTTGGACGTTTTTTGAGCAACTCATGCTCCGTCATCACAAATTGTCCCACCATCCGCCGGGCTTCGCGAATATAGAGTTGATGAGGCCAGTTTCCATTGTCTTTGAACTCATCTCTGGCAAGTCCCCATTGACGCATCTTTTGTTGCACTTCTTGCGGTACGCGTGGATCATTGGCTATAAAATACAACCAGCCTTTTTGATAAGTTTCGTGTTCTTTAATGATTTCTTTTCTGCGATCATAAGAGGCTTCGGGATAATCGTAATTATATCCGATGTTATCGGTGCTCATCGGACCGTGATTATTTGTATCCGTTTTATAATTGGGAATCGGATCGAACTTGGCAAAGGTTTCTCTCCAGCCTGCCTGATAAATTCGAAGTAATAATTCATATCGATCTGCGTCATATCCAGCTGGTTTGGCGAATGGAACCCGGTTTGCCTCGTGATTGGTCAGGCACATGCGGAAACAATAGGCCTGAATTTTGCCATCGCCGGAGCCGTACTTCCCGGGATTGGCACCACTGATGCGCGGCAGTAAACCGCTGGACGTGTCTCCGGGCATACGATAAGCGCTGATCGTTTCTTTGACTGCTTTGGGACCAAAGTGATGTTTGTGGTGCAAAATACCGGTCTGAACTCCGTTCCATTCTTCACCATAAACGTTTTTTCCTTCACGACCAACATGATAACTCACGCCTGCCGTTGCCATCAGATCGCCTTCATAGGTCGCATCGATAAACATGCGACCGGCAAATGTTTTGCCGCTGAGTGTGGTAATGGAAGTGATATATTTGCCGGACATTTTCACGCCCTGCTTTCGATCCAGCCATTCATTTCGAAATAGAGGAATCTGGTATTCACGAACAAAATCTTCGAAGACCTGCTCTGCAACGTGCGGCTCAAAGATCCACATCGTTCGCTGTTTCCCGTCGATAGCAGGAGTGCCTTGCCCTTTGTCCCCGTACTCGTTCTGTTTCTGCCACGTCCAGGCATCCTTTTTCTGATAATGCTTCCAGACGCGATGATAAAAGTCTCGCGTTAAACCACCAATGACGGCTTTATTGCCTGTATCAGTCCAACCGAGACCACCACTTGATAAACCTCCCAGGTGTTGATCGGGACTGACAATCACGACGGTCTTTCCTAAGCGTTTGGCTTGAACGGCAGCGGTCACTGCTGCAGATGTTCCTCCATAAACAACGACATCATATTTTTCTGCATAAACGATTTGTACTGACACCGATAAAGACAGACAAAAAGTGATCAACTGACGCATCGATCTCATAAGTACAATTTCTCCAGGATGACAATAATTTGATGGTGACTCAATTAAAGGGTTCAATAATTTGATCATTCATTCTACAGAAGTCCGAGACCAAGCACAAAGCTCGAAACCATTCAGTTTGCGATGATCTTGATTAACGCTTTGTATTCACTAATTTTATGGAATCATCTCACGCTCATTGATTTCAGATCAGGAGAGGTTGTGTTGCTGAAACATACATCAAATGGTTTAATAACGATCTGTTGATTAAGAAACCCGTAGATTTATCGAACACGCCGCTATCAATTAAAAACGGACCTAGTGTGACAGAAGAAGTAACCGCCTATCATGAAGCAGGCCATGTATTGATGGCGGTTTACGTCGGTGCCCGCGTGCATTCGGTCACAGTGGATCCTGACTGGGATGATGGTCCGGAGCGATATGGCGATGCACAGATTTCCTGGCCGGAGGGAGTGTTCGATGAAAAAACATTTCTCGAAAAAACGATTCTCGTTTCTTTAGCCGGCCCTGTCGCTGAGATGATTCATACAGGAGACCCATTTCACCCTGCAATGGTTGGTGAGTGGTCTGGCGACTGGCAACAAGCGTTGAGAGCAGCGTCCCTGCTGATCAAACAACGACAGGCCAGACTGCAATACCTGGAGCAAAAAACACTGGCTCTTTATCAAATGTTCCGTAAAGACACATTCTGGTCTGCCATCGGGGATCTGGTGGATCAGCTTCTGGCACATGAGACACTCGAAGAAGAAATGATCAACGATATTATCTCAAACTGGATTTGATTCGCGTGAAATATACCATTCCTGACAACGATGATAACTTGCAATAAGACTTGCAAATTATGTGTTTCGATCTCTGATCTCCCCGTGTCTTATTACCCTAGTGGCGAGATTCAATGGCACGTAGCATCCTCTTCAAGTTCAAAGATTGTTCAGAGAATCGAAACGACTTCTTTATTGCCTCGATTGTGAATCATAACCCTAATTCGGTAGTGATTTACCTCCTGTCATGACGTTGTCGAAATTTATGGAGGGGTATTCTGTTACCTTTGACGGCAAGTTTCGAATGATTAATGTAATTCAACTATTCGTTACAGTAGTTTGTGGTCAACGAGTATTTAAATCCGATTATGTCATCTTTTCCATCATTCAACATATACATACCATACTACACAATTACTCACACCTGTATCCCATTAGTGCAAATACGTTTATTGCACTGAGCGTTTATACTTTGCGCTAACCACGTCTCATAAATCTTTGGCTAGAAGATCGATGTCCGCTTTTATTTCAAGGCGATAGTAATTGTAGTGGCCTGAGGAATTCAAAACGAGAATTGATTATATGTCTTTAAATGATCGCGTACCAACTCAAGATACACAACCAGTTTTAATCTGGACTTCAAACCCGCATCAGAAAGCCGACTTCTTTAACTCTGCCTGGTTCGACTTTACAAACAGTCAATTGCAGCAGAACATGAATGATGGTTGGCTTCAATTCATACATCCTGATGACATTGACCTGTTTCAGAATACGTATCAAACAGCATATCAGACTGAGAATGCTTTTGAGTTCGAAATTCGATTAAAACGGCACGATGGTCTTTATCGATGGTTTTTGTGCGAAGCCGTTCCTCGCACGGATTCATCGGGAGTTTTTTGCGGTTATATTGCCACAAACACAGAAATCCCGAATCAGAGAGAAGACGAAGACACATCACTAATTCAAGAACATATTGAGCCTGTCTTTAATTATATCAATGAAGGCATCTGGGATTGGATGGACTTGAAATCTAACGAACAATGGTGGTCCCCCCAATTTTATAAACTGATTGGTTATGAAAATCAGGAAATTGCCCCCAGCTTAGAGACATTCAAACAGTTGTTACATCCTGACGACAATGAGCGTACCTTTCAGGCCTTGAATCTTACTCTTGCAGATGGCACGCCTTTCGATATTGAATACCGCTTAAGGACAAAAGGAGGAGAATATCGCTGGTTCAAGGGATATGCGAAAGTCGTTCGGAATCCAAATGGACTTGCCACGCGAATGACCAGTTTGATTTCTGATATCCATGCTCGCGTTAAGGAAGATCAGGAACTGAATGAATCCCGGAATCAGGCAGAAAAGATCAAACATGCGTTTCTGAGTATGATGAGCCATGAAACTCGCACGCCGCTCAATTCCATTCTTGGATTTGCGAATCTACTGATCGAATCCTGTGACGACCCCAGAATCAGAGACGCCGCTGAGACGATCCACACCAATGGCGAATCTCTTCTCAATACAATCAATGCCTTTATCGATCTTTCCAAGATCGAAGCCAGCCAGGAAGACTCACTGCACTTTTTGGAACTGGCCGAATGCAGTCCCTATTCTGTTTTTGAAGAGGTTCATTCTTTACTGAATCAAAAAGCAAAATTTCAAAACGTGCAATTCCACATCGAGTGCATCAATGAATTACCTGAAACGATCGTATCAGATCCGGATCGGTTAAAGCAAATTTTGATGAATATTGTCGGACTGATTATTAACTTGACAGAAGAAGGAAGCGTCACGCTGGAGATCGAAAGTATTCCTGATAAAAAGGGATCGCATCACTTCAGTTTCACAGTGACTAACACACAAAACAGCCTTAGATCAGACGAATGGGAACAATTATTTTCTTCCTATGATCAGACTGTTCTCACCTTTCCCCAATTCGGTGAGAACACAGGACTGGGCCTCACATTCAGCAAGTACCTGATTGAGTTGCTGGGAGGTTGCATCAGCGAAGTCTCTCATGATCAAGATGAATCGACTGTGAAATTTTCCATAGTCACTGGAATTTTCGACCAGATCACTACAAAACCTGTTTTGAAATCCACGAAACTTTCTCAAAATAAAACTCGCAATTCAACTCTCGATAACACAAAACAGAACTGCCGAATTCTGCTTGTCGAAGACAGTATCGACACTCAAAATTTGATTAAGTTCCTGCTGACAAAAGCAGGAGCAGATATTTCCATTGTCGAAAATGGACAAAAAGCAATCAATGAATTTCAAGAATATCAGATGCAAGGAAATTCACTGGATGACCAGTATGACCTGATCTTAATGGATATTCAGATGCCCGAACTTGATGGTTATGATACGACTCGTAAGTTGCGTTCCATGGGATATACCAATCCAATCATAGCACATACTGCACATGAAATTGCGAATGACCGTCAAAAGTGTCTTGATGTTGGCTGCAATGAATATCTCAAAAAACCAATCAAGAGCAATGAATGGATCACCGTCATCAATTCAAATCTCAAAACGCATTCTAAAAAGACTTCTGGTCCGAAGTTCCCACTGATCAATAAATTGAATTCTGGGAATTTGACAACTACCGATCATTAGATTACCGCGAGAAAAATCTACTCTGTCTGCCAACTCAGAATCAAAGTTACTTCCTTCAACTTCTCACTCCGTTTTCTTTCTGTTAAGATGGAATTTCAACCGTTCATGGTGAAATCGGATCTAACAGGAGCGCGGAAAGAGTGAGTCAGATACCAAATCCCAGCCAACTGCCCGGCCCTTTTCTGATTCCTGCAGCCTGGAAGGGCAATGAGCTATTCCAGCGCGAAGACTGGATGATCAAATTAAATGCAGACCATCTCCATGATCTACAGGGAGCATTACACGTCATCTTTTCTGAAAACCTGTCTTTTGATCAAATTACGAAAGAACGATTTCCACTTCCGAGGCTGGGCCCCGTTTTACATCAGATACAAGATCGACTGGAATATGGCTCTGGAGCATGTCAGTTAAAACGTCTTCCCGTCGATAACTATTCTGCAGCAGAACGAGAGAGTTTGTTTTATCTGATTTCGATTCATCTGGGGACTCCTGTCTCGCAAAGTGCCAAGGGAGAAAAAATCTTTCACGTTAGAGACGAAGGGTATCAGGTCGGCCAGGCTCAGGCACGTGGACCAAATACTCGCAAAAGACTCAGCTTTCATACTGATCGTTGTGATGTGATCGGGTTTCTGTGTATTCAACAGGCTGTTTCTGGCGGGGACAATCAACTGGTCAGTTCCGTTTCGCTCTTTAATGAAATGCGTGAACGCTGGCCTGATCTTACAAAGGTGCTGTTGCAGCCTTTTTATTATTTAAGGCATAATGTAGATAGAGGGAATCAAAAGCCCTATTGTCAGCAACCCATCTTTTCGGTGCAGGAAGGGCATTTTGCAGGCAGTTTCTTGCGAGTACTCATTGAACGTGCTTACGCTGCTCCCGATCTGCCAGAGATGACACAAGCCCAGCGAGACGCGATGAACCAACTGGAAGCTCTGGCAGAGTCTCCGGAAATGAGTGTCCGATTTCGTCAGGAACCGGGAGATCTACTGTTTCTCAATAACTGGGTTACGTTTCATCGACGCGATGATTTCCAAGATGCGGATGAACCTAATTTAAAACGGCACCTGTTACGTGCCTGGTTATCTGTTCCCAACAGTCGCCCTCTGGATCCAATGTTTGCAGACAACTATGGCAAGACGGCTGCCGGTTCAATACGTGGAGGAATGCAACCAACCCATTAAAACGAATCGACTCCAAGACCACATGATTGCGGGCTTTACCTCAGACATGTATCTGTTGAAATCAACCTTTGTAATAAAGTAGATTTCCGCTAAAATTTGAGATTCATCCATCATACCAGCATTTAATTCAGATCCAGGATTCCAGGATTCCATGATCCGAGATTCTCAACCACACAAAAAAAACTCCGAAGAAGCCGAGCCTAAAGGTTTGACGATTGAGAGAATCGCATTCGACGAAATCCATCCTGCGTTTCTCGATACACTGGATGACACTTCGGTTCCCACAGTAACCGGTGTTAAGAAATTCCTTTATCTCTTTCTGGCTGCCCTGTTCTTTGTTCTGGGAGCCCTCGGTGTCGCACTGCCCGTGCTGCCAACAACTCCGTTTCTGTTGTTAACAAGTTATTTTCTAATCAGAACCTCACCTCGATTAAATCGCGCATTATTGCGATCTCCGATTTTAGGAGAAGTCTTAAAAGACTGGCAACAGGATGGTGGTGTTCGGCTGAGTGTCAAAATCCAGGCCATCTCGATCGTCATCGTTATCATTCTGGCAACCTTAATTTTCACACCGCTTTCTATGACATTCAAAGTTGTCCTGGTAGTGCTTGCCAGTATTGGAATTCTGGTTATCGTACGCCTGCCTCGCCTTAACTGAAGCTGGCAGACCCAGTGAAATCTCTTTATCCCGCATTTCCCAGATGACTTCCCTCGCTTTGGCACGTAATTTGCGCCA
>NZ_CALEMX010000617.1 GCF_937910335.1 uncultured Gimesia sp. | reverse complement strand
CGATGTCGTCATGATTTGATATGAATCCATTGGTACCTTATACATAATAAAAACCGTAAGATAATCTCACTCTATCGCGACGATCCTGAAATTCCAGTCAAATCTTTCTCTAACGGTATCATTTTCAACAATGTGTTCTTCGATTCAGGAATCTTTTGGCGCTTGCAGAGAGGAGTCGTTTTGCTGCATTCGCCATGCGTTTAATTTCTGATGTAATGTTGTGCGGATTTTCTGAAACTCATCTTCATCCGAAAGGTCATGTTGTTCAAGCGGATCATTTTTCAAGTCGAAAAGTTGCACTCGCTTGAGATGTGGATAAACGATTAATTTCCAGCGGTCTGTGCGAATCATTCTTTGAAAGTTTCGAAAGTAGCAATAGACTTCCTCATAAATCTGCTGTTTATCTCCCTTTAGGGCTGGCTTGAGACTGTTGCCTTGCACACTTTTCGGAATGGAAATTCCGGCTAGATCGCAGGTCGTGGGATATAAGTCGCGCAGATAACATTGCACCTCGGACCGCTGGTTGGCGGTAATGCCCGGTCCCACCAGAATCATGGGCACACCTACCGTATGCTCGTACATATTCTGTTTTCCGCGTAAGCCGTGACTACCCATTGCCAGACCATGATCGCTGGAGTAAATCAGAATCGTATTTTCCCATTGTCCCGTTTTTTTCAAAGCCTCTACCACGCGGCCCACCTGTGCATCTAAATGTGAAATCACCGAGTAATACAGGGAGAGATCGTGCTGCACGACCTTCTTCGTTCGTGGAAAGGGAAGTAAGACTTCATCGCGTCCGTATTGATTGCCATGCTCGAAGGGATGTTCGCCGCGAAAGTTCGCTGGTAAGGGCATTTTGTCGGGGTCGTAATATTGTTCGTAACCGATGGGAACGAACAGCGGATCATGGGGTGCGGTGAAGCAGACATGCAGGAAGTAAGGTTTTGTATGTTTACGCTCGATAAACTCAATGGCAGCGTCGGCAAAGTGCTCGCTGATGTTTGATGAAAGTCCTACTCCTTTTTCGGGAAAGAAATTTCGTTTGTCATCCTGAAAGATCCATCCACGATAGCCGGTAATCAAAACGCCGTTTCCATCATAAGAAGGGACCGCCCATCGAGCGCCGCCGCCGGTAAAGAGTCCGAGTGTTTCATCATAGCCACGTTGGATCGGCTTTCCATCATTGTGCCACTTCCCTACATACCACGAATTGTAACCCGCGTTATGCATGGTGGTGGCCCAGGTGGGAAGTTCTTTTTTGATCGGCTTGCCGAAGTCCAGCGAACCGTTATGAAAGCCGCTGACGCCCGTCAGAATTTCAGCACGGCTCGGCGTACAGATCGGGTTCGCACAGACAGCGCGGGTAAAACTGGTGCCCTGTTTGACCAGTTGATCCAGATGGGGTGTTTTGATCACTGGATTTCCGAGTGCGCCAATCGTGTCTGGTCGCTGGTCATCGCTGAGCAGAAAGACAATATTTGGACGCTTTGGCGGTTTGGGGGGTGGCTCTTCTGCCGATTCACTTTGAGAGTGGGGTAATAAAAGTGCTGCCGCCAAAAAGAAAAGAATCCGCCCGTGCATAATCTGCCCCTGTCTGAATGAAACCCGGTTTCCAGCAATGAATTCGGTTATGAATTCATCTTTCCCTAAATCGCTAATACTGATAACTTTTGTACGTCAAAAGCGGTCAGAAATGCTATTCATTAGTTTTGTTAATCTATTCTGGACAAAGTCGCCATGCAGGGCAAGCGTTATATCAGTTGGATCATAGGAATTACCATTCTTGCGGGTACGGGCTGGTCATTCTGGACGAAGCGTCAGCAGAAAATGGCCGAGGCGATCAAGAATACTCCCGCTAAGGCAGCTGTGGTTGCTCCGCCGTTGGAAACGAAAATCGAAGTGCAGAATGCCTCATTGAGTGAAGAAAAAGTCGAAGTTCTGGAATTGAACCTGTCTGTCAACCAACGTTTCCCGATGATCAAAACCGTGGAACAGACCCTTTCGCAGGCCTCGACGGCGGGAATCTCTCACAGTAAATCGAAACTGGAATTGATACTGGCGCTGACGGTGGAGGAGATTCACGCCGATGGTCGCAAGCGATTCAAGGTCGTTTATACGGGAGTGAAATATTCGCACAACATTGCCGGCGAACAGGTGAGCTACGATTCAAACCGTTCGACGGGCCCTGCGCCTCCTGAAGTGCAGGCCTATCAGCGTCTGGTGAATAACGGGTTTTCATTCTGGATTGGTCCCGATAACAAAATTGTGGAACTGGTGGGATTTGATGAGTTTCTCAAACGCTGCCTGCAGAACACGCCGCCCGAACAACTGGAAACGGTACTTGCGAAAATCGCAGAATCATCGGGCGATGATGGCATTGCGAATTTCATTGACGACAGTATCGGCCTGTTACCATACAACATTGATGAGAACCACAAAGGGGGTGCCATTCGTGTGGGAGAGACCTGGATGAAAACCCGGCGTCTGACGCAGCCGATTCCGATGGTGCTCAAAACGGAATACACGCTCCGCGAATTGAATGACAAAACCGCCACGATCAATATCGCCGGCGATATCGCGTCTTCGAAAATTAACAGTCCGATGAATCAAAAGGGTAATTCGGTGCAACTGCACATTCGAGGCGGCAAGACTTTTGGCACCTGTCTGATCGACCGTAAAACGGGGCTGCCGCTCGAATCAAAAATCGACCGTTTCCTGGAGACAACCGTCAAACTGGCCAACGGCAAAGAGTTTGAGCAGCAGAAACAGATCGTGACGACGATCCGCGCGTTTCCACATCAGGACGAACGCCCGCTGGGCCCCGCTGCAAAGATCACGCCGCCCGGTGATGTGAAGACGAACGCGAACTGACTTTACTGTCTGATCAGCAGGCGGTGTGAGGTTGGTCGTTCATAATCACTGGTGACAAGCCACCAGTACCACCCGGCGCAAAATCATAGAATCCTGCCTGCTTTACCTGTCTGGCTTTTGCCTCCTTTGTATCACACCATAAATCACCCCGAGGCTGCCTCCCACAATTCCGCTGAAAGGCATGCCGATTATCAAAAATAAACTTGTGTAGCTAGCCACAATTTTGCTTCGCAAAAAGCCATAGTTGGGATCATTTTGTGCCAATATCGGAGCCAGAATTCCAGCTCCTAAGAAGTATCCTATTATCAACCCCAATATGCCACCGAGGATCATGTATTTGAACCAACCTCGTAATTCGATATGGCCAAATTTTGTTGCAA
>NZ_CALEMX010000616.1 GCF_937910335.1 uncultured Gimesia sp. | reverse complement strand
TGACAAACGTGTGAAGTTGGGATACTACTGTCAGGAAAAGTAGTGGCTACTACAACTTAACGCTTTGATTTCAGAAAAACGTCAGTTTGGCCTGCTTTTCGAAAACAGATCTCTTGTCATCCAAGTCGTTTCAATGAGACCTGGTTCATTTAGATCTTTTAATCTTAATATTCAGGAGATCAACTTTCTGAACCATTGATCTCCCATCATCTTGATGTAAGCATCATCGAGTTGCATAAGTGATGGAAGACATGACATTGGCAGCTTGCCAAGTTCAAACAGGGTCTCTAACGTGTCTATTAGTAGAATTGGAGGAATATCTGGCTCAGATAGGGCAGCTATGATTTCAGCGTAGGTAGCCAGGAGTTTCGGAAAATCGTTTTCGTTTTCGTCTCCTGTGAGAAGCTGATTACATAACTCAAGTTCAGAGCACCGAATCATTAGGGTTTCCCCCAGCACATTCTTGTCGACTTGAGCGATTATCTTACTAGAATCCTCGAATCGATGAAAATCATGATAATGATATGCAAGGTACAATCGTGATAAATCAGCTTCTACGCCTTCAGTAATAGCCTGAATTAAATAGTTCTCCGTAAGATCAACTTCGGGTGAGCCAGGTCGACGGTCAGGATGCGCGTAGTATGCATATCCAAGGGGATATAACGCGTCTTTGTACCCAGCATCTAAGAGTCGTTGTAATTCACGAATTGGAATTGTAATCAATTGTTTTCTCTCGTCATAAGTCTCCGCAAATCTAGCTTCATCGATTTGATCCCAAATCTTCGTCATCACTGATTTGAGTTTGTCAACCATGCCCTTAATCTACCTCCCTATTCCACCTCCACGATGGCCTTCGTTCGCACGTTTAGTATATGCTGCATTATATGGGATCGGCTCTAAAAGTGTTCGGAACGAGGTCAGTAATTTTAGTTTCTGGTGGCATTTCAGGTGTCTGGAATCGTTTCAATTCGATTTGGGCTCCTAGGTTCATTATACTATGGAGAAGCAATAAACACTTTTCTGTCCAAGGATTCTTAAATGAAGAAATACGTATTGCCTGTCGTAATTCTCCTTTGTGTTTTCTGCACACTAGCCACCTATAAAATGGTTATAATGTCCAAGAAACACACAGAATCTATTAATTCTGCTCTTGAACTATTTCTGAAAGAAGATTGCAGTATTCAAATACATGCACCATCCACTGAATCTCCTATCCGCTCAACGGATAGTAAGAACAAAGATCTACGCTCTCTGATTAGCCAGTTGAAAGATCTTGAATATGAGGCAAATTCCTATGCTCCACGCGACGTTCCAGCTTGCGGTCAAGATACAATCATTCTGAAATCGCTTTGTGACAGTAAATATGATGTGTGGATATCTCACTTCGGAGTATTTTTAATTGCAAATACTCAAGAAGCAAAATACTCTTACTCCACTGGTAGAATAAATGAAGGTGAGGATTTACACACAATTTCTATGAATATTTATCAGTCCTTGGATGAATAGAAGGCAGATAATAAAGAAAGCCGAATTTTTCTTTTGTGAGTGACCCAAAAAAAACCACCCTTTAAATTTTCATCAACACCTTTGGAGTAACATAATGCGATTGGCTCTGTGCCTTAGTTTTGTTGTCAGCATTTTTTCCCTGACTCTTGTTTCGAATGTGATACCGACAGAAGCAGCCGAGGGAACACCATCGAAGCCGCTTCCTCTGCTGATTAAGAAAACCCCGAAACCAAACTATGGTGTGCCGGTTCCCAAAGTAATTATGGGCCGCGTTGCGTTACGAGCAGACCAAGCGGTTACCGGAGTCAAAGGTGTTTCCGTCACGGATGGATATTCCGTCATCAAAACGGATGCGGAAGGTGCTTACCAACTCTCGCCTCATCCCAGCGCGATGTTTATTAACATCACTCGTCCCGCGGGATATGACATCCGGGGGAACTGGTACAAGCCGCTCGCTGCTCAAGTAAACTTTGAACTCAAGCGGGCGGCTGACGACGAGCGCGAATACCTCTTCGTGCATGTGACTGATACACACGTCTCCACGAATCCTCGATCGGTGGCTGGTTTAACTCAATTCGTACACGAAGTCAACGCGCTCTCTCCGAAACCCCGTTTCATCGTCAACAGCGGCGATCTCCTGAATCTCCATAAAGCGCTCGTAACTTCCCCTGCCTCCGGCCACGCCAGTTTTCGAAATTATGTTGGCATTATGAACCACTTGACGATGCCCTGCTATAACGTAGCCGGCGATCATACGGATTCATCCTATCGACTCAACGAGTTTCCCCGCGGAGATCACCGCTGTGCCAAGCCCATGTATTGGGAGTATCTCGGGCCGCATTTCTTTTCGTTTGAATATGGAAAAATCCATTTCATGTCCGTGGATTACGGATATCATCTCGGCCAAATACAGAACCTGGTGAATGGTAAAAAGCTGGAGTATCCTACGCTGGAGGTACAGCCCGTTCATACAAAATGGATGCGACAGGATATGGCGCATCGGTCTCCGGGAACGTTCGTTGTGACCACATCCGAAGCGGATCTGGGTCAGCACTGTCCCGGTTTTCTTGAGATGGCACAGCAGCATGACGTGCGACTTCAACTCGTCGGCGATGATCACGTTGTTGCCAACAAAAGACGACCCGTTCCCTATCGCACGGGGGGCGCTTTAGCGGGCTGCTGGTGGAATCCCAAAACGCAACAACTCTGTCCCGATCTCTCTCCACAGGGATATCTGATTTATCGCGTCAAAGGCGAGCAGATGGAGGCCTTTTATAAGGGACTGGGGCAACGGATCGGCATTGTCTCGCATCGCGTGGGAGCCGTCTGGAAAGGAGACGTGGAAATTCGGGCGCATCTGGTTCAGCCTCAACCTGACGAAATCCTGGAATACACGGTGAATGGTACAGATTGGAAACCGATGCAGAAAATCGGACAGCCATTCCTGCGCACACTATTTTCTGCAACGATTGGCTCGACATCTCTCCCCGAAGGGCATCTCCACTTCCAAGTCAGAAGCAGTGCCACGAATGAAGTCCGTTCTCGAAAGTTCGTCGTTGCCAACGGCCCTGACACAGTAAAATTCAAAGTAGACGCCCTGCTTACCTTTTCTGTGGGCAAGGCCCACTCCGCTGCAAAAAATCGCAAAGCTCCTACCGGCAAAGTGGATGTCGTATTCAACGGCAAAGTGGTGGGGCAGCTGGCACCACAGGCAATCAAAGCGTATTCCTTTCCCATCAAGGCGGCGGATTTGGGAATCGCCAATACGCTCTCTTTTCGATTTTCCGAAACGGGAGACGCCATGAGCCTGAGCAGTCCTCTCCTCAAGCTTCAAGGAAAAGAACTTCGAGATCCACGAGACACCGCGATCAGACAAGTACGAACCGGACACTGGGGGAACACGGCTGCAGACTGGGGCAGTTTTCTTGCAGGAAATCCCGATGCACTTGACGAAACCCCATTTCAACGCCATCAAAGCCGCTTTTGTTTTGTCTTGAGTGATTTGAAGTGATGCGAAATCAAAGCAGTGGAATTATGAGACGCCTTTGTCAAATTGTATGATTGAAACTTTGGCAGGACTTTTGATTGATTCAAATGCTTTAAGCATTATATTAAGTGACCACTGTTTGCCTCGGTTTCCTGAACCAGAACCGATGAGCGGAATCGCCACACTCTGAAATTCTCGTTCTTCAACTATTTTCATAGCATTCAAAACGGAGTTGGTCACTGAATACTCCGTAGCGAACCAAAACGCATTAATTCCAGCTACATGAATGATTGCTTTAAAATTTAACGAACCAGCTGACGTCACTCTTGCTTCGCCTAACGGAATTGATCCGAATCGAGCCACTTCTTTGAACGGGATTGTTCCCCCTTTCTTTTTTATCGCCCCAGAAACTCCCTGGGGAAGTAATAGCCACCAGGGAATAATGTTTCGATTCCAACTATTGACGATAACTTCTACATCTTGCTCCAGAATGTCGCCGTTTATGATTTCAGGTTTCATAAGATTTTTTTTCATTAAATCAGTAATTTGTTAAACATGCATCTAGTAATGATAACATTGAAATTCCCGAGAAACAGAGGAAGCTGGATTTGATGACTCACTTTCTCGTTATCAGACGGACATCAGCTTAAACCAAGGCGCAGCCTTTTGAAATTGACTATGGTAAATCGATTCTGGATATCGTAGCATGTAATCGTTCTTGAAGAGTATGCGCGGCAGCGCGTTTCCCTCTTTGATGTACCACAGTCATTCTCAAGCTCACTGCCTTTCATATCATCTTTTTCGGGAATCATCGTCGATGAGTCTGGACTCTGAAAACCATGATACCCTTCACTCCCAACCAACGAATATACGCTTTCTGGTTGTGGGTTCGTTAGGTCTCGGTTTCCTGCTCGCATATTTGCCGCGGGCGGGTATCTCGCCGATGGTCAAAACGATTCAAGCCGATCTGTTCATAAACGATGCCGATATGGGGCATGTGCTGGCCGTTTTTTTCGCAGGTTATTTCTTTTTCCAGATTCCCGGCGGCCTGCTGGGACAAAAGTGGGGCAACCGGATTGCACTGCCTTTGCTGCAACTGATGTCCGCACTTGCCAATGTTTTGACGGCGGTTGCCTACTCGTTGGGCTTTATCTGGTTTTCACGCTTTCTTTTGGGTCTGGCACAGGCGGGAATGGTCCCCTGCTCTGCCCAAGTGATTAAAAACTGGATTCCCGAATCGCAACGGGGAACCGCCAGTTCCCTGATGGGAAGTTTCATGTCGGTCGGCAGTGTGATTGCCACTGGATTGACGGCGGTTATGATTGAACCTTTTGGCTGGCGCGTGCCTTTGATTATGTTCAGCATTTTTTCGGTCTGCTGGGCAATTCTATTTTTTCTTTACTTTCGAGATCGCCCTGCCAACCATCCTTACACGAATTCAGCCGAAGTCGAATTGATTGGCCAGCCAGAGAAATCAGAGCCGCTTCCCGATGAAGCGGGGCCCGAAAAAAAGAGTTCCGTTGCACTGGAGATGCTGGCCAATCGAAGTGTGTGGTTTTTCTGTCTCCAATCGATTTTTCGCGCTTTTGGATATGCCTTTTTTATCACCTGGTATCCAACTTACCTGCAAAATTCGAGTGGCGCTTCGATCAAAGAAGCCGGTCTGTTAACCATGCTCACGTTGATGGGCGTGGTTCTGGGGACTTTAACGGGCGGAAAACTGATTGATGTCATTTACAAACGGACCGGCAATAAATATTCCAGTCGATCGTTATTGTGTGTTGTGTCTCATCTGCTATGTGCGCTTTGTATTTTGTTGTCCGCCTGGCTTGATCCCGCTCTGGCCGTCTATCTGATTGTGGTGGGAACATTTCTTTCCGGAATCGGGAATCCGTCATCCTGGGTGACTTCGATGGATCTCGGCGGCGCTCGAACCTCAATCGTCATCGCCACGATGAACATGGCCGGCGTGATCGGCGCGTATTCCTCACCCATCGTTGTTGGCAAACTCTTCGAATATATTAAAGATATGCCGGTTCCCAACTGGAATCTGGTTCTATTTTTATTCGCAGGGATTTATCTGCTGGCTACGCTGTGCTGGGCCTGCATCGACCCAGATCAAAGGCTCTCTGAATAATCTTTTTTGACCAATGGTTGTGAGACAAAGTCATTCAGCAGAGAAAAACTGCCCCTCCTGAGATTGCGTCTATCGGTCCTTTGACAGGCGGGCTGTTTTTTATAGACTAAAGAGAGGCTTTGATTGATGTTTCCTCCGCAAATAGAAATAGACCAACCATGCTGATTGACACGCATACGAATTTAATGTGGTATCCCGACCATCTGTCTGATGAATTTGTGGAATTCGCCTGGGCTGCGAAAAAAGCAAAGATGAAGCGATCAGCCGACGTCTATTTTGCGGGATCAGATCACGATGAACAAAATGCGTTCGACTCGACGCCGGAAACGTTATTGGAAGCCACCAAAAATTGCGCAAAGGTGATTGTATTTGGAATCAAAGCCCCTTTTTGCGGCATCAACTGCGATCAGGAATTGATTGCCAATTTTGCGAAAGAACATTCCGACCGCTTCATCGCCTGGTGTTCCGTCGACCCCAACGATGCCGACTGTGTTGATCAACTGACGCATTACGTTGAAAATCTGGGAATGCGTGGACTGAAAGTCTCTCCCATTTATCAAAACTGGAATCCGCAGGACCCCAAACACCTGCCACTGTTTAAAAAAGCGGAAGCATTGAATATACCGATTAACATTCATCAGGGAACTTCTTTCGTTCGCACGGGTCCTTTGAAATATTCGAACCCGATCCAATTGGAAGACATCGCCGTGGCCTGCCCTGATTTACGAATCATTATTTCGCATATGGGACATCCCTGGGAAACCGAATGCGTGGTGTTGATTCGCAAACATCCCAATTTGTATTCCAATGTGTCGGCCTTGCATTATCGACCGCTAAGACACTATCAGGCTTTTATGACCGCGCTGGAATATGGTGTGGAAGACAAACTGATTTTCGGTTCTGATTTTCCGTCAGCCACACCGGAGCAGGTCGTCTCCGGGTTGAATAAAGTCAATCAGGTTGTGGAAGGCACCGCGTTCCCCCAATTTCCGCAGGAAGTGATCGACCGCATTATTTACGAAAACTGGAAACAGGTTCTGCCTCCTGAGGAGTTAGGACTGTAAACCATCATTGGGCGCTGTTAAGACACCATGATCATTACTGAGATTGAAGCCATTCCCGTTAAGGTTCCTTTGAAACCTTTTCTAACCACCAAAACCGCGCATGGAGAACACGTCGATTCTCCTTATGTCATCGTTCGGATCCATACGAATGAAGGCTTGTGTGGTCTGGGTGAAGCAACACTGGCACCGCGCTGGAGCGGCGAAACCAGCGAAAGCTGTCTAGCGGTCATCAATCAGCTCATCGCACCTGCTCTCGTTGGCGAAGATCCATTGAATATCAATGTCGCGCTACAAAAAATGGACCGGGTCATCAAACTGAATCCGTTTACCAAAGCAGCCGTCGAAATGGCGCTGTGGGATTTGTCCGGCAAAGCAGTCGGCCGCCCCGTGTATGAACTGCTGGGTGGAAAAGTGCGCGATTCCATTCCCGTCAAGACAGTCATCGGCGCGTTTTCACCAGAAAAAACGGTCGAACTTACCCAATATTTTCTCGATCAAGGCTTTACCAGTCTGAAAGTCAAAGTGGGGCTGGATCTTGAAAGCGATCTCGAACGGCTGAAAATTGTGAGACAGACGATTGGTCCTGATGTGTCCATGGGCGTGGACGCCAACTGTGGCTGGGATTTCAGTACGGCCTGTGCGGCGTTGGCTCAAATAGAGAAGTTTGATCTGGCGTTTTGCGAACAACCGATTCAAATCGGTCAACATGATGCCTGGGTAGAACTGCGCAAATTCACCATGATTCCTCTGATGGCCGACGAAAGTGTGTTTTCTGTCGGGGATGCCTGGGAAATTTGTCGACAGCGTTCGGCAGATATTCTCAGTATTTATCCCGGTAAAAACGGAGGAATTTCGCGGAGCGTTGCCATTTGCCATCTGGCGGAAGCAGCCGGCTTAACCTGCTCGATTGGAAGCAACCTCGAACTGGGCATCGGCAGTGCCGCCATGCTGCATGTTGCAGCGGCGATGAAAGTGATCAACAGCGAACGATTTCCTGCTGACTGCCTGGGTCCTTTGTTCCATGAAGCGGATCTGATTCAGCAGCCATTGTCGCTGAGACCCCTTGTCGCTACATTGCCCACCGCGCCCGGGTTGGGAGTAGAGCTTGATGAAGATCAGTTAAAGCAGTGGCGCACCGATGTCTGACCTCCCTCTTTGATAAGTGTAAGGTAATTTTATGTCACAGTTGATATCCGGTTCTGATTTACGAACGGTTCACGCGGTTCCATTGACCCCCTATGATCAACGGGATCAAGTCAACTTTGACCTTTATGCCCGTCACGTTCAAGGAATGTATGCTGCCGGCGTCCGTGTATTCTTACCGGCGGCTGGCACGAGTGAATTCCATAGTCTTTCACAATCAGAAATCGTGGAGATCGTGTCTGTCACCTGTGAGGCGGCGGGACCAGAAGCATTGATTTTGGCACCCGTCAGCGGCGCGATCGGAGATGCCATTTCGCTGGCGCAAGAATCACTCAAGCGTGGTGCCGCGGGGTTGTTAGTCATGCCCTTGACGCACCCGTATCTCAGCGATTCAGGTGCCGCCGACTACTATGAACGTCTGATAAAAGAGACGCAGGCTTCCACCATTATTTACAAAACGCGCGACATACCCAGCGATGAATTACTGCTGAAACTGGCTGCCGACAAGTACATCGCGGGAGTGAAATATGCGGTGAATCAAATGGACCAATTTCAAGCGATTGTAGATCAGAATTCCAGTGAGTGTGAATGGCTCTGCGGTTCTGCAGAACGATTTGCCCCTTACTATATGATGGCTGGTGCGACAGGTTTCACTTCCGGTGCCATCAATCTTTGTCCTCGTCTTGTATTGGCCTTACATGCGGCTCTTGCGGATCAGAACTATACCGAAGCCATGTCATTGCAGCGAATGATCTTACCGATTGAACAGTTTCGCGCCCGCTCTGGAGAGAGTTATAGTATCAGCATGCTCAAATATGGCATGCAGGCCCTCGGACTCGATTTCGGTAGCGCACGGCCTCCTCAACGTCAGTTAACGTCTGAAGAACACCAGGAAATCGAACTCTTGCTGCAACCGATTTTGGAGCATGAGAAATCTCTTCAAGGCAGTTGATTCTGTTCTCGTTTGTTTCACGACAACAATTTTTTGGGAACAAGTACGCGCATCGAATAAGGCCCGGCCAGAGATTGTCCCGGCTTGACATCACTGGCGATACTCAGAAATTCGCGTGCTTCACTTTTCGTCCATCCCTGACGTTCTTCCAGCCAGGATATCATCTCCCGAATCGCCAGCCATTGCGCTGATTCCAAAGGTCGGTCGCAGGCAATCGTAAGCAGCTCATCCTCAGTCTCCGCACGTAACCACTTTTGTTGCTGGGTCCAGTTTTTAAGCACCCGGACGGATAACGTGACTTCCGACCGCATTTCGATCGCACTCAATTCGCCATCTCCCTGCCGCGCATGGCAATCGCCTAAGGCTAAAAACGCTCCTTCAACAGCGACCGGTAAATAGATCGTACAACCGGGGCCGATTTCCGGAACATCGAGATTCCCGCCATGTGTTCCCGTATGATACGTGTAGACCACTTCCTCTCGGGGAGCGGTTCCAATCGTACCAATGACCGGTGAAACGGGCAGCTTTATTTCATGCGTTTTCCCCCCTGCCTGAAACGAATACAAAACATTGTTCTCGATAATCTTTACCAGGCGTGTCACCGGTTCCTCAATGATATCCTGCAGATTTTGCTCGAAAGGCCAATAACCATAATAACCCTGTGAGTCGCATTTCATCTCGTGAATCGCAACCGCCAGTGTATCGCCCGGCTGGGCGCCTTCTACATAAATGGGGCCCATCACCGGATTGCCGACATAACCATGTTGCCGCATGTTTCGCAGCGCTTCCGGCGTACATTGTTCGGGTTGCCGGGTACGCCCCCCTCGCGAATCTTCCGTTTCAATGAGGAACGTTTCTCCCGGACTGACTGTGAGAACAGGGTCCACGTGAGCAGAAAAAACGGCTGTTGTATTTTCGCGAAGAAGGTGTTGCATCAGATTTTTCGTTTCGCAGAACAAAGTGAAGCTTATTAGGAGAGTGATTTTTGCAAGCGTGTCTTGTCAGCACTTGACTGCCAAATACGGGAGGATCACCGATCACTTAAACCTTAACATCAGCCTTTTCTCTTAGCAAATGGAAGGCACCTGAAAAACATCCCTGCCATGCACATCATGAATTTTTCCGATCAGCGCAGTGGTGTCAGGTAAATAAATTACCCCTGTTGAAACAGACACGGAGATGATCATCGTCAACAGGCGTCAGTTCAATTTCTCATTTTTTTATTGGGTACTTATTCGTAGAAGAGGAAATAGGCTTACACTATCTGCAGTTGATCCCTTTTCTAAACCTTTCAAAGAAAGAAGTGAATTGTAAACGTTCATGGTAAACCCTCCCTCATTGCGGTTCTTTCTGAGGGTTGTAAGGCCTCATCACAGAGGCCATTGAATTCCATCTAACTCATTTCTCATTTTAAGCTAATTCGCCACAACGTTGCCAAAATGCAACCTATTGTTGTCATACATGTCCTATCTGTAAATCTGACAAGTTGAGAGAACCTTGTACAGACACAAGCAGATCAAAGCAATTTATTAACCATCCATGTTGCGTTTCGCACTCGATAAAAAGGTGTAATGCAACCTGAATATAAGATCCACTTCACTACCGATCATGATGAATCCAAAAGAACCGAATACCGTCGACAGAGTGCAGCGAATCGTAGATTCCGATCGGGGATTTTTCGATCGCCGAATCGTATTCATTGTACTGACACTCATCTGGACTTGTCTGGTAGGAATTGGAATGTCGGCCCTCTGGAAGTATCAGGGTACTCCGGGAGAGCAAACCACGTCTCCACGATATTGGCCCGTTCAGAGTTTGCTAAAACACAATCAAAATGGCAGCACTCTTATAATGTTTGCACATCCTCACTGCCCTTGTACTCGTGCCAGTATTGGTGAGTTGTCCCTTTTGATGACTCATTGTGGCGAAAAAATCGATGCGCGTGTGCTGTTCTTCAACTCATCAAAGTTTTCGGCTGGCTGGAAAAAAACAGATCTTTGGTATTCCGCGGCAGAAATTCCCGGTGTCGCAGTTTCTTCTGATCAGGAAGGCTTCGAAGCCAAGACTTTTCAATCAACCACCTCTGGATACGTTTTGCTTTATGATGCGAATGGTCGCTTGCTGTTTCAAGGTGGCATCACCGGATCGAGAGGTCATTCCGGAGAGAATGCCGGAAGAAGTGCGATTGAAGCAATGCTGATGAACAAGACTGCGGAAACAAAACAAACATTCGTTTACGGCTGCCTTTTACAGGATCGAACCGAAACAAGCGGCAAGGAAAATCAAGTATGTCCACAACAATAATATCGGCAACACCACCGAAGCGTGATATTTCACAACGTGCAGATAAACTGTTCGGGGAAAATCGTAAGGAACTTTTCCAAAGAACCGACCGACTTTTTGCCGCCCTGATGGTCATACAGTGGTTCGCCAGTATCTGCACAGCAATCTGGCTCTCCCCTCGCACATGGAT
Source organism: uncultured Gimesia sp. (assembly GCF_937910335.1). GTDB lineage: Bacteria > Planctomycetota > Planctomycetia > Planctomycetales > Planctomycetaceae > Gimesia. The sequence continues at coordinate 16,717 of NZ_CALEMX010000616.1, read as the reverse complement.
TGGGTCCTATAGTGAGACTCACGTTCATGTCTGCGCAGCAATTGTACTAGGTGGTCTGATTACCGTATTCCCGGTTTTTCTTGCTTATTTCCGTCCCGGTTCGACTTTAACCCGCCACGTGATCGCCATCAGTCAAATGTTGATGTCTTCACTCTTAATCCATCTGAGTGGGGGTCGCATTGAAACGCACTTTCATATTTTTGGTTCCCTGGCGTTTCTTGCCTTTTATCGAGACTGGCGTGTTCTTGCTTCTGCCACAACTGTTGTCGTCATCGATCATGTTGCTTTCGGAATCTTTGACCCGCAAGCGGTATATGGAGTTCTCACAGTGAGCCCCTGGCGCGTGTTCGAACATGGCGCCTGGGTCGTGTTTGAAGACATTTTCCTGATCATTGCCATTACTCAGAGTCTGCGAGAAATGAAATCGATGGCTTCTCAACGCGCTGAGCTGGAGGCAACCAACGAACATGTAGAAGCAGAAGTCAAAAGTCGTACACAGGATTTACATTCTGCAAACCAGATGATTTTGGATAAAAACCACATTCTGGAACAACAAACCGAAGAATTAAAACAACAGGCCAGAGATCTCTTAATCGCAAACCGTAAGGCCGAACAGTTAAGCGCTTTTGGTCATATTCTCGACCGATCTCAAAACGAAATCTATATTATTGACATTGGTACTTATAATTTTATACACGTCAATCAAGGTGCGATTAACAACATTGGCTACAGCATGGAAGAGCTGCGAACTCTGACACCGGTTGACATCAAACCACAAGAAACTCCAGAATCTTTTGCAAAAATGCTGGCACCTCTGATCGAAGGAACGCAAGACCATTTTGAATTCACGACCATTCATCGCAGGAAAGATGGTTCTGAGTACCCTGTGCAAATACATCTGGAAACATCGGTACTGGATGAGAAGCCCGTGTTTGTTGCCATCGTGCTTGACATCTCTGAACAGCAGCGTGCATCCAGAGAAATTGAGCGATTGTCACGTTTCCCCGACGAAAATATTAATCCGGTTCTTCGCGCGTCAGCTCAGGGAATTCTGCTTTACGCAAATTCCGCGAGCAACATTCTACTCAAAGACTGGGGAGTGCAGATTGGCGATCCACTGCCCGGAGAAATCTATGCACCTTGTCAAGAAGCACTAGCTTTAACGAGTTCCGTGCGAATTGAAATCAATGCGGATGAGAATTTTTATGCATTGACCATGACGCCTATTAATAAAGAGAACTATGTCAATCTCTACGGAACGGAAATCACCTCTCGTAAACGGGCTGAAAAAGAATTACTGCATGCCAAAGAAGCAGCAGAAACTGCCAATCGGACCAAAAGCGAGTTTCTTGCTAACATGAGCCACGAAATTCGAACACCGATGACCGCGATTCTGGGATTCAATGACATCATCCTGGACAACGCCACTCATCCGGGAGACATTGATGCCGCTCTCACCGTTAAAGAGAACGGCGAATATCTCCTTAAACTCATAAACAACATTCTCGACTTATCCAAAATCGAGTCTGGAAAACTTCAAGTAGAACAGATCAGTTGCTCGCCACATGCGCTGATCGATAATGTGTTCTCTTTGATGAAGGTCCGTGCAGACGCGAAAGGCTTACCTTTGGATGTTCGCTTTGATGGACCGCTTCCCGAAATTATTTGTACTGACCCCACTCGACTACGACAAATTCTCATCAATGTTTTGGGTAATGCGATTAAATTCACAGAAACGGGATCGGTTCAGATTGTCACTCGTCTGTTGGATACTCAGTCTCAAAAACCAAAAATTCAGTTCGATGTGATCGACTCAGGTATTGGAATCGCCGAAGAAAGTATCGAAAAACTCTTCTTGCCGTTTGTGCAGGAAGACAATTCCGTAACTCGTAAATTTGGTGGAACAGGACTGGGTTTGACTATCTGCAATCGACTGGCAAAACTGCTCGGCGGCAAAATTGCAGTCTCCAGTGCGATCGGAGAGGGAAGTACGTTTTCAATCACAATTCAGACTGGCGCGTTAGATGGCATTAGACTACTGGAAAATGGTACAACCATTGTCACCGAAACGTTAAACCCTCCCAAAATACCAGAGACAGAATTTCCATTGCAGAACCAACGCATCCTGCTTACTGAAGACGGTCCGGATAACCAGAGATTGATCAGCTTCATTCTGAAAAAGGCAGGGGCAATCGTCACACTGGCAGACAATGGTCAGATTTCATTTGAACTGGCGACGAAAGCCATGCAGGAGGGAGTCCCCTTTGATGCCATTCTAATGGACATGCAAATGCCTGTGCTAGACGGCTACGGCGCCACACGTCAATTAAGAGACGCTGATTTCCACGGCCCCATCATTGCCTTAACTGCCCATGCCATGAGCGGCGATCGTCAAAAGTGTCTGGACGCAGGATGCGACGACTACCTCACCAAACCAGTTGACCGTAAAAAACTGGTTGAAGTGATCGCGAGTTATGTAAGCCACTCAAGCTGTGTTAAGGCAGCTGATCTCGATAAAGAAGTCCATGAAGTTTAGAAATATTTTTAATAAGCCGTGATATTTTCCCCTCAATTTCGCCTTAATGATTGTTAGATCTTTAAGGGGGAGACCATGATGCGAGCATTATTCTTATTTCCAAAACGTTGTAAGACGAGCAGACTGAGGCGAAATTGCGTCGTTTTTACTTTGTTATTTTTAATACTGATGGCAGTTGTTATCAGTCGGCCAATACTGCACTTAGCTCAAACCGCCTGGCAGGATTCCGAAGCACGTGAACTTGCTCCCGAAGGCTTTGTAGATGACGCCAGTCGGATGAATTTAACGGAAGTCAGCGAGGTCTGGCCCGTTCCCCTCAATCCCAAAGAAGCGGAAGCACAACTGGCGCGGCTCTTTGAGCGAGCAAGACGTGAGGGATTAGAAATCTCGATTGCCGGCGCACGGCATAGCATGGGCGGACATACACTGATTCCCGGCGGCATCATGATTGACATGACGCCTTTCAACAAAATGTCGCTGGATGAAAAAGCGAACTTGTTGCACGTTCAATCAGGGGCAAAATGGAGCGAAATCATTCCTTGGCTCGATCAGCGCGGAAAGTCCGTCGCCATCATGCAATCGAACAATTCTTTCACGGTCGGTGGTTCTGTCAGCGTGAACTGTCATGGCTGGCAATATGGTCGCCCCCCCATCGCCTCGTCGGTGGAATCGTTTCGGCTGATGCTAGCCGATGGATCCATCGTCAATTGTAGTCGTTCCGAAAACAGAGAACTGTTTTCGCTGGCTTTAGGAGGGTATGGCTTATTTGGTGTTATCCTCGATGTCGATTTACGAGTCGTACCCAATGAACGATACCGCTTAGAGCAATCGATCATCCCTGTTGAAGAAGCGTTAAGCACATTCGACAAGATGCTTGAAGATGCCGACGTTGCGATGACATTCGCCCGGATGAATATTGCTTCCGATCAGTTTCTGCAGGAAGTCGTCATCAATGTTCTGTATCGAGATCCCGCTCCTGGTGAGTCGATGCCTGATCTTGCCAAACCAGGGCTCGCGACAATTCGACGTCACATTTTCCGAGGCTCCAGTGAGAGTGACTACGGAAAAAAACTGCGTTGGAAGGCAGAGACAAAACTACAACCCCAAGTGCAACAGAGTTATTATTCCCGGAATCAATTACTCAATGAGGGTGTCGAAGTCTTTGAGAACCGCTCGGCAGACTACACCGATATACTCCATGAATATTTTGTGCCGAAGTCAGGTCTCGCACAATTCACCAAAGCGTTACGTGAAATTATCCCGCGTCACGAACAAGATCTGCTGAACGTCACGATTCGTCAGGTCGAAGTTGATGAAGATACGTTTCTCCGATACGCTGATCAACGGTTATTTGCGTTTGTCCTGCTGTTTTATCAACCTCGGACAGAGGACGGTGACAGGAAAATGGAAGCCCTGTCTAAGGAATTGATTGAAGCGGCACTCCAGGCAGAGGGACGGTATTACCTTCCCTATCGACTACACGCGACACCAGAACAGTTTCACAGGGCGTATCCTCAAGCAAAACCGTTTTTTGAATTAAAGAAGACCTATGATCCGCAAGAATTGTTTCAGAATCAGTTTTATCGAAAGTATGGTCAACCTTCACAGCTTGTGGACTCACTCAAGAATTGAATGTGTGAATTATAATCATCCGGGAAACACTGCAAGATTCAAAAGGGCAAACAAATGTGGATTCGCTTAAGGCTCGACATTGGCTGGCGCGACTTATGCTATGGCTTCTTCAGTTCGCTCCGACCTGGAAGCAGGCAAGTCGCTCAAGAAACGCTGGAGCAGGTCTGGTCGGAAGGAGGCAATGACGCACTGGCGTGCCTTTCCGTCCGCAGTGGATTCGACCTGCTGTTACAAGCTCTCAAATTACCGATAGGATCAGAAGTTCTCTTCTCTGCAGTGACTGTTCAAGATATGCCTCTCATCGCTGAAGCTCATGACCTGATCCCTGTGCCCGTTGATGTAAGTGGCAGTGACTACCACATTGATCGATCTGCCTTGCAGAACGCTATTACTTCACGCTCAAAACTCCTCGTCATATCCCACCTGTTCGGTGCGCGGCCTGATATTCAAGAAATACTGGAATTAGCCCGCAAACACAATTTGCTGGTTGTAGAAGATTGTGCGCAAGCGTGGTGTGAACCAGACTGGCGAGGCAACATGCAGGCAGACGCCAGTCTCTTCAGCTTTGGAACCATAAAAACCGCAACAGCGCTGGGCGGAGCACTCTGTCGCGTGCGTGACCCAGACATTCTCGCACGTATGCGCGATCTTCAAAATCATGAACCCGTTCAAATCGGCAGGCAGCTCACATTCAAAATCTGCAAACTCACGGTTCTGAAAGCAATCTCGACCAAAAGGGTTTTTGGAATCCTCACTGCGATCGGTAAACGGCTGGGAAAGAACGTTGATGACATCCTCGGCGGGTTGACCCGCGGTTTTTCCGAGAGTAATTTGCTCCACCAGTTGCGCCAACAACCGAGTATAGGAATACTCAGGCTGCTGAAACATCGTTTGCAAACCTACGATTCCCGACGGATCAATCTTCGCACTAAACACGCTTTACGCCTCATCGACAAGTTGGGGCTGGAGAAATCACAACCAGAACTCCTCGACTCCCGCCATAGTTTCTGGCTCTTCCCCTTCCTCACCAATCAACCAGATGCACTCAAGAGGCACTTACAAAAACATGGTTTCGACACCACACAGCGCGGACGACTGACAGTGGTGCCGCCCGCCTCTGATCAGTCCAGCTTCAACTGTCCTCGCGCTACCGAACTGTTAAATCAAACGCTGTTCCTGCCTTGCTACCCGGAAATGACGGACACCGCGATTGACGAAATGTGCGAGTTGATTCTTTGCAGTAAGCTTCAAGTGGGCCATGAGACGGAATTGAGTTTTCAAGGCGGAGTAAAGAATTTTTCCCCTTCATAATGGGTACGATCAACCGTTTTAAAGTTGATATATTTCATAGGGGGAATTACAGGGTGTTCCCCGCGAGACATGCATTCGGTTTTGTTCGGTCTCGATAATCACAGAAAATACCGTCTTCCAGAATCCGGTGGATTCATCATCATTATCATGCCGACAAATGGATCGGGGATGACCTTGATGGTCCCTCAATGCTGTTTTGATTTCTTCAAGGCTGAATTCGCTGGTACCGGCATCAAGTAGTGCATCGATGCGGACTTTGCGGGGATGGGAGCCGATCAGTTCCGGAAACTGTTCGTTGTATTCACAGAAATCCGGATGCAGACAATGATTGGTATGCGTAATCCAGCTTGTTTCAGCGGGGCGCAGAACCCGCACATCATCAATAAAAACTTCGAGATTGGCTGGCCCTTCGGGCGTCGTCAACATAATATTCGCCGGAATCGCACGTTCCGCTCTCTGGATTGCGTTGACTGCTTCATCAAGTGTGGATGCTTCATACAATTCGCGTAACGTAAAGTAATGAGGCACTCCCAACGGCCGACTTGGTGCCGGTAGTGAATTCAAACACGCGCCAACTCCTGCCTCGTTGAAGCCGACATACGCGATTAATCCCACCTGTGTCAGATTCATCAAAGCCGGTTTCCCAACGGGCCGACGTGTCAGAACAATGGTGAAGGGATCAAGGGCCGGATCATTGTCCCAGTTCTGTGCAACGATGGCACCTCGTTCCGCATTCGCTGGCAGACTGAGTGAAGTGCAACCGGAATCAGGTTCTGCTGTGAACTGATTACGAATTTGCAATAACATCAATTTCCAGAAAGGGACGTCTGCAGCCTCGGCAATACCTTGTAATTCTTCAATCGAATCGGGGCTGTAAGTTTCCGCAAAAGGCTGACAACGCGCGGCTAAATCTTTTGCCTGATCGCTGTCGACTTGCATCGTCTGACTCAATCGCTCCAAGGCAACTTCACAAAATGAGCGAACTTCATCACGAGCGGCATCGCCGAGTTGTCGCCCCATATCGCGCGGCGTGCCAGCAACTTCAATTTCACGATAACGAGTGGTTTTAGTCATTTCGATTTCTCAATACAGGCTAGTAAAACGCAGAAAGTATCGCTCCTATATCAGACTATCATAGCTTATCAGATAATTAATCTGTAATCTGAAACGCCTGAAATCATGAACTCCATTCCAGTTCGGGGCAATCAATATTACTTTTTCACTTTCTGCAGACTCGTCACCTGATCTTTCACGCCTACTATCTTGTATACGAGTATGTTATCTTATGTATCAGTGTGTAATCGGCCCTATTTCTACCATGACAGGAACCATTAAAAATCTTTTGTACTTCGGTGGATCAACACCAAACTGATAAATCGGCTGTGGTGGTTGTGAAAAAGGTCTTCTGCCTGCTTGCACCTGTTTTATGGATCATAATTGAATTCAAACAGACGCATCCCGTATTGCGTATGCAATAGAAGTCCGGCGTGACACAACTGGAGATCAAGGTGAAAGTTTCAAATGTGGCAGCATCGGTAATGAAATCGATTTTGCCCTTTTTATTGTTATTTGATGGCTCATCACGGGTTAATGATTCATCACGGGCAATCGCATGTGGCTACCATGTAGCGACCCCTGCGTTTCTGACAGCACCACATCCCAGCACTTACGCTATCGCCGTGGCATTGCGCAAAGCGGCCGACGAAAAACGAGTGACGCTCATCAATCCGAAAAAGAACGCAACAGGTTTTCACGGCGCGGTCGGAAAACTTATGGCCTTCAACCAACGCCTCGAACGGGTCATGCAGGATTTATCATCAGAGAACCCTTCGCTTGGCTTGTCGATTGTGTTGGTCGATGTCTCGCTCTGGAGCCGAATTGTGATCAAGGATGGAAAATTCAAACTACAGCCACATGTCAAAGGCGCAGCGCCGGGTGATGTGGTTGTCAGTACGGCTGAATCAGTGCTCGCCGCTATGTTGCACGGAAAGATTTCCTTTCAAGAAGCAGTGACGCGTGGACTGATTCACTTTGAGGGACCAGACATCAAAGTCTCACACGTTAAACAAATGATCGCTTCGTCGATTCGTTCGACAAACAGGATTTCTTCCGTGCCCACCTCATCGGGTGATCAAGCTCTCAAACAGAATGCTTCGATTGCAAAACTACCAGGGAAAAGATGATGACACGAATTTTCAATACGGCCATAGCGGTCGCTGCTTGTTTTATGAGCTTTGCCAGCATTTCATTGGCGAAGGAAATCAAGCACTTTGATAAAAAAGGGAAGCCCCCTTCCGAGCATACGATCGCGCTGCACAAAGAAATACAAAAGTCATTGCCATTCAATGACAGACGGGACTTCGAGGAATTCAAACGAGGTTTCATCGCTGCCCCAGACTACACGCAGATCAAAGCAGACGCCGGACATGTCGCGTGGGATATGGGCCGATACGACTTTCTCAACAAAAAGGATGCGACCTTCTACAGCATCCATCCTTCGTTGCTGCGACAGTCCAGACTTAACATGAATTTTGGCCTGTATGAAGTATTAAAGGATAAAATTTATCAGGTGCGTGGCTTTGACCTGGCCAACATCACATTCGTCAAAGGCAAGACGGGTTGGATTATATTTGATACTGGTATGAGCCCGGAAACTGCCAGAGCCGCCTATAAGCTGGTGACCAAACATCTGGGCAAGCGTGAAATTGTCGCCGTAGTGCATTCACATACTCACGCTGATCACTGGGGAGGCGTGCGCGGCCTGATTAAGGAAGAGGACGTACGCTCCGGCAAGATTCCGATTATCGTGCCGGGCAACTTCCAGAAACATGTCGTATCTGAAAACGTCTACGCGGGAAATGCCATGAACCGCCGCATGTATTACCAATATGGCACACTGCTTGACGCAAGCCCTTATGGCCATGTGGATCAGGCGATCGGTAAAAACATTTCACGAGGCAATATCGGACTCATTGTACCGTCGCGAGAAATTTTCAAAGATCTCGAAGAGATTACCATCGACGGCTTAAAAATGGTTTTCCAGCTTACGCCAGACACCGAAGCGCCCGCAGAAATGAATACGTATTTTCCTGAATGGAAAGCCCTGTGGATCGCTGAAAATATCGTGAATTCAATTCACAATATTTATACACTACGCGGTGCCGCCCTGCGCGATGCCCTCAACTGGTCGCGCGAGATCAACCGCACGCTTTATCTTTTTGGACAGGAAGCGGAAGTGATGTTCGGCTCACACAACTGGCCACGCTGGGGTAATGAGCGCATTCAGGAAATCATGCGCGTACAACGGGACATCTACGCCAACATGAATAATCAGGTACTCAATCTGGCCAATCAGGGCTCCACGATCAACACTATCCACAATGAATTCAAAGTGCCCAAGAGTCTGCAAAATCACTGGGCTGCCCGCGGCTACCACGGTTCGGTAGAACACAATGTGCGTGGTGTCGTCAATAAATACCTTGGTTATTGGGACTGCAACCCGACGACTCTGATCCCATTGTCACCCTCCGAATCTGCACCACTCTATGTTGAAATGATGGGAGGTGCCGATCCCATTATCAAAAAAGGGAAAGAACTCTACACAGCCGGCAAGTACAAGTTGGCGATGGAAATTCTCAACAAACTGGTTCAGGCAGAACCTGAAAATCAGGAAGCCAAAGATCTGCTAGCTGATATCTTCGAGCAGCTAGGCTACCAGCAGGAAAGTCCGAGTGTCCGCAATAGCTTTCTGGCGGGCGCTTTCGAGCTGCGTAACGGCATCAGGCAGGGCAACAATGTCAAAACGGCCGGACCGGATGCGATCCGTGCCATGTCGACCGTGCTGTTTCTGGAGTATCTCGGAATCCGCGTTGATAGCAGCAAGGCGGAGGGGATGCAGTTCACAATCAATCTGATCACACCCGATAATGGCGAAAAGCTCGTGATTGAAATGAGCAATGCAACGCTGACTGTACTAAAAGGATTCCAGGCGCCAAAAGCGGATCTCACAATTACAATCAATCGCGCTGACCTGATCGATGTCATGATCCAAAAAACCACGCTGGCACAGCAGATTATTCAGGGTAAGGCCAGACTGGAAGGGGACCCATTGATACTCGCAAAACTCCAGTCAACTTTGATCGAATTTGAATTGAATTTCGAAATCTTGCCTGGAACCAAAGTTACAAAAGAGTGAACCAGCGCGAATAATTAGAGACCGTCTGATGAATTAAATACTTTCTCAACTAGAGCGCGTCCAATTTAACCATAGCGGCTTCAAAACTATTTTACTTGATCCAAATGGTCCTGGAGACGCTACAATAAACCTGGATACAGACTAGCTACCGCTTTTCGTCAAATTTTCTGTGAGCCAGTCCTGTAAGCTGCCTGCGTTGGTTCCGCGCGGCGAAGAATCTGTTGCAAAGAGAATTCGCCCATCGGTACCCACGACGACCATTCGATTTGGCCAACCTGCATATGCCTTCCCGACGCGATTATCAATTTTGTCGACTGCAATCGGAATATCAAGGTCCTTTGTCCTCTGACATATGCTCGCGTTTGAGACGCGTGTCGAGAGATCTTTCGGCTGAGGAATTTTTTGCAATGCCTCACGTCCATTCTCACCGATGACTGACAAAATCGAATCGGGGTGCGCCTCACGAACGTAAACCAACAGGAACTGAGCCCGATCCTTGAATTGATCGAAAACCTTATCAACTCCTTCAAGTTGGTTGCGAAACGGAGGACAAGTAAAACTGCCTATGATCAGCACGACAGGCTGTTTCGCTCGCAAATCATGAAGTGAGACAGTTTGCTCTTTCTTCTTATCTGCTGATTTCTTTGTCGCAGACGCGTTGTCTGATGGTGCTTTTCGTTGATTGTTCTGCTGCAACAGAGGGAGGGTAAACTCTGGCGCAACCTTCCCGACTTCCAGTTGATTTTTCCAGCGTTCTTCGCCCCTATCAGGTCGGGTAATTACTTCACCGGGCTTACGAAGTCCGCTGTTACGTCTCTTTTTCTGAGCGGCGGCATCTTCAACTGCCAATAAACTGAAAGCACAAATAAAAAGCCCCAGCACAATACGGACCGACGGCGCTACTAGCATGTGGTTCTCCCGCTCTTAAGAGATTTTGTGTTCATCATTCCAGGTATCTTTTAACTACCAGGATTTAAACACCGGCGGAACGAAATAGTTTCGGAGTTTTAGTCGAAACTCAAAACAGAGTAGAACCACAAATTCACAGGTCGGTTAAAACAGGACATCCTGAATCTGGGGAATCATTGAATTAATGGTTCCCCAGCCCTGGCTTACCGACTGGCTTTCTGGACGGTTTTGGCTTTTTTGAGGGTGGTCATATATTCGACAATGTTGATGAGCTCTTCCTGAGTCAACACTTTCTGCAGGTCGGCTGGCATGAGTGAAATTTTTTGGGGAACGATTTCCTCAATGTCATCCATTTTGAATGTACGCGAGATTGCTTCAATATCTTTGAGCGTGATGGCATCAGCGGTTTTATTCACCAGGAGACCATTCACGATATTCCCGGAATTCAGAATGATCGTGTACGATTCGTAGTTGTGACTGATGCCGGCGCTGGGAAACAGGATGGATTCAAACAGTGCCTGGCGACTCAGCTTCTTGCCAATCTCTGACAGATTCGGACCGACCTCTTTCCCCATGCCATTGACTACGTGACACTTGGCACACGTACCTTTGGTGTTGAACATGACACGCCCATCCGCGGGATCTCCCTTCATGCCCGCCAGGACATTAATGGGAAGTACCGGTTTGTTATCTTTAGTTGGCGGAGCCGGGAACAGTTTTGCGGCTCGCTCTTTCACATCTTTCATAATCGTTGATGACATCGCGGCAGCGGTGGTTGGTTTCAACTGGGATTCAAACGGACCTTTCTCTGCCAGGTCCAGCAGCGCATGCGCCCCCTTGCGAGACTTGGCGATAGCCCGCACAGCCTCTCGTCGATCTACCAGCGGCTCCTGATTGTCTTTGATTAGATTTAACAGGATCCCATTGGCACCATTGTGACCGGAACTTCCCAGCGCCCAGATTAGATCAAGTTTCTGATTTTGTTCTTTTTCAGTATCAGCTTTCCCTTGCAGGGATTTCCGAATCAAACCATTCAGTTTCAAAGTCAGAGCAGCGCTGATCGCATCGACGGCGGACTGTGATTTACCGGACTGACTGGCAAGCGCTACCAGCGCGGGATAATAGTCAGACGCCTTAAATTTTGCAACGAGCTTTGTAAACTCGGGAGTTCCACTGCTACTGTCGATGACCTGCTTCAATGCCTGTTGATACTTGGCATCCTCCATCACGACCTTCGCGGGAATCCGCGAAATGGCTTCAGCGATGACATAGGTTTCACGTTTTTTATTTCCAGGCTCTTTCAACAACGCCAGTTCTGCGACCGCTGTGTTTTTTTCCTTGCCGGAAATGAAGTCCAGTGCGCGGAAGTAGCGGGGCAGTGTATCCAGTTTCGTGTTCGGGTCCTCAATAATTTTGACCAGATAAGGCACGGCCAGCGGTATTTTGGATCGCCAGAGCAGATCACGGCCCACGGGCGTATCCCACTTGTCACCAGCCTGCTTGAGCCAGGCGGAAATGAATTTCCGTTCCTGCTCATCCATGCCAATTCCGAGTGCTTCCAGATACCAGCGATCCTTTCCGTCATATTGATTAGCCAGCTTGACCCAGAGACCTGGTGCCGCTGAAGCCTGATTGTGATGTAAGGCGATCAAGCATTCGCGCCGGACTTGCGGGGAGGCATCATTTACCAGTTGCTGCACATAAGGAATGACATCCAGGCCATACCGCCGGGCGGCGCGCAAACCGGTGATTCTGATATCAGGGTTGGAATCCTTAATCGCGAGCGAGACATAATGTTCGGTCTTGCCTTTGATTTTTGCTAACAGCCAGAGGGCGCGAGCGCGGAACCTCTGGTTGTCAGACTGATACAACTCTTCTAACTCTGGTAACGCCTGCTCCTGCAACGCATGCAATTTGTTCCAGGCCAGATAGCGTGTTGCCAGATTCGGACTTTTGATACCCGCGATGGCACCTGCTACCGAACTCAGGTCGAGTTTGTCGAATTGATACTTCGCGTCGGCAGGTGCAATCCGGAAGATGCGTCCGCGTTTCTGGTCACCGATTCGGTGTCCGCCAACGCCGGGATCATACCAGTCGGCAACGAACAGTGAACCATCGGGGGCAATACAAACATCAGAAGGTCGGAACCAGTTATCTTTTTCGCTGGTGATGATATTGGCAATTTCCGCTTTGTAACCCGCTCCCTCTTTTTTAACAGGATAAGCCCGGACGACATTCGGACCGGCATCCGCGTGAATCATTTCTCCATGATATTTTTTCGGGAGGAGGGAACCTTCGTAAACCAGGATTCCTGTGGGGGAACCGGCACCTGTCTGTAGCAAATTAGGAACCACTCCCGGATCACGAAGGTGCCAGTGCCTTAATGGAATTTCCTCATGCATGCCCGTGCGGGGTTCCCTCCAGCGTGCGCCCGTCCGTTGGTCAAGGTAACCATAGTTTCCGTATTCCATCACATAATTAATACGTACGCCACGGTTGCCATCATCGTCGTTATCGGACTGCCACAGCGTGCCGAAAGAATCGACGGTAATTTCATAATTATTTCGGAAGTTATGCCCTAGTACTTCGAAGTCACTTCCATCCAGATTACAACGAAATACCATGCCGCCCCAGTAAGGCTTTCCATTATCAAGTACCGGTCGACCATTGCTCTCCAACATTGGTTTGCCTGCACTATCAAAGACTTGCTTGGCGCTATTCCCAAAGTTCCAGTACAGCTTTCCATCGGGTCCGAAGATAGCAGCATGAGCTGAATGATCGTGCTCGCCGCCTGTGACTGTGAAAAGTAACTCTTTCTTATCTGCTTTGTTATCGTTATTTTCATCGGTAAAGAGAAACACATTCGGCGGAGCAGCAACGATAACTTGATTCCCCAGCACACAGATTCCCTGTGAACCATCCAGTTCGGGTCCCTGATAAAAAACGGTTGTCTTATCAGACTTACCATCGCCGTTCGTATCTTCCAGAACCACAATACGATCACCGGCTTTACGTGTTGGAATCGGTCGCATTTTCGCGCGATAGTTCACGATTTCACAGATCCAGACACGCCCTTGTGAATCGACGTCCATACTGGAAGGGCTGCTGATATCGGGTTCCGAAGCAAACAGCGTTGCCTTTAAACCGGGAGCCACCGATAAACTGGGCACTGCCTCCGCGGGCGTACGTTCGGTCTGTGCGGACAGCGTTGAGATATCGAAAGTCACGTAAAGCAACAATGCGGGAATGAGGGCAAGACAACGATACTTCATTGAGTCAGTTTCCTTGTGATGATAATTTTTGACGCCGAATACCAGAATAAATCTACTTCGTTACAACTTATTGATTCCACTCAGCCAGCAGCGCTTTGATGCGGGCAGGATTATACTTATTTGATTTGGGATAATCCTGATTGGCTTCGAGTTGCTGAATCGTGACAGGTTTTGAAGCAACCCCTTGCGAAGGCACATCGATTTTGGCAGACCAGGCAATGGCATTCAACACCAGCTTGCGAAAGTCATTGTGACCCCAGTTCCAGTGATAATGACCGCCGGTGAATCCAAAGCCGCGTCCGCCATTGGGACGCTCATAAGCCCAGGCCATATGTTGAGGTTGCCCTACTGTTTTGCGGACATCGGGATTTCCACTATGAGCGCCATCGGGACGGCTAAGTGTTTCTTTGGGGGGAATCGCAGTCAGAATGGGTTGTACGTTTTTCATCTCTGGCTGAAAACGCATGTGATAATACCACTCATCATTGATGGCAAATGGCGCGACTCCCTTGGAGATGGGATGAGCGGGCAGGTTTTTGTAGTCAGCAGTCCAATGAGGATTCACTGACCACCAGGCTTCGAAGTATCCGCCGATCCAATTCAAAAAAGCGTCTCCCGACGCTCCTTTGGGAACTTCGACACCATAATGGATGTTGACCATACCCACGCCCTGCTCTGCCAACTTGTTTAACTCTTCCAAATGCTCATTATAAGGATGCCGACCACCGCCATCACAGTAGATGACAATCGAATCTGCACCTGCAGCACACTGGAATCTTGTGGCCAGCCTGCGGTAACTACAGTAGCTTCAATACCTAGACCACTGTTGTTCAACGCGTCTGCCAGTAAGATGCAACCGGCACGATGTTCGTGTGAACCATAGCCGTGGCTTTTTTTACCGGCGATCAGGACTACTTTTTTTTTAGCGCCTTCTGTGGAGGATCTTTTATTTGCTTTTGGGAATTCTTTTAATTTAATATCGCGGAACTGCACCACCATCGGCGGACCCGCATGTAATTGAAGTGCGATAATCCCATCAGCGCGTCGTTGTTCGACATCGTTATCAGTCACATCGACGGTGGTTACGCCATTGATTTTATGGATGAAATGATTTCCGCGGGCGATAATATGATAGTCGTTCCAATCTTCTTTCTTGATTTTCTTCTGAATCTCATTTGTATCACCGACAGAACCGACGACTTTGGGTTTGTGATTCTTTCCAATGACGGTCTTCTCTCCACGTCGAGCGAGAATGCCGCGAAATCGTTCGCCGTAAAGAATTCCAGAATAGGTATCACCGGCTTCGAAGTCACCCTGGTAGCCACCTACGCGCCATTTGTCGGCACCGGGAGCTGAGAAGCTTCGGTATTGTATTCCGGAATTACCATTGATGATTTTGTATTGCAGCTTCAATTCAAAATCAGCTGGCTTTCCTCCCTCCCAGATAATAAAGGTATTGCCTTTGGTGGGATTTTCCTTCGTGGTTGTCCCAGTGATTGCTCCCTCTTTGACCGACCAGAAACGAGGGTCGCCGTCCCAGTTTTTGAGAGTTTTCCCATCGAAGATCGATTTGAATCCGTCATCACCTGCATTGATTTTTTGTGAATTCAAAAGCGAGCAGAAACAGAATACAGATATGAGCAAAAAGGGTTGAAAGTGAATCAAGCGCCGTGACGTCATCAGTACCTCCGGGAAGAAAATTAAAATCGTTGAGAACTCTCTCACTCTGGCAGGCTAAGCTAAATAGCAGGTAAGCGGGCATGAGTTTGTTCTACTATCTTAAACAGGCGCTGGCAGATTTTTCCAGCGTGAATACCAAGAATGCCTAATAGATAAGATTATTAAGTAATTCATTTCATGAACAGGGCAGGCATGATTTCAAGGATGTCACCTGAGCGTACTCGAAAGGGGACATAAAAAAAGGCGATGTTTCCAGCGCCTGGTCTTTTTGAATTGGAGAAGACTTGTCCGCTCTATTGCAGGAAAACATCTGCTTCTTCGAGAAAATTGGGTTCCAATGCCCGCATTTCTCCAACCGCATCTGCTAATGGAACGGGTACGACTTGTGTTCCCCGTAAGGCAACCATGTAGCCGAAGTGACGCTTCAAAGCCAACCAGCCAGCGTGGACACCGCAACGTGTTCCGAGTACGCGGTCATATGCACTGGGAGAACCACCTCGTTGTAAATGTCCGAGTGTCACGTGTCTGGTTTCGATACCCGTGCGATCTTCGATCAGTTTGGCAACTGTTTCACCAATGCCTCCCAATTTCTCGTGACCGAAATCATCAACCTCGCCATCCTGCGTGGTGACTCCCGCTTCTGCACTGAATTTGGCACCTTCACTGACAATCACAATGCCATACATTTTTCCGTTGGCACGACGTTTTTTCAAAACATCGACCATGCGTTCGACATCGATTTCGATTTCCGGAACCAGAGTATAGTCGGCTGCGGTAGCCAGTCCGGAGAACAGAGCAATCCAGCCGGCATGTCGTCCCATTGTTTCTACAACCATGATCCGACGATGAGATTCTGCCGTCGTGCGTAAACGGTCAACGGCTTCCATTACCGTATTGATTGACGTATCGAAACCAAATGTCACATCGGTTGAACTCAGGTCGTTATCAATCGTTTTCGGACAGCCAATCACTGGCAATTTATGATCACTCCAAAGTTTACTGGCAACGCCGAGTGTATCATCTCCACCGATGGCAATGAGACAATCGAGCCCGAGGTTCTCGATTGTGGCTCTTACTTTGGGAACATCTACCTCTGCATTCTTGTAAGGGTTTGTACGAGAGGATCCTAGAATGGTTCCCCCTTTGAAGATGATGTCATCTGTATTTTCTGAATCGAGTTCG
>NZ_CALEMX010000615.1 GCF_937910335.1 uncultured Gimesia sp. | reverse complement strand
CAAGCCTTCTCCAATCGATTGTTTTACCGCGGTGCGAACTGCCCCGTAAGTTCCCCCCCAGCTAATCACCAGCAGGTCACCCGATTCAGGGCCTTCGATGGTCTGTTCCGGAATATAATTGGCAATATCAGCAACTTTCTTTGCCCGGAGTGTCGTCATGAACTGGTGATTCTCCGGAGAGTAATCCACGTTTCCGGTTACATCCGATTTTTCCAGGCCGCCAAGTCGATGTTCGCAACCGGGAGTACCGGGAATGACCCAGGGGCGGGCTTTCTTTTCATTCCGCAAGTAAGGCATAAATTCATCGCCATTCTGAGTATTCTCATTTGAAACCTTGAACGGCTTGAGACTGGAAACTTCAGGAATCTTCCACGGCTCGGCTCCGTTGGCGATGTAACCATCGCTGAGCAGCATGACGGGGGTCATGAATTCCACGGCAATCCGCAATGCTTCCTGTGCCATGTCAAAACAGTCAGCAGGTGAAGCTGGTGCTACTAGAGGCAGCGGGCAATCTCCATTACGACCAAACATGCACATATACAGGTCTGATTGTTCTGTTTTTGTAGGCAGTCCGGTACTGGGACCCCCACGTTGCACATTGACGACAACCAGAGGCAGCTCCATGATTGCAGCCAGTCCGACACCTTCCGATTTGAGAGCAATGCCGGGACCACTGCTGGCGGTAATTGCCAGATCGCCTGCATAAGAAGCGCCAACCACACTTGTAATGGCGGCAATTTCATCTTCTGCTTGAAAGGTAACGACGTTGAAATTCTTCAGTTTGGAAAGTTCGTGTAAAATATCGCTGGCGGGAGTAATCGGATATCCGCCGTAGAATAACTGTTTGCCGGACAGTTTGGATGCTGTCACAAAACCGAACGCCAAGGCTTCATTGCCGGTAACTTTGCGATACTTACCAGGTGGCAGGTCTGCAGGATCCACCCGGTAATGCACACTGATCGCTTCGGTTGTAATGCCATAGTTATAGCCGGCATGTAAGGCTTTCAGGTTTGCTTCCACCAGTTCTGGCTTCTTGGCAAATTTAGTTCTGACCCATTCTTCCGTGGGTGTGGCATCGCGTTGATAGAGCCAGTAAACCAGGCCCATTGCAAAAAAGTTTTTGCAACGTTCCGCTTCCCGTGGGGAAAGCCCCAATTCAGCCACGGCGTCACGCGTGAGGCTGGTCATTGGTACTTTCTGAAGCTGATAGGCAGCCAGTGCTTCTTCATCGTCGAGCGGATTACTTTCATAACCTGCTTTGGAAAGATTGCTTTTTTCAAAAGCATCTTCATTGACGATCAGCGTACCCCCACGTCTGAGGTCTGCCACATTTGTTTTCAATGCAGCCGGGTTCATGGCGATCAGTGTATCCACTTCATCGCCGGGCGTAAAAATTTCGCTGCTTGAGAAGCAGATCTGAAAACCACTTACTCCCCCCAGCGTTCCGGCAGGTGCGCGAATTTCTGCGGGGAAGTCAGGCAATGTGCTTACATCATTCCCGAAGACAGCTGACACGTTTGTGAATTGTGTGCCCGCCAATTGCATTCCATCACCACTATCGCCGCAAAAGCGGATCACAACAGCATCAAGCTGTTCGCTGAGTTTGCCATTTGCACCAGGCACGTCTGTGGTCGCCATTCTGATTGATACTCCCAGTTGCCACCTCTTCTCAGGTGGTATCTTCACTGTTGAATGAAATAATTTAAAATCTGTATTCTGAATTCTGGCACGCGCCGTTTATCAAATCGATTTAGCACCCACGTTACCGGCGCTATTTTATTAACGAGAAACCAGATCAGAATCAATCACTGAAATCATCGTAACCATGGAAAATGCCGGGTGTTCTCTCTGACAGGAATTGGGGCAATTTACATTACCCGCAAGGAGGGAAAGACGCAGGAGTTTTTTTCGATTGGTTTTCACAATTCAATAAATCATTAAGTCTGGATAGCTATCCCCTTACAATACCTTTCGAGCATTGAAGTTCCGGCTTCAGACATCCGTGCTTTCCACCATAGCCTGTTCACCATCATACCGGCAAACTCTACGTAATAGAAACATTCCTTGTAATCGGCATTCTTACACCAAAATCAATACATGGAAAGGCTTTAAATAGCACATTCTTCTCTGATTCTTAAGATTTTCTCATGCCTCTCGCAGGATCAGCTCTCTCCGTTGGAATTATAGACGGCAACAGCTGGCATCCAATCTAAAGTCTACAATAATATCTAATTTAATCTGTCGCATGGGGAAACATCAATCAGACCACGTCTAATTCACCCATTTTCATAAAAAAACAGTGAGTAGAATCTGTTGGAGTTCTACTCACTGATAAAGATAACCATCTGAGAGCTACCGATCTTACATTTTTGTCATCACGTAAAAATAATTCATGATATCATGGGGCAGCTCTTGTACATCAACTTCTTGAAAACCGGCATCGTTGAGCATCTGGCAAGCCAGCTCTTTACCCCAGCATGTTCCCAGACCCGCACCGCCTTGAGCGAGCGAAACGGTCATACAATGCATGGTTGAAATCGTGTAAAACATGGGGCCCAGAGGATTGGTAATATTCTGCTCTACATGACTCGAGGCGGCAATATCCTGCATCAGGAATGTGCCCCCTTTTCGCAATGCGGCATTGACTTCGCTCAACACTAGAGCGGGATTTGCCTGATCGTGAATGACATCAAAGGCGGTAATCAAATCGAATCTATCTGGAGCGTTCATCTGGGACACATCCTGCACCTTGAACGAAACATTTGAGATTCCGCGTTGTGCGGCAGACTGTATTGCCCGCCCGATCGACTCTTCTGAAATATCGTATCCTGTGAAGCGACTATTGGGAAAAGCGGCTGCCATTTCAACTAACGCCAATCCGCTGCCGCAACCAATATCCAGCACATCCATTCCGGCTTTCAATTTCTCTTCCAAACCCAAGACCAGTGGCAGAATATGCTCAAACAGTCCGGATACGACAGAGTTATAACTTTCTTCTGCCATGACTTCGTGGAAGCGAGCAAATTCTGAATAGGGAACGCCGCCCCCTGCTTGAAAACAATCGACAATTTGGTCTTCTACAGAACCCAGCACGGAAAACCATTGCATCGTGGTGGCAAAATTATTTGATCCTGCAGCCCGTGTCAGTAAAGCGGCATGTTCCGCTGGTAAAAAATAAGTTTTGAGCACCGGGTCATATTCAATAATGCTGCCCGTGACCATGGCACCCAGCCATTCGCGAACGTACCTTTCATTGAGACCGGCCTGTTCCGCAATATCACTACTGCTGGCGTGTTCCATTTCGCTCATGATGTCAAACAGCCGCGAGCGATGACCAATCGACATCATCAGCGACAAACTACTGTGATTCACAATCTCCAGGAGCTTTTGTCCAAATTCATCCGTCCGTTCCGCATCAATATTCAAATTGCAATTGTTACACATCACTCACACCTTTCTCCGTAGTTCCTAATTTGTATGCACGATTCGATTTTTTATGAACGGCTAACACCGCAACACCTTCGTCTAATTTACTGAGCGAAAAATGAAACTGAATGTTACCAGCTTTTTGAAAAACTTTCGAATCGCGATGAACGTAATGCGATAAACAAAGCAGAGCAAAATACTTAGGGCAGAGAAACTCGCACGAAAAAAGCCCTCATAACGAAACAAAATTCGCTATGAGGGCTTTATTTAAGTCGGGGCGACACGATTCGAACGTGCGACCTCTGCGTCCCAAACGCAGCGCTCTAGCCAAGCTGAGCTACGCCCCGCAACTTATTAGAGGCACAGTTTAGAGAGACACACCGAAGGCGTCAATGGTTCCATGCATACTCTTGTTAAAATCTGCGACCTGAACCAATGAGATGGTTAGGATATTTAAGACTTCATCAGCATTAAGCCATGATTTCTTTAATCAAATTCCCGTGAACGTCCGTTAGACGACGGTCCAGACCATTATTGTAGTAGGTTAGCCTGTCGTGCTGGAATCCCAAAAGGTGCAAGGCGGTCGCGTAAAAGTCCCAGACGGTTGTTGGATTCAACTCGGCCCGTCGTCCGAATTCATCGGTGGCCCCATAACTGGTGCCTCCTTTGATGCCGGCGCCCATCATCCAGCAGGTAAACCCATCCGGGTTATGGTCGCGGCCCAGAGTTCCCGCCTGATGAGTGGGCATTCGACCGAACTCGGTGGTCCATAAGATCAAAGTTTCATCCAGCAAACCACGTTGTTTCAAATCGGTCAGTAACGCTGCGGTCGGCTGATCAAAGATCGGGCAATGTCTTTCGTAGTCGGCTTTCAAGGTTTTATGCGCATCCCAGTTCAACAAACCATCAACACCAGAAGCCCGCGATGCACAATATAGATTCAGGTAACGTACGCCGCGTTCGAGAAACCGCCGTGCAAGCAAACAATTGCGTGCATAGGCGGCTTTCAATTTGTTTGGATCATTTGTTCCATATTGCTCGTGGATTGTCTTCGGTTCAGAAGCCAGATTGGAAACTTCTGGCGCTGAGAGTTGCATCCGTGCTGCCAGTTCATAAGCTTCGATACGGGCCTGCAAATCGGAATTACCGGGACGTTGCTCTGCGTGTCGTTGATCCAGGAACTTAAGAAATTCGCGTGTAGCCTGTTCCTGTTTCTGACTAATCCCTTTGGGAACCTTCAGATTTCGAATCGGCGATTGTGCGTTCATTACGATTGCCTGATGTTGCGCAGGTAAATAACCATTGCTCCAGTTGGCTTTCCCATTGGGGGGTTCGCCTCGGATATCGGGAATGGCAATATAAGCCGGCAGGTTTTCATTTTCACTACCCAACGCATAACCCAACCAGGCACCGGCACTGGGATGTCCTTCGGTATCATGGCCGGTATTCATGAACACACAACCCGGTCCATGCGTATTTGTCTTCGTCGTCATCGAATGAACAAAGGCCATTTCATCGACGTGTCCTGACATATGAGGCAGAATCGTGGAAAACATCTTGCCACTCTTGCCTGCTGGTTTAAAAGCCCAGGGGCTCTTCATCAGGTTTCCGTTTTTGCCCTGAAAGCTGAGGAAATTTTCTTCCCCCGGTAATGGCTTACCATGATATTTTTCCAGACTCGGCTTGTGTTCCCACAAGTCCATATGCGAGGCGGCGCCCGGACAAAAAATCTGCAGCACGCGTTTGGCTTTGGCGGGAAAATGTGTTTCATTCGCGCCGGGCTGCCAGTCTTTGGTGTTCTTTGCACTGCTTTTCTTTGTTGCGGCGGAAAGATCGTTGAGCAACAAACTGGTCAAGCCGATGCCCGCCATTCCCGTATACACACTGGAAAAAAAAGACCGCCGGGAATGTAACTGATGCAACAGACGTCGGGTCAAATTATTTTCAATCGAATTTAACATGCGGGTTTACCTCTTCAATCAAGATAAATCAGTTCATTTGAATTAATCATTGCCCGGCAAAACGCATTCAGGCCATTCTCAGAAATCAACTGTCGGGCCGCCTGTTGTTCTTGCACTTCAGGAGCGCGGGAAAATAACAGACGAAACGCACGATCAATTTGCCGGTCCACATTTTCCGCGCCTGCATCACGCTGTAAACGTTCTGCCAGAAACTGGGAAAGATCCAGAGTAAATCGATGATTCATTAAGGTCAGTGCCTGTAACGGGGTTGTCGTTGTATTGCGTCTGGAAGCAGCAAATGCATTATCAGGACAGTCGAAATCGGTTAATAGATCGATGCTGGCTGCCCGCGCGTTTTGATGATAGACGGCGCGACGGTATGTTTCCGGTCCAAACTCTTCACGAGGCACATATGTGGCGACATTATCCTGCAGATAATGATACAGGCGAAATCCGGGGCCGCCCATTTTTAGATTCAGTTTGCCTGAGATCGACAACAGTGTATCCCGAATTTCTTCACCCGCCAGTCTGCGCGGTGGAAAGCGCCAGAGATAACGCGAATCTGAATCCTTCCGCGACGCATCCTGGCGGAAGGTACTTGCTTGTTGATAGGTTTCCGATAGCATGATCTGTTTCTGAATGTCTTTCAGCTTCCAGTCATTCTTTTGAATCTGAATCGCCAGCCAGTCCAGTAATTCGGGATGTGTCGGCCGCGTTCCCATGTAGCCAAAGTCGCTGGGAGTCGAAACGATTCCGGTTCCGAAATGATAATGCCAGAGTCGATTGGCGAGCACACGAGGCGTCAATGGATTCTCTTTAGCGACCAGCCAGCGCGCCAGAGCAAGTCGCCGTTCTCCCTGCGGTGCTTTGGCATCCAGTTGATAACCAGTGGTTACTTGACTGAGTGTGGACATACTCGCGGGGACAACTGGTTCTCCTTTGCGTTGCGGATTTCCGCCGATAAAAGTATGGAAGGGTCCATTCACCTGTTTGTGATTACCAACCCACCAGGCAGGCAAACCGGGAATGGCAGCCAGTTTTTGATCTCGTTTTCTGATCTCTGCGTTCAATTTTCCAATCTGCTGGAGTTCGTTGGGTGTCGCTTCAGAAACAAAGAGGCGTTTGCGACGATGACGGGCGTTGACCGGTTTTCGATTTTTTGAAGAAGCGACCTCCTGCCATGATTTGGCATCCGTGGAAACTTCGATTTTATAATCGGCCAGGAACGTTGCTTTATAATTACTCATCGCGGCGCCTGATCTGTCACTGGAGAATACCACGCGATCAATGGTTTCAGGCTGTTGGAATTCGATAGTCAGCTCGGGGCTACCGGCAATCCAGCAGGCTCCAATTTTGCCATCAATGGTTAAACTCACGTCATACGCACCAGCAAAATCGCCGGCAACACGACTGTTGGCACCTTTCGCAGTGCCTCCGTTTTGGGCGAGCGCTACATTCCGCGGACTTTTGCCAGCAGTCCAGACTTCGAATTCATCAACGCGATAACCGGTTGTCGCCGAGGG
Organism: uncultured Gimesia sp.; assembly: GCF_937910335.1. GTDB lineage: Bacteria > Planctomycetota > Planctomycetia > Planctomycetales > Planctomycetaceae > Gimesia. The sequence continues at coordinate 21,110 of NZ_CALEMX010000615.1, read as the reverse complement.
ATTGGTATCCAGTCCCTGTACAGTCAGCCTGACGAATTTTGCAGAGATCGGCGGAAACGTATCTTTGACTCCCGTCCGTTTCACAGGCTCGCGAACCCACGGTTTTTCATACTCGGCAGCTTTCTTTTCAGCCCGTGCCTGGATTGCCGTTTCGATTTTGGATTTCTCTTTTAGCAATTTTGCTTTCGCAGCATTCAGCGGATTAATTTGTGCGGCCCGTTTTTGAATTGCTTCTGGCGTCGCCAGCACACGGCTCCCATGAAAGACGCCTGAAAACGTAGCATACAGACTGTAATAATCCTGTTGTTTCACAGGATCGAATTTATGATTGTGACAACGACTGCAGCCCACCGTCAGTCCTAGAAAGGCTTCGCCTGTCGTGCGAATCATATCGTCAATCGTATTCGCGCGAATTTGTGCTGCCTGAACCGGGTCCTGATTACCTACGTTATCGTAAGGGCCACAAACGAGAAACGCTGTTCCCACTTCGACATTCGAATCTCCTTTACCGATGACATCGCCGGCGAGATGCTCGATTACCATCTGATCAAACGGCTTGTCAGTATTGAATGACTGAATAATATAATCGCGAAACGGCCAGAGATTATCGATGATCACGTTGCGCTCGAAGCCATTACTTTCACCAAACCGAACAATATCCAGCCAGTGTCGGCCCCAGTGCTCTCCATATCGGGGTGAAGCTAACAGGCGGTCGATTAATTTTTCATAAGCATCCGGTGAAGGATCACTTTCAAAGGCTGTTACTTCTTCTGGAGTGGGAGGCAGGCCCGTCAGGTTATAAGTCGCTCGCCGGATTAATTCCCGTTTCGTCGCGGGGGGAGCAGGCGTCAATTTTTTTTCCTGAAGCTTCGCATAAATGTATCGATCTATGGAATTTTTCTGCCATGTTTTCGGCACACTTTTTAGTTCAGGCGGTCCCTTGCGGTCCAACGGTTGGAGCGACCACCAGCTCAGATCGGCTTTGGATTTTTCCTGCAGCTTCAATTTTGCAGGCCAGGATGCCCCCTGTTCAATCCAGCGGGTGAATCGCGAAAACTCTTCTTTGGAAAGTGGCTTACCATCTTTGGGCATTTCGGCTTTGCCGGATTTCGAGTCTACGCGAATCAGATCCAGTAGATAACTCTCACTCGGTTTGCCCGGTGTGAGGAAACTTTTCTCTGTTAATGCCTCAATCGAAGCGAGAGAAAGTTCCCCTTTCTCATTGCCGGGATTGTGACAACGAATACAGTGTTCCACAATTAAAGGTGCAATCTCTTTTTCGAAATCCACTTTGGGCTTTGATTCTGCGGTTTTCCCCGCAGAAGATAACAGTATGCTTAAAGCGACCAATAACAGGCAGACTGAACTCACTCTCGTCATAAAAATTCGCATCAGAATTTTAGTCCTCGATTTTGCTGCTGCATTCCTGTCGTGATAGTAGTTCATATCTCTGACCTGCGGTTTACGAATTCTGGTTCTGAAACAGATCGCGTTCCAATCCGATCGAAGCTTGTTGTAGATGGTCGTTCATGGCTTTCGCCGCGGCTTCCGGATCTCCGGTTGACAGCGCCTGGACAATCCGCAGATGTTCTGCGTTCTCTTCCATCTGTTCATAGTCCTTAACGTTCTGGCGTTTACTGTGCCGAATTTGTCGCAAGGTCCGATATAAAACCCGATACCGATTGATTTCATGAGCAAGACGTTCGCTGCCGCACGTCTGATAAATTAGTGCGTGCAGGTAATCATCCCATTCCTGCGTCGTTTCCGACCACTCAACAGTTCGTTTCGCTGTGGCCAATTCATTGAAAATCTGTTTCAGTTTTTCTAACTCATGCGGGGTGATATGACCACAGGCACAACGCGTCGCCTCGCTCTCCAGAATCCGTCTGACCTGACAGATTTCCCGTAATTCTTTGGCGCCAAAATTACGAAGCACCGCCCCTCGATTCGGAAAGATTTCGACAATGCCAATCCCTTCCAGTTCGACCAACGCTTCCCGTACGGGAGTTGCACTGACGTTCCATTCTTTGGCTAACGCCTGGACTGTCATTCGTTGATTTGCCTGGAATTCGCCCTGAAAGAACCTGACCAGAACCTGCTGCACCAGGGTCTGCCTGCGAGAACCATGCATTAATTCTTTTGAAACGACTGCCGCCATTGATCATTTCTCTTAAAGACAAAAATTGAAGTCATGAATATACATTATATACAATTTTTATATATTAAATACAATACTCAATTGAAAAAAAGTCTTCCTACTCGCAGTTACGATTCCTCGTCGTAAATTGTTTGAGCAAGTTCTCCTGTGGCGCCTTTAAATAGTCGCCCTCCGTTGGATTCGCGAAATTGGTTAAGTTTCATTGGGGGTTGATGTTGAATTTTCATCTGTGAGTAGTTCTTTGCGATCTGGTAGAATCTCTCCTGCGGGTGAATGCTGCCTGGGTTTTGGCAGGTCGTTTCTTTTCCTCCTCTTTTATGTTTTATGATACTTACATTTTATTCCTTCCATTCTTCTATCAGTTTCCTGCTCGCTGCGTTTGGCCCGCATTACATTCGGGCTCACCCATGGTGTCGTTTCTTGATGTAGTAAGGGGGGTGCTAATGATTTCTATTCTCACAATTCACTTTTTAAAATCTGGTTGTTTGCACATGGGGGCTGTTGTGTTTTTTGGAATTTTAATTGATTTGACTGTGAATGATTTTGTTAAAGGGCGCGGGGGTGTCAAGATATTTTTATTGCGCGATGAGTTGTTGAAGGCTGTCGAATGGTGGTTGAATGGTGTTCGAAAGCCGTCGATAAGCGACCGAAGACCGTCGATAACCGGTGAACGTTGGGGACGAGTCCAAGAGATGTTGAGGTCCATTTTTCTGAAACGAGGGCCTTTTATGGTGTGGAATTTGAACTGGTGTTGTTATCTCAAGTGGATTGATGTCTCACTCGCGCGCGACACTTAACAACGCATATTCGCGAAGGGAGGGACGTTGTCAAGTTCATTTTCTTCACTGGTATATCGGAGACCAAAGGGGGATGAACGTATGAACGTAAACGAGACACTACAACCGGCAGTGCCATTCGTTAGCAGGGATTTTTTTGGGTGAGAGATAGCCACTTCTGCGGAAATTAAGATTGCAAAAATTGGGTACATTGGCAGTTTAAAACCTGTTGCGTTCAACCTGCAAACCATTTCATCTTCGGTGTCATCTTGACATCACACGAAGTGGTTCACCAGTAATTGGGTTGAGGCGGCTGGCTTTGGTCACTTTCCATTCGCCTCCCATTTTTTGCCAAGTCAATTCCCAGCGAGTTGGTGAGCTACCAGAAAAACCACCAAAGGTTGCAGCGCCATTCGCTCGAAAATGGGTGGTGGCGACCGAATTTTCTGACCTCAACTCGGTCAATACGTCAGTAATTCTGAGTTCTCCATCAATGGTCACCAGATTTAACGCAGTCTGCACCAAAGCTCTTAACCCCGGTGCCTGACGGCTGATATAATTCAGTGTCGGTTCGACTTCCTTTTTTTCAAATGCGCCGATCAACCCGTAAAGATCGGCTTCGACGCGTTCCCGCTCTGTAATAATACTCTGTTCTAGAAAATAAAATCCAACGATTGCCCCGATCATCACCAGGCACCCAACGATGTATTTTACTTGATGCCTTAAATAATATTGCACAAATAAAACGACGGCGAGAATACTGCAAATGATCATCGGCGGAATGGCTGTTTCGGTTACCCACATAGCGCGCTCCCTACAAAGCAGGATGATTTTCGAGTACTGCCAAATTATCCCGATGAATTACTTCGGAATAAGGCACTGCTCCTAAGATGGTTGCAATTTGATCTGAACGCTGCGTTATAATTTTTGCCAGATCGGTGGAATTGTAGTTACTCAGTCCGCGTGCAAATTCTTCGCCCGTCGCGCTGACCAGAGTGACGGCTTCACCACTTTCAAATGTTCCGTCAATCGATTTAATACCAATCGCCAACAACGATTTTCCTCCTTCTCGAATGGCTTTGGTTGCCCCTTCGTCCAGATGAAATTTTCCTTTTGGCCGAATTGTATAACCGATCCAACGCTTCCAGGCAGAAACCGTAGCCCCCTGTGCCAGAAACAGGGTGCCTACGTCTTCCGCTTTCAGAATTCGATCGAGGACCCCTTCTTCCGTGCCATTCGCAATGATCACATTTTCTCCAACGGCAGTTGCAGAATGTACGGCGTGTAATTTGGATTTCATGCCTCCCGTCCCCAGGGAACTGCTTTGATCCGTCGCCATCGAAAGTAATTCAGGTTTCCAATCCTGTACCAGTGAAATGCGGGAACTATCGGGTAAGTGGGGATCAGCGTTATACAATCCATCGATGACAGACAGAATTACCAGTAGTGGTTTCTTTACCAGACTGGTCACCATTGCCGCCAGATGATCGTTATCGCCGAATTTGATTTCCTTAATACTGACCGTATCATTTTCGTTCACGATGGGTACCGCCCCATACTCGAAGAGTGTATGGATGGTATTTCGCACATTGAGATAGCGGGTCCGATTTTTAAAATCGTTGGCTGTCACAAGCAGCTGGGCCGCATGATAACCATGTTTTTGCAGACAGAGATCATAGCGTCGGATTAAATGTGCCTGGCCGACTGCGGCAGACGCCTGCAGGTGACTGAGATCGCGGGGGCGTTCTTTTAATCCCAAAAGGCTCATGCCCGCACCTACGGCCCCACTGGAAACGACGACTACTTTGCGGCCTGTCTCTTTGATGCGGTGAATCTGCTCAGCCAGCGATTCAATCCGCTCCAGATTGAGTGTACCATCTTCACAAGAGAGAACGTTTGTTCCAATTTTAATGACCAGCGTTTCCGCGGTTTCGATCACTTCACGTCTTGTAAGGCTCACCGTCAGCACTTTTTAAAGGAATCACAAAAAAAAATCAAACAGGCACTCCCCACCGGGTCCCTATTTCTTATTATTTATATACTATAGTAGCCTGTGGCTGCCGCATCGACATTTAATAGCGAGAGTTTGGCAGGAAATCGGGGTAATTTACCATAATATTCACTACAATTTCTCTGATTCTGTTTGCCTCTTACCAACAGCCATAAAACAATTTATCTCATAGTTCACCCGGTTCACACTGATTTTAAACCCTTATCCACGAACTAAGGCATTTTATGTCGGAACTATACCACGAATGCGGCGTCGCTGCCGTTTATCACCTTCCCAATAAAGCTCCCAGCCCTCTGACCCCGCTGGGAGCCCCTGATAAGACATCACAACTTATCTCCCGGTTACTGCTGGATATCCAGAATCGTGGCCAGTTAGCAGCCGGCATGACGACGTTTAACCCGTCACGCAATCAGTTAATTGATACCCATAAAGACGTTGGTACCGTCACTGAAGTATTTCAGCTCAATCATCAGCAGACATTCAATGATCTGATGGAAAAGTACGAAGGCCCTGCAGCCATCGGGCATGTGCGTTATGCCACCTGTGGAAAAGATGAACGGAGCTATGCGCAACCCTTTGAACGACACCATATTCAGAAATCCAAATGGTTCAGTTTCGGCTTTAACGGTCAGTTAGCCAACTATCAGGAACTCTGCCAGGAAGTTCTGGCCGAATCTGACTTTCATCTTGCGCGGGAAACCGACACCGAAATCTTGATGCATCTGATTTCGCAGGAACTTTCCAAAGAAAATCCCGGCAAACTGATTGATATTCTGGCAAACCTCAGCAAACGACTGGATGGTGCCTACAATATCGTTTTTCTGGATGCGTTGGGGAACATGTTTGTCTCGCGCGACCCTGTCGGCATTCGTCCTTTGTGTTACGCCTTTGATGGTTCGCTGTTTGCAGCGGCCAGCGAAAGTGTGGCCCTGGCGAACATGGGCTTTGAAGCAGATAAGATTTACAGTCTTCCCCCCGGTTCCGCAGTCATCATTCAAGATGGAGAGCTCTCCATTCGCGAATATGCCAAGCCCAAACAGACGGCTCATTGTTTCTTTGAATGGATCTATTTCGCCAACGTTTGCAGTACACTGGATGACCAGAGCGTTTATATCACCCGCAAACGACTGGGAGAAGAACTAGCTAAGCAGGAAACAGTTCCGATTGACGAAGATACTATCGTGGTTCCTGTACCTGATACCGCGAAAGCCGCAGCCGACAGCATGGCCTTTCATTTAAGTATTCCCAGTCTGGAAGGTTTAATTCGAAATCGCTATATCGGCCGTACCTTTATCGAAGGTGCCAACCGCAGTGACAAGGTGCGTGCCAAATATACGCCGCTCCCTGAAGTACTCGAAGGCAAACGTGTGCTGCTGGTGGAAGACACGATCGTACGTTCGACCACAATGAAAGCATTAATCAGCCAGTTAAAAGAGCGTGGTCGTGCCCGGGAAATACATGTGCGTGTGGCTTGCCCGCCGATCATTGCCCCCTGTTTTTATGGCATTGACATGTCAACTATCAACGAACTGTTCGCGCCTAAGTTTCTGCAAGGGGGCGAAATGACTCCGGAAGTCGAAGAGGCCATGGCGAAGGCCATTGGCGCAGATAGTTTGAAATATCTGCCAAAGGAATCGATTGCCCGCGCGATTGATCTACCCAGCTCTTCTCTGTGTCAGGCTTGTATCGATACGACTTATCCTACAGAAGCGGGCCGCAAGCTATATCAGATCGCGGTCACGAATTCGCAAAACGAAAACGACGATGATTCTCATCGTACCTATGACGTTTCGCTTACTACTCCTGTCCGATCTTAATTCGATAAAGGAATGCTCTGCACTATGTCTGCCTCGCATGAGATGGAGATCCGTGTTCGCTACAGTGAAACGGACTCCATGGGTTTTCTGCATCATGGCAATTACTTCGACTATTTTGAAATGGGCCGTACCGAACTCTTTCGTGCTCAGGGTGGCAATTACCGTGAGATGGAAGAAAAAGGCTATCTGCTTGTCGTTTCAAGAATCGAATGTCGCTACAGACGGCCTGCCCGCTACGATGATGTGCTGACGCTGCGAACCACACTCTCGAAAGTCACCGGTGCCAAGCTGGAACACGATTACGAACTCTTTCTGGATGGCGTTTCTGTCGCCGCGGCTCACAGTGTGATTGCCTGTGTGGATCGTGAAGGAAATATCCAGCGCATGCCTGCTGCCATGGAGCATCTGGGGACGGAAACAGAGTGAGCAATTGAATCGGTTTTAACATCAATTTCCAGGACAAAACCCCTATCTGGTGTGCCACTGTTCGGCTCGCCCGACAGTGCAGGTACAACCTTAGAACAACCGTATCAATCGGTTCATAGTCCGACGAATATCAAACTGATTGAATATGGTTTACCCGAAACTTCCTGCTCGCTCCGCTCGGCCCGAATTGCATTCGAGCCCACCCATTCCTCTTTGTAAAGGAAATAGTATGGGAACCTCTTAGCACGAGCACTGGTGACGAGTCACCAGTGGCACACAATACCGCTCACAATTGACGAAAATGGAATTAAAAAACAGTCGTTGCGTTCGGTGATATTTGATTGTGGCTAGCGTTGAACGGTCTCTTGTGTCTTGGCGAATTTGGGTGGTTTGATGACGGAGTCTTTGTCATTGGCAGGTGGTGTCTTGACGACTTTCCAGGCCAGTCCCAGTTTTTCGAGAATAAGGATGACACCATAGGTCATGTCGAATTCCCACCATTTGTGGCCGTTCTTCGCCATGCGTTGATACTTGTGATGGTTATTGTGCCAGCCTTCACCATAAGTCAAAAGAGCGACCCACCACAGGTTGCGGCTATCGTCGGTCGTTTCGTAATTGCGATAGCCCCAGATGTGCGTGGCAGAATTGACGAACCAGGTCGCATGCAACACATAAAACAATCGTACAAACATGCCCCATACGAGCATGCTGATTGCCAGATTCGTTCCACCCAGCCAATAGCCGATGCCGTACAGAATGGCTCCCATGCCAATGTGCCATAACAGAAATGTTTTCTGCAGGAAACGCATGAAGGGATCTTTGAGCAAATCGGGGGCGTAACGTTCGTGTGTTGCCTGCACTTCTTCTGCAGTATGGAAAGGCACCAGCCAGAGGATGTGACTCCACCAGCGTCCGTCGCGCGGCGAATGTGGATCTTCAGGCTGATCGCTGTAGAGATGATGTTTACGATGATTGGCCACCCATTGAATGGGGGGCCCCTGCCCGGCTAATAAACCAATCAAGCCAATCAGGCGAAATGTAAATCGATGTGTCTGAAAGCTGCCATGCGTAAGCAAACGATGATAGCCCATGCAAATCCCAATGCAGCCAGTCAGCCAGCCAAGAAAAATACAGGTCGCCAGTCCGGTCCAGGTAAAATAAAAGGGAGCCGCTAGCAGTCCCAGATGAATGATGGCCACCCATCCCAGCGTGCCCCATTCCCAAGAGGCATATCTGCCCGGCTCTGTCGCCTGCAAAGGGGCTTCTTCAGAGATGGGAATGTCAGATTCCGAAAGGGGCGCGGCGGTCTGCTGAGAATTCATTAAGGAGGGCCGATACTGTCTGTGGGGGTGTGAACTTAAAAAACCGGCAGATTTTAGGGGGTTTGGTGATGTGTGTCTATAGTGATGGGTTTAGCTGGGGAGAGCTACCCTCATCGCTATCGAAATCGCACAGATTGAGTTTCTTTTTGTGACTTTCCCCCTTGTACAGAGGGTCACACTGCTCATTGCTCGATTTCTGTGAACTCTTCAAAGAGTTAAGTGAGAATTGGTTTCTGAACAACATCGAGCTGCTGGAGTTGCTGATCAGTCATCCCATCGATGCAGAACTGAACAGGTCTAGCGCAGAAGGGAGCAGCGTGAATGCTGATTAACCAGTCTAAAGCACGTTTGGAAACGACATTGGTATCAAGCTCTGAATTACCACTGACATATACAAAATCAGAACCGTCCCATCTGCTGCCATCCAAGACCAGAATTTCCCGTTGTTCTGGTGGAGAAAGGATGAGGGTTTTGTCAGCCGGACCTTTGTGCTCATCTTTTGGTGTCGTTGCAGAGTGATTGCATTCTGGACAAGAAAAATGAGGAAAGCCACATTCCTGACAAATTAATGGTCCATGCCCACAGAAGGGACAAGCATTTTTTGCTCCTTGGACTCTGAACGGTCTTAGACATTTTGTGCCTTGATACTGTAAAGCAAATAACTGTGGAATTGATTTTTCGGCTGGTCCATCGGGATCTTTAATTTTGACCGGAACAAACCCGGCTCCTGTTAAGCCACTCTGTCTGATCTGTTCGGCAAATGAAGCGGTTACAATCAGAGCTTGTTCGTGCCTTGGCATTTCGAACCAAGGCCTCGTAAGATTGAACTCAGATTGAAGGACCTCTTGATCTTCCGAATGCCAGAGTTCTACTTCCAAGTCTGAAAAATATTCCTCAGTCACATGCGACTGATCAGAGGGGCATTTTTTTTGTTTTGTATTTTTTGAATTAACAATTCCACATTCCAGCCATGCCCTTCGACCCTCTTCTGCAAGTTCAAGCTCTGTTGGCGAACACTTAGAAATATACTCCCAGCCTTCTGCTTTATGATATTCCAATTCTGCAATGTCAGAATCCATCGGAACAGCAAGCTCATAAAACACGTCTGACTTCATTGTTCCTGAGTAATCTCGATAGACGTGGTAATCAGCCATAAATATATTTTCTAATTTTTAATTAAACTCTATTTAGATTTACTACTTCAGCTTACTTTCGCTCCCTTAGATAAACTCCTATTAGCGGGATGCCAGCCAAAAAAGCCACAAACAAGTTGAGCAAGAAGTACTTCCAAATCATTGGTTCGGGATAACTGCGATTACCAATGTTTAACCAGAAACTAATTGGAATTAACAAAGCAACGACAGCAATAAGCAAAGAAGTCAGTAAGTAACGCACAATAAAATGCTTACGCCAGTAGCGATAACTTAATAAATGAGCGGGAATCGCGATCAGCATTACAAGAAAATATTGAATGAGAACTCCTCCTGCTCCAGGTCCTCCTCCCATTGGCCTTTTCCTCAGATAAAAAATTGTTGGAATATTGTGATAGAGTATATCCAAGATTATGAGTGAGAACCATTTACCACTGCAATTAATTTTACTCTCTCGATAATTGAGCTTGTCAGTGTCACAAGGGAGATTTATGGGCACATAATTGTGTTAAGTTTGCCAAGAATCTGATGTAGAATATGCGTTGCGCAAAATTGTTCTTTGTGAATGGAACTCATTTTGGTCCTACTCATGTGTGAAAGAATCCGAGATACTGGCGAGGGGCGCCCGAGGTTCAGGTGGCGTGAACTGCGGAAACATTTTACAGAGTTTCAAGAAGAATTCATCCACGTCGAGCCCGCCTAGTCTGTATGTCCGGTGGGACATTTTGAGTTCGATCTCATCGCAGGCAGGGTCTGCTCTTTTGATCTCGATAAACTGCACGTCTTTAAAGTCGATGACGAATGAAGAGGTTCTGAAATAATAGAACCAGGCCCGCGTCACTTTTACTTGACGATTTTGTGAGTCGAAAGTGAAAAACATGCCGTACAGAAACTGACTCAAGATGAAGGCAAGCACAAACAGCAACAACCCCCAAACAGCCGATATGTTGAAGAAAAGAATTGCTGGTAGAAGAATGATAAAGCAGAGGACTGAGCTCACCTGGCTCAACAACGATTGCGAGTAAGCTTGCAAGCTGACTGGATCGTTTTTCATCATAAACACCATACCTCAAACAGGTCGGATCGACGTTTCCTGTCCGTCGCTGGCAACCCACGACTGATCCGCATACTGTCAAGCGCACCATTCATTATAAACTACTCTGCCCGCTATCAAGCTGATAAACGATCCAAATCCAGAGTTCGCTCAAAGAATTGTATATTTTTTCGTGGAACTAATGTAAAATTCTTACTCATCAATCTGGTTTAAACTGGCAAAGCATGAGGTGCTCTAATGTTGCGGATATGCTGCGTTGCTATTTTCTTACTGATGGTACTGACTCTTGGAGTGACAAATACTCACGCCAACGATGCGTTTCCCAATGCTCGGAAACCGACGAGTAGAGAGGATCTGAAGTACTGGCTGGAGAACATGGTTGTGTTTCACGACTTTACGGTGGATGAAATTCAACAGGCGACTGGACTGGAGCAATCGGACATTCAGATTGCCATCAAAGGGCTCAAATTGAAACCCGGTTCGAACTCCAACACAAAACCGAATGCTCCTTTACTGATCAAACCATATCCCGGTGGGCGGCATCCGCGAATTGGTTTTCTGGAAGGGGCCATCCATCCTCAGCGTGAAACTAAGATTTCTGTATTCACGCCTTGGGATCAGAGCAGTTATGTCGTGCTGGATATCCCCGAAGCGATCTGGTCAAATCTGGGACTGACGTATCTGGCGCACACACATGTGCCCACGATCTGGTCGAAGCAAAATATTGAATTACCGCAGATGGAATGGACACGACACAAAAGTGGCATGCTCTCTTTGTTACGTAAGCTGCCTAATGGGATTCAATTCCATACTGTTGTAGTGCCTCGAAAGGATGCCGTGCTGATGGATATGTTGCTGACAAACGGGACCGACAAACCACTATCAAAACTCCACGTGCAAAACTGCGCTATGCTCAAAATGGCAAAAGGCTTCTCGCAGCAGAACAATGCGAATAAAGTGTTTCGTGCACCGTATGCAGCCTGCAAATCGGAATCGGGCAATCACTGGATCATTATGGCGTGGAGCCCTTGCTTTAAAACCTGGGGAAATCAGAAGTGTCCGTGTCTGCATTCCGACCCGATCTTTCCTGACTGCCCTCCCGGAGAAACCACCCACATAAAAGGCTGGTTCTCTTTCTTCACGGGAACCAACATCGAAGCAGAATTTGACCGAATTGATCAATTGGGGTGGCAGAAAATCCCAATGAAAGGCGTTGAATAGCTGGTATGGCATAAACGACTCTTGCGGAATCACAATTTCCGTGTCTCAACAGAATCACTTTTGAAAGAGTCGCTGGGCGAGTTTTTCATAATACCTGGTATCAGAACTCGCTTCACTGATATAATTTTTGAGAATTTGGGGATCGATAAAAATCATTGCAGGTTGATCGCCATAATGTTCCGTCGTCGCTTTGAGCAGATAGTTAATATCCGCACGACCTAAGCGGTTGGTTTTACATAAATCGTAGAATAACCCCTGAGGCGTATCTTTCATTGCTTTGCGTCGGACCTGGTAATTTTCCCATAAATACAGTGAGACCCAGACCATGCCGATGACAATCGTCGCAGAGATCAACAACCAGTTTTCCTGTAAGAGACTACGGTTTCGGAACGCCTCTGAAATTTCATTGGTATGTCCTGCCAGAATCGTATTGAATTCCACATTCATCGTTTCACCATCCGATTCTCTTATAGACTGGGGTTCTTTGAAGTCTGATCTGGTTGTAAAACTTTGACAGCGATATCCCGAATACGCGAGTTATGATCGGTGACCAAAGGAACCAGAGCCTGCCTGGCTGCGGGCAGTTCAAGGGTCGCCAGAATTTCTGCACTGGTTCTGCGTACTGTATCGTCGGGATCTTCAATCAATGAAGCCAGCGCCGGGATCAACTGATCGTGCAAATTGAGGGCGTGTACACAACGGGCGGCCTGAGTTCGACGTTTTCTTAAAGGGTGTGCCATCGCACGACTGAATTCCAAAACTGTTTTGGGGTTCAGTTTCATCAACATCTTACCAACTGCGGGCCAGACTTGTGCATTGAACTCTTCGTAATGCTCAAGGACATAATCGACATCAAAGCTGGAAAGCTCTTGACGGGCCGCTTCCCGGACCTCTTCCAGCGGGCTGTCAATTTTATTAATCAGTAAGTTAATGGCATCTGGTACCTGATTAGATCGTAATTGACAGGTTGCCCAGGCCTGCTGAATGGGATCTTCCGAATCAAGATTTTCCAGTACCATTTCGGTGACTTCCATGGAATCAAGATTTCGTAATATCCCTATGGCTGCTTCTTTTGCTTCCGTCGTCCCATACTGCAACATCCATTTTTGTGCCTGTTTTTTACTTGCCAGATCCAGATCAATGAGCGAAATGAGTCTGATCACAGCAGTTTGCAGGGCTTGTGGAATCTTCTTAAGATTCTGTCTGTTGGCTCTCAGCCAGGAGATATTTCCAATTTGCTTGAAATTCGTCTGTACTAGATCTGAGGGTTTGTCTGGCAGCCAGCGTAATAAATGGGAAATAAATTCCGGGTCCTCACGTTCTGCGATGGCTTCGATCGCTTTGGAATTCGGATAATTGACTTCGGTAAAATCGCAGATTAACTGCATCACGCCGATGTGTTTGCTCTCTTTCAAGACTTGTTCGACATACTCTCTGGTTTCACCATCAGAATGCCACATGATTTTTCTGATCGCAGGGTCACTGACATCACCTAGAACCAGCAGGCTTTCCACTATTTCCTCGGGTCGATCAAATTCCTGATAATGCTCTGCAGCCGACGCGAGGGATGACAAAACATCTCTTCGAATTTGTTCTGCATTTTTTAAAAACGAACTCGAGTAGACCGAATCTACGGACTTGTCCAGAAAATGCTCATAGAGCCGCCCAACCAGATAACGCAGGGTTTGTATGATCAATTCGGGTTGATGATTTACTGACCGACTATTATCAAATAAGGAGACCAGAGTCGGGATCTGTCTAAAATCGCTCGTGAGCCTCACAAATTCCAAAGCACTATACTGTAATTCGTGGTTTCCATGTAACAAACACTGTTTGATGGCGGCTTCTAATGCAGACGAATGGGATTCCAATCTCTTACGAATCGCGGGCGTGTGTGTCGCGTTACGACGTATCACCTCTACCAGCCCGCGTGCGCTCTGCTGCACTAGTAAAGCAGAGACAGCTCGTTCCCTGATATCCGGATCGTCCACATCCAAAGCCAGAATTAAAGCATTCACAGCATGTGAATTTCTGCTTTGCGCCAATAGATCGAAGGTTTTGGATATCGAAGAAGCCATATTGACTTGGGATCGAAAAAAGTGGAAAGATTCACAGAAACAAGGCCGAAGTTAGTCTGTTTTGAGTCGATAGGGTGCAAAACAGACAACCCCTCTGTGATGATCGCTACTCTTCTTTTATCGTAATCAGCGGGTCTGAGACTGGAGCAGGCCTGATTTTATTGAACTAAGCTGTAGAATCATTACAACCAGAAAAATACAAATAGACTATCTCGATGTATATTGCATTTCTGCTGTTTCGTTCAGGGTAGATCTAAGAAGTCTTGCAGAAAGCGGAATGACTCTTGTACTACATCTGGCGCCATATGGCTGTGCCGACTTAATTCCACGTGCAGGCCTCCGGCGTAATTGATTTGTTTCAGACCAGACAGGACATCTTCAAAATCGATCTCGCCTTCACCAAATCGTAGATGATCATGCTTTCCAAAGTTCATATCTTCAATATGAATATTGAAAATGCGATGACCCCAGGGCTGGATCACCTGGCTGATGGGTGTTTCCCCCATACATTGCAAGTGTCCGATATCAACTGTCAGACCGAAACAGGGATGATCGACATGCTGAGTGAGTTCTTCAAAATCGTTCAGAGTTTCGATCAACATGCCTGGTTCGGGTTCAAATGCCAATTTGACCTGTTTCTCTGCCGCATATTCAATGACCTCCCGACAACCCTCTGCCAGGCGCATCAGGGCGGCTTCGCGAGAAATATCATCTTTGAGTTGCCCCGCCCAGAACGAAACAGCGTCGGAGTTCAAATACGCAGCTTCATCGATACAGCGCTTTAAAAAATCAACACGTCGCGCACGGTCTTCTGGTGTTGTACTGACCAGAGTTGGCTCATGCTTGGCGCTTGGGTTTAATAAAAACCGGGCTCCCGTTTCGATGACCGAAGAAAGCTGATGTTGTTCCAGCATAGCGCGCATATCCTGTAACCGCGCTGGAAGGTCGGATGAAAACGGATTAAGACAATAATGATCAACGGTTATCGCGACTGATTCATATCCTGTTTCCGCGATCAGTCGAATGGCATCGTCCCAGCGATGGAAGGCCAGACCATTGGTGTTGTATCCCAGTTTCACTTGTCAGTTCTTTGCTGAATCTAATCTGAAGAAAAAGCCCTCGACGGTAGCGAGGGCTCAAAAAAATACATATGTCGATAAAGACTGATATCAGTCAGCCAGTGGTTTGACACGAATATTTTTGTAATAGACCACGCTTTTAGGATCGTGTGCCTGCAAAGCAAAGCTGCCTTTCTCGCCAAGAGAAGGAGAGCCCTTTGCGCCTTCAGGTTCGGTGTAATCAATGACGGTTTCACCGTTGATTTTGATGACAACGTTGCGACCTTTGACGATGATATGCTGCGTCCACCATTCATTATCTTTAGCAGGAGTTTTAAACAGTTTCACACGGTTATAAATGCTGCCGGTTTTGACAGGGTCTTTATGTGTGACATTGACTTGCGATTCATAGCCTTGTGTTGGCCAGCCTTCTTCCTGAAATTTGCTGTGAAAGAAAATACCCGAGTTACTGCCGGGAGTGGTCATGACGTCTGCTTTGAATTCAAAGTTCTTAAATTCTTTTTCCGTGAAGAGGTGCGAACGCTTGCCTGATACAACGATGGTACCATCTTTCACTTCCCAGGGACCGCCTTCAGCAATTCGCCAGCCGGTCAGATCTTTGCCGTTAAACAAATCGACCCAGCCTGCATCTGATTCACTGTTTTTTTCGCCGGAATAAGCACTGCTTCCCAAAAAGGAAGAAATCAGAATCGCGGCCATGATTCCGGTAAAGGCATTCAAATATTCATGCGTGCGAAATATCTTCATCGTGTTGAAAACTCCTGAAAGTGAGTGTTGTCATTTGAAATAACAGTACTCGTTATATGCTACGCAGCGAGTACACTCGTTAAAAGCAAACAGGGCACTTCCGCGGAAATATTTCCGGAAGTACCCTGCATTGACTTAATGATCTTAAGTAATTCTGCTCCCTTAAAATTTGGGAACTTTGATCTCTTTTCGCTTTTGATCGTAAAGTGGACTGCGATAATCGTCGACAAAAGTCATCCCAAAACCCTGTCTCATCTCATAGCCGGCCCTTTGTGCCCAAGGTGTTCCCGGATGCTCTTTCATGACAAATTTATATTGCACTTCCGCTTTCTTTAGCTGCTCATCCAGATGTTTCACGCTGACTTTGGTCAGTTTGACCTGCTGTTCATCGGGAGGCAGCATCTTTGGCACACGTCTGACATGCCAAACGTTGTTGGTTTTTTTCTTCAACGGCGGCATATTCTTGGCGTGATTGTCCATGGCGAGACAAAACTGAAACAGACGCACTCGATACGCAAGGCATTGTGCAAGTGTTAAATCGTAGGCGGCTCTCCAGCGTGGTGATTTTTCCTGCGCCCGTAAAGGTTTGATCGATTCCAGAATATCCACCGATTTTTGCAAGAGTCCCATAGCGCGAATTGCCTTGGGAACTTCTTTACTACCGATATCATAGAACTCTTTTTTCTTGATCGGATAATAAAGTTCTCTGACATTCAACTGTTTGTCCAGATGAGGATTGAGAGTGACGATCACTTTCCAGATCGCAGTACGGAACTTGCTGGCACTACGTGAGGCGTCGTAATCACGACGGGAAAGTAACAACGGTTGATATTCTTTCATGTCCTGAAAACGGAACTGGCGCTTGTCTGCACTACCGGCTCCGGCCAGGGTGGCTTCTTTTCCAGGCAGCACAAAGAAAATCCCGCCGGTTTCACGGGCAATTCGAACTTGTTCATACGGTCCGAAGCCAGCAGAAAAGGCATCCCAACGACCGTGCAATCCGTCGTATTGTAACGATTCGGGAAACGCCGTTTCCGGTCCACGATTGATCTGGATCCAGAACGGTAAATTATATTTCTTATCGCGCCAGATCTGGCGTGCATAGGGATAACCAAACACGGATTCCCGCCCCAGAATATAAATCGGCGATTTACTACGTTTCGCGCGAGTGATGACTTCTTCAACCGCCGCTCCGTCATCGCCTGATTCATCTGTCACTACGACGATACATAACCTGCGGTCTTGTTTACGTGCCATGATGGCGTATTTATCAATGGTTGCAGAGACTGTCTGGCACATATTTTCTTTACCAGTTTCATCCTCTTGAATTTTTGTGATCGCGTCTTGGACTTCTTTTAAATCAGTTGTTGGTTTGGGGGTATGCACATGCACGCCGGCCCCGTAACTGAGAATGGTGGTCAGCAATGTCTGATCACGTGCTCGGGTTTTGGATTCCTGTTTGGCGGCAATTCCCAGCTCGCTGTAAATTTTATTGAAGTTATCACGGATTTCCTTCTGATCGTCTTTCATACTGCCCGATTCATCGAACAGCCAGACTACCATGATCTTTTCTTCCCGCATGATGCGGATCAGTTCTTTGGAGATACGGCTCATCGCAGTACCATAGCCATCAACGACGGCCCCTACTTCACCGGTGACTTCACCAACTCCCAGGTCTTTACCTAAGATATCATCGCCGGGTGCGGTAATTTCACCCGCATTGATTTTGATTTCCGGCTCTTTCAGACTTTCCGATGTTTCAATTTTCTGTGAGGAGATTGCCGGAGCCGTTGAAGCACCTACATTGGTCGACACCATGCCTCCCGATGTAACGCTGAGGTTTTCAGAGACGGTCAGATTTGTTTCTAGAACCTGTTCAAATTCGGCTTGATCACGTTCGTCGTCAAAGATTGTTTCAATCGCTACTTCGGGTTGATTGTCAGTAAGATGATGGTGAACCATGCCCATCGCTGTCAGAATCACCGCGTGTACAATCAAAGATGTGAAAAAAGCTGAATAATCTCGCGCCTGAGCCATCAGAAAAGGTCCCCCTGGCTGTCATCACTGCTGAATGTGTCCTATCCAGCAAGTGTGCCTGTTTTGTCTCAACAGTAATACTACGCTGGGCATCAATATTACGTTGATACGATTCTAGTAATTTATAATAAATAAGAACATTGAAATGAACCTTATATAGGGTACATTTCCGTCATCAAGTTGTACCATCTGTTTTGCGATTCCATTCAGATTTTGACGGGTTTTGATCCATCGATCCCCATTTTTTTGAGTCTCTCACGTCTCTTGCGTTGTTCTTCTGCAAAACGTGGATTGTTAGTTCTCACGCGATTTCCCTGAGGGTCAAGATTTAATTTGAGTTCCTGCCAGCCCCACCCTAATGGTTGATCCAGTTCCATCGCGGCCAAATATGCCCAGGGCGTTCCTGGATGATTATCGATAATTCCGTTTAGTAATTCCTTTGCCTGTTTGCCCAGTTTACGTACGGACGGGCTGGACTTCACGTCTTTGGCGGGCACCAGACTCCAGGCATTATTGCCTTTTTTGGTGAATGATTTCGGGCTGCTTTTCATTTCTGCCAGGATCGTGTTGTATCCAAAAGTCCGCACGCGTATGGCCAGAACGCGACCTAACGCCAGGTCATAATTCGCACGCCAGCGAGGTTCCGTAATTTTCTTTCGATCTTTCAATCCCTGTTCCAGCATCATCTGAATTTCATTCAAGCCATAATCCAACTCTGAAACCGGCTTTTGAGCTGCTGTAATTGCCTGTCTCAACACATTGTCAGAAGTTGCGGGAAATACGAGAGTAGGAGTTGGCAGTCTGCGTTTTGAGAGCCGCGTTGCGGTGGCTGTTTTAACCAGTGCCATTTTCGCTGCATTCTTTTCGATCTTCTTTTGATAATCACGAATCGAAATGTAATCGGGGTGATAACCCCGCATATCGGCGGCTTCAAATTTAGGGCCCGCAGTTTCCTGGGTAATGAAGTAAATACCATTGGTTTCTGCACACAATCGAGTCAAGCCATAGGGACCATAGCCAGAAGAAAGCTGACGAATTTTGTAATCAGTCTGACCCCAGAATGGCATCTTGACCCGCTCCGACATCACCGTTTCCGGACCGGTTTCTAAAACAGCCATATCAACTTTGAGGCCGGGTTCGATTTCGTAATCGCGTAGAATCACTTCGCGTTGACCAAAGGGAGCAGCGTTTCCTACGACATAACATTTAATCCCATTTCGTTTGGTCAGCAGAATCGTTTCTTCGAGGTTTTGCTGAGCATCCGAACCTGCTTCATCAGTTACGACAATCACCATCATATTCCGTCTTCCCTGCCTTTTGTAGGAAAGCCAGCGTTTGGAAACTGCGTTGACGGCACCAAACACATTTTCGTCTCCTGAAGCATCCGGTTTAATCGAACGAATCTTCGCAACGATCTCTTTTACATCACTGACTGGTTCCTTTGTGATGAATTGTGTCGTCGCACCAAAAGAGGCGACCGCTGTTTTCAACGAATTTTCATTTTCAGCCGCTTCGAGGATGCCCAACTGCTTATAGACATTTTCAAACCGGTCTGCGATTTCATTACGCCGCTTGCTGACTGAAGCAGATACATCAAACAACCAGACCACCAGTAATTTCTTTTCTTTGGCCGTTGCCGCAATTTCCAGAGTCAAACGGTCGATAGCGCCTGCGACACCTCCTGGACGGTCTGTTTCCCCGGTGACATCGACGGCTGCGGTCAGTTGTTCCTGGGCAGGTTCAGTGATCTTATCATCAAACAGAGGCTCCGGAGTTTCGATTTCTGTTTCCAACTGATTTTTCATCGCCTCCTGCTGTTCCTTTGACGTTTGCGGCGCCGCTGCCAATGAAGGGGATAAAATATTCGTGTCGCCCGCTGTGCCGACGACATCCGAAATCGTCGGATCGAGTTTGAAAACGTCCGGATCAATTTCTTCAATCGACGAAATAATCGCGTGCTCGGAATCGAGTAATGTAATGCGCGTAATGCTGGCCAGCGCAAACAAAATCAGCAAATGCACCCCCAGACTGATAAACCAGGCAGGAACTTCCTTCAAGTTCAACCAGTTGCGCGGTTCAACATCTATAATTTCATCAACATGAACGTCCCTGGCGGAATTGACAACACTCACGGTCTGCTCCTCAGATTAGACTGAAATAGGCACCAAATCAGCATTCATTTAAATTTGCTGATTGTAATCAGTAGTGAATTGGAAGGAATTTTCAGATTCCAGATCCAATGATTAACATCATCGTCGATTATAAGAATTTTCGACCATCAATGGCTTATCAAACTTAGAATTTTACCCCTGAATTCAGACAATTACAATCATTGACTGCATCGCCCTTCAGAAAAACTGTTCAACAGAACACTAAATGTGCCCAAAATAGCTGAAATGACTCTACTTATTAACCTCAAACAGAGTCAAAATGTTCGTCCTTTTTTCGTATTCCACAATAATTTGGAACGATCGACGAACTAAGATTACGCCTGACGCAAAGAACACATAAACTGACGAAATATTGCTGGCGCATTTTCAAGTACCATTTTCAGGTTTTCAAGTATGTCATTTGAGTGGTTGTATGACTGGGTTCCATTCACATTTTATTATTTGATGGCGGTTTTGTTACTCCTGGCGAATTTAACCGCCTGGGTATCGATTCTGTTTCTCATGCCGGGCAACTGGATTGTTGTGTTTCTGTCTGCGCTGTTTTATGTCTTGATGCCAGTCGAAGATTACAATGGCCTGTCGCTCACCGTCATCCTGATTGCTGCTGCATTGGCGGGAGTGGGTGAACTGGTCGAGCTGCTGGGTGGATCGGCAGGCGCTGCGAAAAAAGGAGCCAGCCGGCGCGCGATGATACTCTCACTTTTGGCCACTTTTGTGGGCAGTCTGGTGGGTGCCACGGTCGCCACTCCCATTGTGCCCCCGATTGGAACCATTGGCGGCGCGATACTGGGAGGAGCCCTGGGTGCCTATATGGGCGCTTATCTTGGAGAGATGTGGAAAGGTAATCAGGACGTTGATCGAGGGGAAATCAGTCGCGCGGCATTTATCGGCCGTATTTTGGGAGTCGTCGGAAAAATGGCTATCGGCGTGATCATCATTGTGATCATCACCGTGGATTCGTTTATCTAACTGGCATTTGCAGCAAAGGATTCTCAGTAATGAATCAGTATAGGCAGCCTCTAAGAATCAATTTTTCAGATTAATTAAGATTTCAGAGAGTGG
>NZ_CALEMX010000614.1 GCF_937910335.1 uncultured Gimesia sp. | reverse complement strand
TTCAGGTGAGACATATAGTTGGAAATCGCCAGATGATCGGGAGAGAACCCTTCCAGGTTAATTACCAGATTTTCCGTCTTGTAACGTTCTTGCAAAATTTTCAGATCTGCAAGTTCTGGTAAGGGTTTTTCCTGTTCACCGGGTGGAGTATTTTTTCTGATCGAGTTTTTGTTAAAGTTGACTTTTTCGAAAGAGAACCGAAATTCATTCAGCGAAACAAAGTCTGGTAACGCAGCGCTGATAATGGACAACAACTGTGCGGGAGACTCATCAATGAGTATCGAAGCTAGCAGGTTGGCTCGAATTTCCGCATGCTGAATTTTTTGATTCAGTTGTTCGGGTTTTTCCAGTTGCTCATTCATTAGTTGAGCCCGCTGTTTCAGGGTATTCTTTTGAGTTTGGAGCTCGTGTTGAATTTCTCTTTGGCGTACCGTGCCCAGGGTCACCAGGGTGAGGAATATTACGACGATTGTTCGCCGCCAGATTCGATTCCGGTGCCTTCTTCGTACTTCACGATAACTTGCGGGTAAAAAATCAATTTCAGGTATCATAATATCGCTCTTAGCGGGGTCATTCCGGAGTCTTGAATTTCATACTCCGGCTTCAATTAAAAAATAAGGTTTTGTTTCAAAGCATTTTTCATCAGTATTTCAAAGCGTATTTTCTTTCATGGCCAATCCCATTGCTGTAGTCCATCTACCGGGTCGTTCCAGGATGGATGTAGAATTCGGCCAGCGTTTCAAGCTTTCAAATGGATTTCCCATATTACAATTGGTGTTTAATTGTTCTGACAGAAAATCTATTAACCAGGGGCTGGATTCATTTCCTGTAACGATGAGTTGTTCCAGTTTTTTCCCGCGAAATGTAACCTTGTAATATCTGAGGCAGTTTTCCACTTCGGTGCTGATTGTTTCCAGGATCGAACGAATCGAATCAATCACAGATCGATGAAGTTCGTCACTGGCATCTAAAGTTGGCGAATTGGTCACGATTTTTCGCAGGCGAATTGCTTCGGTCAAAGGCAAATCCAGATTCTCAGCAACGGCCCTGTCGAGGTGATCACTTCCGTGCATAATGTATTTCAGGAATAACATATTTTGCTGATCGGCAAAGATCACCGTTGTGGCAGCATCTCCAAAATTCAGATAACAATTGGCCGAATTGATCTGCAGATCCTGCGAGACATTTTGAAAACAGCGAATGGTTGCAGAGGGTTCTACATCAATTGCGACAGATGTCAGGCCCGCTTGTTCCAGCAGGTTTAATTGTCTTTGCAAGATTCCATTATGACAGGCAAGCAGAATGACTTCCTGTTTTGAATTCGATTCTTGAAAAACCTGACCAGCGGGCAAATGGCGGATTTCAGCATCTGCAACCGGATAGGGGAGTCTTTCCTCTGCCTCCCAGGCGACGACTTTCGCGATTTCTTCGGAAGGCAGTTGTGGCAACCTGACGTTCTGAATAAATAATTCCTGAGATCCGAGACAACTGATTACGCGTCGTCCTTTGAAATGATGGTCAGAGAGAATTCGTCGTAGCTCAGTAGCGATTTTTGCATCTCGCTCTTCGATGGAACAATTTTCCTGGAAGTCGAATTGCTCCTGGGCAATGGCATGCACAATACGATTCTGTGGCGAACCGGCCAACTGAACCAAAGTGGCAGAGCTTGGCCCCAGTTGTAAGCCGATGGGACTATATTTTGAACGGTTTAAGGAGATCATGATTCTATTTCTGAGTGATAGTAATGCTGATTTAATTCGTTAATGTCTGTATGTCGTCCACCCATGCCTGGCCTGTTATCCAGGAGACGGTGATCGGGATGTAAAACGTCGTTCCATTTCTTGCTGTGGACAAAATTAGTACCGTATCTTCATTTCGGGATGGCCCTGTGCCTCCCATAGGTCCAAATGCCAGATCGCTTACATTTGTTTTTGATGTATTTAATTTGACCTGTCTAAGAAAGACCTGTTCGGGCAGATTCATAGATTGTTTTTGAAGAGTTCTAATGTACTTGTCTGAGTCAACACCGCTGCCTGCGAGTTGATTTTGTGGTACAGGTAAGCTGCCGGTACCGGTATGCAGGATTTCATAACTTTGAGTATTGAAGTCGAAATTGATTGTGTACTGTGTATTAAATTTGATGGCGTGGTTTCGGGCCAGGCGTAAATCAGCTGCGACTATGCGAGCCGTCGCTTCCAATGAAAGTGCTCCGCTCCCTCCTGTCGCGATCAGTGAAGCGGAAGCCAGTATCGCAATAATCATAATCACTATCAGCACTTCAATGAGTGTGAAAGCATGTCGGCAGCTTCGAGACCCTTGATTGGCGCGCACCCATTTCGTTGATCTTCTTCGTTTCGAAGAAGACCGGCCGCTTTGCCAATGATGTTGATAGATTTTTTTCATACGATTCCAATGAAACTCTAAGGAGATTCTTTCCAATCAATTAATGACCAGCGATATCCCGATTGGTCGGAGTTTGCTATTTCGCCGTCATAAGGTTGAAACAAGGGTGGTGCCCAGCGGTATTCCTGATCAGTCAGATGCTGAATATGTAGTGTGGGTTCCAGGTTCAATCCGTAGAGTTGATAATAAGTGTCCCAATCAGGGAAGTTGTATGGGCTTTCAAGCCATTCGCTGAATCCCACGAGGGGTTCTCCTCCAAGAGCTCTTATTTGGTTTTCCACATCCACGAGATCTATTAGTCCATTCCAGAGGTCAGTCGAAAGCACCCATTCGTTTAGACGATTGAAATCAAAGGTTTTTGCGCAGACGGGGCCTCGTATCTGTGTCAAAGCCTGCTTATGTCGTTTGATGAGATAACTGGTTGGAGAAGCATGATCGATTTCTCCTCGAATGGTCAATTGCTGATTGGTGCTATCAACGCCGACGATG
Source organism: uncultured Gimesia sp. (assembly GCF_937910335.1). Lineage (GTDB taxonomy): Bacteria > Planctomycetota > Planctomycetia > Planctomycetales > Planctomycetaceae > Gimesia. The sequence goes on along the minus strand of NZ_CALEMX010000614.1, from coordinate 25,221 downwards.
GGGTACCATGTGCCCGTGGATCCGGTGTTTCTCGTTCCCGTTGTCTCCAATCTGATGGCGTAGTTCCCGTCTGACGATAAACTGCTGAGAACCTGTGCTTCACGCAGTGTCACAGTGCTGTAGGGTTGTTCGATGGAGACAGCAGTGGCTGTGCCTGCCAGTTGAATCTTTGTTACGCTGGGGTAACTGACAGAACCACCGGCTCCCTTTACATCGTCGTGACAGACAACCGCGCCTTCAATCGTTGTTTGTGTATCTCTTGCAAAGTCGATGTCATCGGCCACCAATGTGGGAAGTCGAGGCCAGAGGTGAGCGTCTGAAATAATCGGTTCACCACCCGCTCCTTTCCAGTTGAAGGCTGTAACATGTATCCCGATCCCTTTGAAACAAATTTTATTTTTTGCTACCAATGTTCCTTGGATGATGACGTTGCTATAAACGTTGAGAGACCCGTTGCAATAAAATATTCCTAATGGATTTTCTTTTGTCGGCGTCAATGTTACGTCAGATAATGAAGAGTTAACTGAGACAGCATGATACGTCGGACCACCTGCATAAAGCTGGTAGCTTGAGAACAGAGAATAGTCAGGGCTGGGAACGGTGAGTTTTTTCGTTGTCGCGGACCAGTTCACTTTTAAATCTGTCAGGTCCTGCTGGATGGCAGATGATGGTGAATTGTAAAATGTGATGTTACCTGCGAGGGGATGTGGATATTGAATGCTCGCGTCGGACAAATTCGTTGATCCTTGGGGGAACGTTACAAACCGATTACCCAGGTCTTGCAGAAATGCGCTGCGCACGTCAGCGCTCCAATGAGGATCCCCATAGGGTACCAAATCATTATATAACCAGAGATTACCATCAATTCGATCACAGGGGTCGAGTATAAGTGACTTAGTGCCTTCTTCAGCAAACAGAGCATATTGTCTGATCAGATCGAAGTCACCGGGATTGGTTTCCAGATCTGTTGCAGCGGCGGAGTCTCCGGGCAGGATGGTTCTTCCATTCAAGCGAGGTACCAGGCGGACTTTCACTGTAATCTGATATTCGGACCGCATGTTATTATTTTCAGCAGAGACCCAGGCTCCCAGCGAATGAATTTCCAGTTCTAAAGCTGTGCTGAGAGAATCAGCGGGCGCATCAAATGAAATGGTATAAGTGCTGTCTCCATCTGTGTCGGACTGAAAAGTGCGTTGGTACTGATCGCTAATCCCTGTCCAGTCGAGTGAATTCAACCGGTTGAGTGCATCGGTGATTCCTGCGCGCGCGGCATTCATTGCCAGGTCTCGTCGTGAGGCATTTTCAGAGATTTGTGTGAGGACACTTTGCGTCTGTATAAAGGAGTACGTCAAAACCAATGACATGCTTAATGCAAACATCACCAGAATCAATGAGACTCCCGATCGAGTTGCGCGCACATTCTGCGATTGACCGTGTTGACGAACACCGCCCGACAGATGAGTTTTCAGATATTCTTTCTTAAGGTGTATAAGCATATAACCTCGAACAGGATCCGAAAAATGGAAGTGCGGTTGTAGAATTATCATCATTCAGAGACGTTTGCTCTGCGACTTCAATGTGTGCTTCATAGTAAATGGAAAACTGTCTTAAGCCGCTGCTGGCACTTGCTGCACCTTGCGGCCAGGGAAGATTCATCCATTGGCTGGTCCCGGGAGTAACTCCAGACAGACTGGAATCAGAGGGAGATTTTATGATTCCAAAAAGAAGATTTGCAGTAGATGGGCCCCAGGGCGCACCGCTCAAATAGTACTGACTTTTCTTAAGACGATTGCATAACAAAGCAGATTCTGCATCCGCAGATTTGATGGCAGTACGAATTGTGGTTTTGAACGTAGAATGGTTGAAATCGATTTCCGTAGTGTCAACAGGCAAAGCAATTTCTACTAAATTGTGAGGATTGCCGGGGTCGATCGTGTAGATCAATAGTTCGTTCATTTTCGGGAGACGTGTTAATGTGCCGTTATCGCTGATGCCTCCATTACGCCCGCCGGTCCAGACCACGAGGGTGTCTGGAATATCAATATAATTCCAGGGATGAGTGACGACTGCCAAGCCGACCTGCGGTGGCTGGCCGCTGACCTGATATACGCCCGCCTGAGCGACCATCATTTTCATTCGATCAAAGGTTGCGGTGACTTGTGCTTGCGAATCTTCAATACTCTGAGTATGTTTCCAGGCGGATTGTGTGGCTGTTACAATGCCTCCCAGCGCGACGATCAGAATCGAGGAAATGGCCATTGCCATTAGCAATTCGACGAGTGTAAAACCACGATGAGAAATCTGTTTTCGAACTGCGCAGCAGGGTACGCACTCCTTTTTTACAAAGAGAGCGCCTGTGGCAAACACTTGTTGTGTTGCATTCGAATTATCAGGGTGAAAGTGGTACATAACTAAATATTCGTGTTGCTTCTGCTATTTCGTGACTGGGTAAATCTGCAGTCGTCGTTAATCTGATTTTGACTGTGATTCTGCGATAGTCCGTAGGGTCATTGGTGATAATCCAGCCGGAGCTGTTATCGGGACGAATTCGTTCCACCGATACTTCTCTGGTAATTCTGCTGAGAAACTCCGTGTCAGGCAGAAAAAAACTAGGGCGTGTGATGTAATAATATTCGAGATAGGTAACCGCCGTTTGTCCCAGAGGAACTCCATGTTTGTGAACGGGTGGTGAAGACGTCCAGTTGTGATAGTCATCCAGATCATCAAAATAGTATCGCGTACTTGTATTAACAGGACGCGTGTCACTGGAGGTAGGAAACCGGACCGATGTGAGTTCATCCAGCATTTGTTCTGCCAGGCCGGTGCCAATGGTTTTATTCAAGCCGGAGTAGCTGGCTCCTAGAGAGGCACCGATGGCTGAGAAAAGAGCGGTTCCGGCAATCGTTGTGATTGTCACAGCGACCAGAGATTCAATCAGTGTTATTCCGGTGCGGCGGGATCGCTGCAACCATAATTTTCTGGTTGCCATGAGCTTTTCCAATTCAATTCCGCTCGAGGGTGCCGATGCGCATCATGCCAATGGTTGCTTCCAAAAACACAACGCTTTTCTTCAGTATCAAGCACCATCAAACTGGATGATTTCAAGACAAAAAAGCGCGGCAAGGTCCCCTCAAAGCTCCCAGCTTTCCTTGCCGCGCTGTAGTTCTCCGCTTCGATTGGAAGCGGAGCAAGTATTTTTTTTTGGTTAGCCTAGCGGCTCAGTACGAATCTCTTCTGTCAATAAAAGTAGGTCACGTTCATCATGAGTCAAACGGAATTAAGCAAGATATTCAGAATAGCGGAGTTCTCCGATACATTTCGGAACCTTTTCTCATTTCGCGCGCGAGGAGAATCGGTACAATCGCTACAACTGAAGAGAGAGGGGTTTTTCCGGGCTCGGATCATTGTCTATTAGACAGCGGTATGGAATAGACAGCGGCATGGATAGACAGCGGCCTGGAACAAAAAAGCGTTAAGAGCAGCCTATTGCTTTGCCTGTTCAATGAGTGACTTAGACGATAGGGCCGCTTCGCGCAACACTTCGCTGGTATCGGAATCATTGATCAATGATTGAATTTCACTCAATGTTGTTTTTGCGGGATTCCCAATTTGGCCCAGGATCTTAATCGCCGCCAATTGTACTTCAGTGTCTGAATCAGTCAGCGTTGTCTTGATGGCGTTGAGTTGATCTTCCGAATGGGGTTCCAGGTTTCCTAAAGCGTGAATGGCTGTAAGACGCGTATTGGGATCTTCATGTTTTGTCAATGTGATCAAAACGGGCACGGCTTTGTTTCGATATTCGGGAAAATGCGTGAGTGTTGATGCCGCGTTGACTTGAATAAATGGAGAATCATCCTTTAACGCTTTTTCGAGAACGGGCGCGGCCTCTTTTGATTCCGGTCCTAGACCAGCCAGGTACATGCTGGCCAACTCTCGGGCTGAGAGATCGGAACTGGCCATTTCAGTAATTAATGTGGGGATAGCCGTTTTCCCAAAAGCACTTAGTTGCTTGTCTGCTTTCAACCATTCATCAGGATCGGGATCTAAGCGAATTGCCAGCAGTTTCTGAAAAATGATTTTGACTTCTACTTGTGGATCAACGGGTGGATCAACTGGTTCACTGGGCGGTTCTGATAATTCAGGAGCCTTGTTCGCGTCAGCGTTTGTCAAATCACTTTCAAGAGTCGAAGATTTAATGGAATCTTTACCGGAAATAGAGTCTGAAGCGCCACATCCATGCAGGATTGATAAAGAGAATAGAGTACACGCGACGATGACTACTTGAATATACTTCATACAACGGGAGTCCATTCGCTCAAAAAAATCAGAAAATCAGCTTATTTGCTGAATGATAACGGATTCTCTCCTTCGTGTGGATAGAAATATAGAATCCCGGAATCAATCTCTCAATTCGTATTAGTTATTGGGAAATCAACATTAACGGAGGTCATGCCGTCGTGCTATAATTCATAACAATTATAGTTTAAAACAGATCATTTTACAGTATTGTCTGACTTGAGGGTCACTCATGAAGCGAATCATCTTACTCACTTTAATGAATGTTGTGAGCTGCGGAGCGATATTGCATTCTGTGCAGCCTGCGTTTTCACAGAGTAGCGCCCACTTTCGTGGATTACGAAATGAGATGGTGACGCGTTATATTCAGGGAGAGGGAGTCAAAAATCCCAAAGTGCTATCTTCCATGAGACAGGTTCCGCGTCATGAATTTGTGAGTTCCAGTTTGAAGAACCGGGCTTATCAAGATTTAGCATTACCTATTGGGTATAAGCAGACGATTTCCCCTCCGTATATCGTAGCTTATATGACAGAAACGATAGATCCACAACCTGAGGATAAAGTACTGGAAATCGGAACGGGGAGCGGATATCAGGCCGCGGTACTTTCCGCATTAGTGAAAGATGTTTATACCATCGAGATTGTTGAAGGGCTTGGGAAAAAGGCCGCCGCCCGCCTGAAGCGTTTAAGATATGGTAACGTACATACTCGAATAGGTGATGGTTATCTTGGCTGGCCGGAAGAAGCGCCTTTCGACAAAATTATCGTGACCTGTTCGCCTGAAAAAGTTCCTCGGCCCCTGGTTGATCAGCTGAAAGAAGGGGGTATGCTTTTAATTCCGCTTGGGGAACGTTATCAACAGGTATTCCATCTGTTTAAAAAAGAAGAGGGCCAACTGAAACAGAACCGGCTTATCCCGACGTTATTTGTGCCGATGACGGGTCGTTCTGAAGAGAAGCGCGAGATCAAGCCTGATCCACTCAATCCAAAAATTAGAAATGGTGGTTTTGAATCAGATGTCAATACAGACAAAAAAGCGGATAATTGGCACTATCAGCGCAAAGTAACTCTTATCAAGAGGGGGGCACCGGAAGGATCCTCCTATTTGGAGTTCGAGAATGAACAGTCAGGTGGAATGTCTCAGATTTTACAGGGGATGGCCCTTGATGGATCCAAAGTACGCTCGCTTGAAATGAGTCTTCAGGTAAGTTACTTGAACACAGTTCAAGGCGCAAAGACATATCAAAAACCCGGAATTATAGTACATTTCTACGACAGTATTCGTCGAAACATAGGTCAGGCTTATATTGGTCCCTGGATCGGAAGTCGTGACTGGCACCTTGAGACAAAGAAATTATCGATACCTCCTCAGACTCGCGAAGCCGTCATTCAGTTAGGGCTCAATGGTGGGACTGGAATATTGAAGATAGACAATTTGAAAATAGAAAAAAGCGAGTAGTGGTCAGCGAAACCTTAAGAAAGCGTTATTTTTTGATTGAAAAAAGAGTTTGACCTTCTAAAATGTAAGTGCGTCTCCCTCTCTATTGATTGTTCCCGCCTCTGAATGGGATAAGAACACAGATTTTCTTATCTCCAACCATTTTGTAAGTACTGACGATACTGATTCTTGTTTCAATATAGTTCAGCCTGGGGACTTTTGAAACGCAAGGATCCAGCCGATCAACAATGCTTCTAACTCGGGACATTTTCTAACTAAGCAGCATGGAAAAAGAATGCCATTACGTCAATTCCAAACACTTCAGCAGTCATGTGGTGCAATTTATACTGACATTAATCAAGTTTACCCTTTAGCCTCTCATTTTGGATCACCAGAGAAAGAATATCAGAGTGCACATGAGACAGCAGTTCTCTTCGATCTCAGTCAACGAGAACAATTCGAATTAAAAGGAAAAGACCGTGCAAAATTCCTGCACAATTTTTGTACGAATGAGATCATAAATCTGCAGCCCGATGCGGGTTGCGAAGCGTTTCTGACGAATGTCCAAAGCCGAATTCTTGGTCATATTTTTGTATTCAATCAGGGAGATTCTCTCTGGATCGATACAGCGCCCGGCATGTGTTCATCCATCATCAACCACCTGGATCGTTATATTATTATGGAAGATGCGGACTTTGAATTACGCACTCCGGAATATGGCAATCTCTATTTAACCGGACCAAAAGCGAAGGAAATCCTGACGCAAGCGGGGATCCAGATAGAATCTGTATCAGTAAATCAGCAATTGCAAGTGAAGAATTCAGGTTCTCAGCTTACAGTCCGCCGCCTTGATTGGTTTCAACAACCAGGATATTTTTGCTGTCTGCAGTATGTAAAAATCGCTGATTTCTGGTCAAGCCTCATGGAGGCTGGTGCGACACCTGCCGGCCAGGATACATTCGAGACGTTGCGAATTGAATCGCTCTTTCCCATTTATGGCGTCGATCTCTCCGAGGAAAATTTGGCGCAGGAAGCATCTCGAACAGAACAGTCGATTTCATTTAAAAAAGGTTGTTATCTGGGTCAGGAGCCAATTGCTCGCATCGATGCATTAGGTCATGTCAATCGAGAATTACGGGCGATTGGACTGGATGCGGGCTGGGTGCCTCCATCCGGAGCCAAGGTCATGGCAGGGGAATCTGGCCAGCTTCAGGAGGTGGGAACGATTAGCTCCTCTGCCCGTTCCTATGGCAAGTATCCGGCTGTTGCGCTGGCGTTGGTGCGGCGAGGGTCGTATGAGCCGGGCACTCAAGTTTCCATCGTTTCTGAGAAACAGGAAGCGATGGGAACCGTTTTTACATATCTTGATTAAGCGGCCGAATGTCATTTATTTTCTATGTGTTTTCATCAGAGAGCGGTGAAAGCGATCACCGCTCATTATAATTGAAGTAAAAACGGTGATCCCATTTATGTCCCGCGAGATGCTTCAATTCCAATTGCTGAGAGTCAACGTGGCGCTGTTCTCACTGGTGCTGTTGGCAGTGACCTGGCGGCTCTGGATTCCGCAGACGTTCTTTCCGCAGGTCCCTTTATTTTCTGAGGTCCTGTCTCTACCTGCCTGGGTAGACTGGCTCACCTTTTTTATGATGCTGATTTCGAGCGTCTGTATTCTGGGAGTGGTGGTGGCCTCATGTTTTGGAGGTTCGGAACACAGGCCATTCTTATCAAAGGTTTGTGCAGGCGTGTTCTTATCGGGGTTCCTGATTTCGGTTGTGTTCGATCAACATCGCCTTCAGCCCTGGGCCTATCAGTTTGCGATTGGATTTTTGATACTGACATTTCTGAAGCCGCCGCGCGCCATTCGTCTGTTTCGTTTCTTCGTAATCAGCATTTATTTATACTCGGCACTTTCCAAGTGTGATATCAGTTTTGTGCAGACGTTGGGTCCGCAGTTAGTCGACGGTCTCTTTTCAGGAATCGGAATTTCGACTACTTACTGGTCAGATCAGACCATAAGGTTGATTGCTGGCGCCTTTCCCGTTGCAGAATTCCTGATCGCGTTGGGCTTATTCATTCCCCGCACACGTCAATGGACTTTATGGGCGGCAGTGTCGATGCATGTCTGTCTCATGATTGCCGTTGGTCCTTTGGGTTTAAACCATCACAGTGGCGTTCTCATCTGGAATGTGTGTTTCATCTTGCAGGACCTGTTTTTGTTTCATTCATTGTTTCAGAAAAACTCTTTGCTCCCGCAAAAAGATTCAGTGAATTCAGAAGACCGAGCTGTCGACTCGAGTTTGTCGTTCCGTGCCGTTACGGGTTCTGAACGGGGAGTATTGCTCATCGTCTGGTTTGTCATGTTGGCTCCCTTATTAGAACCCACGGGGTATTTTGATCATTGGCTGGCCTGGGGTTTGTATGCAAGCCATCATGATCGCGTGACGTTGCTGATTGACGAGCAGGCGAAATCCAGTTTGCCTCCCACACTGCAACCCTTTGTCGATGGGCCACAACCATTAAGTCGCTGGTGTCGGGTGCGCGTTGATCGCTGGTCGCTTTCCGAACTTGGCGCCCCCATTTATCCTCAGGCGCGTTTTCAATTAGGAGTTGCGATCGCCGTCGGCAGCAATTTAAAACACGATCAAGGAAAAGTTACGGAGCAGCCTCAAATCAAGCTGCTATTTGAAGGGGCCGCTCAACGATTGACGGGCAATCGCAAAATTAGTGAACATATTGGCCTGCCACAAATTGATCAGCTTACCGATCGTTTTTGGTTGAATGCTGTACCTCGTCCTTTTAGTGGCGCTGAATAGTCGAACCTTTTCCGTTAAAAACCATCTGATTTGTGTGCGTCGGTTGCAATTCTTCCAGATTCAAAATACAACGGCTTTTCTAGTTTAGAATAGACTCCTACACAGGAATTCACCGACACAAGCATTGCATTTTTTTGATTTGAGGCGTGAAATGGCTTTGATAAACGATCACTACCTGAAGCTCAAAGCGGGCTATCTGTTTCCGGAAATTGCGCGTCGTGTAAACACATTTTGTGATGAGAACCCGAATGCCGCTGTGATTAAACTGGGGATAGGTGATGTGACCGAACCACTTCCAACAGCGATTAGAGAGGCCATGCATGCTGCCATTGATGAGATGGGAGATCGTGGTACATTTCGTGGCTATGGCCCTGAGCAGGGATATGCGTTTCTTCGCGAGGCGATTGCCCGTAATGATTATGAGTCGCGTGGTGTCGAGATTTCTGCGGACGAGATTTTTGTTTCCGATGGTTCGAAGTGTGACACGGGTAATATTCTGGATATTTTTGGTGCGGACAATAAGGTTGCTGTGACCGATCCTGTTTATCCCGTTTATGTCGATACGAACGTGATGACCGGACGTACCGGCGCGGCAGATGAGAGTGGGCGTTATGCAGGTTTAACCTATCTGCCAGTCACTGCAGAAAACGAGTTCGTACCTTCTCTGCCGGACTCTCCCGTCGATCTGATCTATCTCTGTTATCCGAATAATCCCACGGGAACCGTCGCGACGAAAGAGACTTTGAAGCTATGGGTTGATTATGCCAAGGCCCATGGATCTATCATTCTGTTTGATGCTGCCTATGAAGGATTCATTACCGACCCGGAAATTCCCCATTCTATTTATGAGATTGAAGGCGCCAAAGAGGTTGCGATTGAATTTCGCAGTTTCAGTAAAAATGCCGGCTTCACAGGAACTCGTTGTGCGTTTACGGTAGTTCCCCAACAGCTCATGGGAAAAACCGCCTCGGGTGAAACGGCGGCAATTCATCCTCTCTGGAATCGACGCCATTGCACAAAGTTTAATGGTGTCTCTTATATTATTCAGAAAGGCGCAGAAGCCGCTTACTCTGAACAGGGGCAACAAGAGATACAGGCTCTGATTGCCTTCTATCTGGAAAATGCCCGCCTGTTGCGTGAAGGTCTGGAGTCGGTAGGCATCTCTGTTTATGGTGGTGTCAATGCTCCCTACGTCTGGCTCAAAACACCCGGAGATTCGAGCAGTTGGGAGTTCTTCGATGAATTGTTGCAGAAAGCACATCTGGTGGGGACGCCGGGTAGTGGTTTTGGTGCTTCGGGAGAAGGTTATTTCCGTCTAAGTGCTTTCAATAGCCGAGATAATATTAACGAAGCGGTTACCCGATTCCAAAAAGTCGTGAGCTAATCAGGAGTTAGCAGCGAGAGGTTGGCTGTAATATGTGCACCTGATTTCAGGACCAATCATTCCATATCGGCTCTCCTTTATATGGACACCCCCCGGGCGACTCTCTTATAATTGGCTCCTTAGGTTTAGTCAAAGTTCCTCTGTGAAAGAGGACACCATGCAATCCATCATCTGCTCATTCGGTCGGTACTTGCTGCCAACTGAATCTCGCCGTCTGGTATGGTCACCCCTGTTCAACATACGTTTCCTTATTCACCGAAAGGTTCTTCCTATGTCTAAATGGCATTTCACTGCCTGTTTATGTATTGCATTCTTTGGATGCTCTCAATTCGTGACGGCTCAGACCGAAAAAGCAGCTCCAGGTAAATCAGCATTCAAAGATCAAAAGCAAAAAGTCAGTTATGGAATCGGTTATAACCTTGGTCAAAACCTGATGAAGGATCAATTGGATCTGGATCCCCAGATTCTTGTCAAAGGAATTCTGGATGCTATGACCAAACAGAAACCCAAAATGACAGAAGAGCAAATTCGTGCAACATTGATTGCGTTTCAACAGGAACTGCGAACACAGCAGGAATCAAAGATGAAGCAAGCTGCAGCGGCAAACGTTGCCAAGGGAAAGCAGTTTCTGGTAGACAATGCTAAGAAAGAAGGCGTGAAAACAACAAAAAGTGGTCTGCAATATAAGGTGATCAAAAAAGGCACGGGGAAAACTCCCGGCTTGAATGACAGTGTGACCACACATTATCGTGGAACTCTGATCAATGGAAAAGAGTTTGATAGTTCTTACAAACGAAATCAACCCGCGACGTTTCCTGTCAAAGGTGTGATCGGTGGCTGGACGGAAGCACTGCAGTTGATGAAAGAGGGCGATAAGTGGCAGCTGTTTATTCCCGGCGATCTGGCTTATGGCTCAAGAGGATCTGGTCCCGATATCGGACCCAACGAAGTTCTTGTATTTGATATTGAGTTGCTCAAGGTAAACTGATTTTACCTCAATAAAAAATCTAATAATCGACCTTTCCGAAGCCGGCGCTCTTATTGAGCGTCGGCTTTTTTTATGATCACGTCTGTTGGCATCAATCAACGGCTCTCTGGGCGGGTCGCAAGGAATTTACTGATTTTGACGGGTAGAATTACACTCAAGCATTGGTATTTTTACATGTCAAAGTTCGTTGGTGTGGCATTTTGTAAGCTAAAGTACACGGAGAGTCACTGAAATAATATCGACACACATTCTCCGTCCTTCAGTAATAAAAGTAGATCAGCCATGTCAGATATGAGCCATAGTAATTCACTGCTTTTGCAGGAAGCAAACAAATCTCCATCGCACTCCTCGTGTCCTGAATGTGGCACGGATGAGCCTTGGGGACTTTCATCGTGGTGTCCGCAATGCGGCTTCTACCCGAAGCTGGGAAAATGTGTGGGTCAATCTAATGTTCAACAGGAAACAGAAACCAAAGCACAGCCTCAAACGATTTGGGAATTAATCCCGGAGTGGGGATGGATTCTTGCGATTGGTACGATTGCTGCGATCGGCTTAAGTGTTGGCGGACGTTTCTATTGTAGTGATGCTTCTGAATTATGTTTGTGGACATTAACACAAGCGACGATCGGTCTGGTCCTGTTTTTGATCGGACATGTCATTGTTTATTTGAATGCCGTATCAAAGTCATTTGAGTTTGGCATGATGAGTATTTTCCTGACGCCACTTAAAATATGGGGACCGACGATCCGTCGTTTTCCGGCAGGAGCCTGGAAATTAGATATGGCAATCTGGGGGCTGACATTACTGGTGGGTGCTTTTGCGATCGTTGGTGGTTTTGAATTCGATTCATTATTCAAGGACTGGGGGGTCCGGAAACGTGCTAATGTCAACTTGGTGGCAACTGTGGTCGACCGTGCGAAGGAAGCAGATGGAGGTGCGGAGAATCTGGAAGACGCACTAAACGACTTTGCTGGTGGAAGTGAAGAAGAAAAAGCGAAGGCAAAGAAAGTGGCTGCCAGTTTACCTGTAGAAGCGGCACCGAAGCTCATTGAATTTGATTGTTTGCTGGTGGGCTATACTACATTGTCCAACGGCAAGATCGATACGGTGCTGTTAGCCGCTTCTCATAATAAACAATTAGTCTATGCGGGAACTATTTACGCAAGTGATGTTCCTGAAGAAGTGCGAAAAGCCTGGCAGGCTCAACTGCCAAGCTTGAAGCAATCGACGCCATTCGTGAAAATGAATCGGTCAGCAACCTGGTTGAAACCAAAAATCACGCTCAAGGTGGCTTCCAAAGGCTGGGGAGAGACGAATCTACGATTGATCAAACCTCAGTTTGTCTCACTCTTGCAGGAAATCAGTCTCGATTAACTTTACTTGTCGGAACTATGAAAAAGCCGAGTATGGCCCTGCTGTATCAACAGCGGGGCCTTTTTTATTTTGCTGTCATGCAGTGATGGTTTCCTGTTCTATCGCTGGTTCTGTGTGTTGGGGGTCTGTTATCCCGGCTCTTGCTTGTTAAAATAGCAGGAAAGTCATTTCATTCAATTGAATCAGGCGATGAACACCATGAATCCGGAACTGGAACGTTATAGTCGGCAAGTCTTTTTTTCAGAGTTGGGGGAAGCAGGTCAAACCCGTTTGATGCAGGGCCGCGTATTATTATGTGGATGTGGTGCTCTGGGGACGGTATTAGCTGAGACGCTGGTCAGGGCGGGTGTGGGTCATATCAAAATCGTTGATCGTGATTTTGTCGAACTGAGCAATTTGCAGAGACAGGTGCTGTTTGATGAAACGGACGTGGCCGCCAAACTTCCCAAAGCAATTGCAGCTGTCGAAAAACTGAAAAAGATCAACAGCGAAGTCCAAATCGAACCGATAGTCGAAGACATTGATCATACGAATATTTTATCGCTGGCAAAGGATGTCGATTTGATACTGGACGGCACTGATAATTTTGAAGTGCGTTATTTGATTAATGATGTGTCGCTAGAGCTGGGGATTCCCTGGATCTATTGTGGGTGTATTGGCAGCACCGGACAGACGATGACCATTCTACCAGGCAAGTCCGCCTGCCTGCGCTGTTTAATCGATTCCGCACCGGAGCCGGGCAGTACGGAAACCTGTGATACCGCGGGAATACTGGGGCCGACTGTCAATGTCATTGCATCTTTGGAAGCCATCAGCGCATTCAAAATACTTTCAGGGCGCGAAGATCTGATCAAGCCAGTTCTGACGGTCGTCGATGTCTGGGAGGGATCGTTTCGGCAGATGAGTGTCGCTGACCTGCGAGAGAAAGCTGGCTGTAAAGCCTGCCATCAGGGGGAGCGGATCTGGCTGAAGGGAGACCAAGGTTCGCGAACGACACAATTGTGTGGCAGAAACGCTGTCCAGGTTTCTCCCGCCGAAAAAAGTCGCATCTCTTTTGAAGACCTCGCCGAGAAGCTGCAGAATTCGGGGGCCGTCGAATTTAACACATATTTGCTCAGGCTGAATCTGAAAGATCCCGATTATGAAATCAGCCTGTTTCGTGATGGTCGCGCCATTATTAAAGGTACTGATGACCCCGCTGCTGCAAAAACCATTTATGCCCGCTATATCGGCAGTTAATTAATGGTGCATGTGACGGTCGCGTCAAATCGCGCATTTTTAAAAACGCTATTTGATCTCAGGCTGATGTTTCAGGAACGACTGGACCATCTCTTTGCGAATTCTCAACAACAAATCTTTGGATATCAGCGAGGAATGATTTTTGCCAGGATGAATTTCTACAACGGCGTGACCGCCTAAATTTGCAAGCGATTTTTTAAGTAGAATGGTTGCGCCTTCGAGGTAAAAAGTATCTTGATCCCCCATGAATACATGAATTTTGCCATCGAGTTGCGGTAAGAGTTCTATCCAATTTGTTTCCAGGATTAACCGGATATCATACGCTTTCCAGGTTTCTGCTACATCGGGATTGATATTTCCTGTTTTTCGATCATACAGTTTCATGGGTGCGCCATCTTTTCCGCGGGGGCTGAAGACGGCTTCAAAACTTCGCAGTTGACCGCCGTGTCCGAGCACATGTTCCATTTTGGAAAAAGACTCGTACCATAGTATCGGCGACTGTTTCATACGGGCGATGGGCCGAGCTTGCTTTGACGCATCACGGTACATGTTATCGTTTTGGTCGTAGAGATTGATTTGCTGAAAGTCACGAAAGTCGACGGGATCGGGAGCCGTGCTCCATGTCCCTCCAAACGTGTCCGGGTATGTGACTTGTAACCAGAGTGAAGACCAGCCTCCTGAAGAATGTCCCGTTAAAAATCGGGCGCGTTGGTGCGGGATGGCGCGGTAAGTTTTTTCCAGTTCCGGCAGGAATTCGGTGGTGAGGGCTTTACCGACAGGGCCGTTATTAGCTGAGTCCGCAAAAACATGATGGCCCCAGCGGCATTTAGGATTCAGAAAAACGCGAATAAATTCGACATCATCTTCGTTTTTTTCGGAGACAGGGGTCTCTCTGCGTCCCCGAAAATGGTCGCCACCAAAACCGGGGATGGAATAGATCATGGGGTACTTTCTCTGATTTTGCAGATAGTAACTTTGTGGTAATAGAACGGTGGCTTCGAGGTAGGTGTTGCGGCCGTGGAATTCGGAGAGGAGCGCAGAGCGCACTTTGATGAGTTTACTCCAGCGTGTATTTTTATAAGTTTTTTGCGGCACCAGTTTGTCAATAATGAAGAGCGGCGTTTTCTGGTTCCTGTTTGCTGGAATGGTGAGGGCTTGGCTAAATCCGTTGCCGGGCGCGGTGCCAACATTAGGGTCGAGGTCGTTGAAGCGCGCGACAGCCTGAGCGCGATACTTTGTAAGATTCATCTCGGACAGTGGTTTTGGGAATGAGAGTAAGCCTTTTGATTTCGGTGTGAAATCAAGAATCTCTCCTGGTTGCCAGTTCACCACGTCTCGACTGAGAAACATTTCAGGCTGGAACCAGGAGGGTCCCAAGCGGGGTTCTCGCTGAGAACGTGTAAAAATAAGATACACGCGGCCCGTAAACGGCTGATTATGAACGGATTCTGCAAATCGGACCTGAAATGTATTTTCAGATGCATGCGATTCCGCTAAGACAAGCAGAGAGAGGCTGAATGCCCATAAGAGAGTCAGGACGCAAAATCGAAATTGTTGAATCATGTTAAATCAGGCCCCAGGTTATTTCATTGCAGAAGTCGGCGGAACGAAAACCCTGTCTCAATCATAACCGATAAACTCAATAAGAAAAGTAGAATCAGTGAAAGGTACTTACCAAAATGAGTGATAAGCTACCCACGCAGGAAGAACTGTTATCTCGTTTAAAAGAGGTAGAATCCATTTTAATGCACGTTCAACATGAGGTTGAACAGTTAAATGATGCCGTTTTGCAACGAAACACGGAAGTAGATGTCCTGAGTAAAACATTGAAACTTCTCGATTCGCGTCTCGGCGTCCTGGAGGAAGAGGATGAGGGTCATGATCCCGAACTGGAAAGGCCACCCCATTATTGATGGAATGCTGTCAGGTTATTTCTACTATGCACCCTCTGGCAAATCCCGATCTCACTTGAAAAAAGGGTGATGATGATTCATGCTTTAAGAAAGAGTTTATCGCAATCTTTTTTTAATTTCCGTGAAAGGCGTTGCTCATGCGTCAGATGATGTCAGGTGGATTCAACGGTTGGTTTGTTATTCTGCTCTGTCTCTGTAGTGCCACGATGCTGCACGCTGCGGAACAGAAACAACCCAACGTGGTGATTATCATGACGGATAATCATGGTGAATGGACTTTGGGCTGTTATGGAAATAAGGATATTCAAACGCCTCACATTGATCAGCTGGCGAAAGAGGGAACACTCTTCACGCGCGCTTTTGCCAACAATGCGGTCTGTTCGCCGACCCGAGCCAGTTTTCTGACAGGCTTGATGCCCTGTCAGCATGGGGTGCATTGCTTCCTTAGAACCCGAATTCAGACCGGTCCTGACTCATTCAATACATTGGAAGAATTTCCGTCGATTCCTCAAGTACTACATGACGCCGGTTACGTATGTGGAATGTCTGGCAAATGGCATTTGGGAGATAATCTTTATCCGCAAGAAGGTTTTTCCTACTGGATTACAAAGCCACATGGTGGCAGTTCTGGATTTTATGACCAGAACGTAATCGAAAACGAGAAAATTCGAAAAGAACCAACTTATCTCACGGATCTGTGGACACAACATGGTGTCAAATTTATCAAGCAGAATCAGGAGAAACCTTTCTTTCTGTTTTTGGCTTATAACGGCCCCTATGGTTTGGCGCCTGCGATGAGTGAGCCGATCAAAAATCGGTTTAAAGCAGAATATGAAAAAAAGACGTTTCCTTCCTTCCCCAGAGAAAAGGCACAGCCCTGGAATTTTAATTACGGTGATTATATTGGAGATCTGGGAATCATTCGTAAATATGCGGCAGAGGTATCGGGAATAGACGATGGCGTAGGTCAGATTATGCAGACACTGAAAGAGTTGGGGCTCCGCGAGAATACGCTGGTTATTTTTACAGCCGATCAGGGGTTGGCTGGCGGTCATAGTGGTTATTGGGGAATGGGAGATCATACGCGCCCTCTGACAGCCTTTGACTGGACGATGAGTATACCGCTCATCTTTTCACAACCGGGAAAAATAGAGGAGGGTGCACGCCCGGAAATGATGGTGGCCAATTATGATGTGTATCCTACCCTGCTGAACTATTTAGGATTGAAGGATAAAATTCCCGCGCAGCCAGCGACTCCGGGCAGGAATTTTGCACCCGTTCTCAAAGGCGAACAGATTCCCTGGTCGGAAGTGGTATTTTATGAATTTGAAAACGTCCGCGCGATTCGTACTAAAGACTGGAAATACATCGAACGTTTTAAAGAAACTCCCAATGAACTCTATCATCTGGTTCCAGATCCCGGTGAAAGAAAGAACTTGATCGACGATTCGAAATTCAGCCAACAGCGTCAAAAACTCAAGCAGAGAATGGATCGATTCTTTGCAAAATACGCCGATCCTAAATGGGACATCTGGCATGGTGGCCAATCAAAAACGGTTCTGATGTCGAAGAAACTATTTCCCGAGTCCTACCTCTATCTACCTGCCTCAAAGTAGAGACAGTCAGCGGGGTTAGTCCTTCGCATCCGAACGATCTCGTCTCGTCTCTCGGGCGGTATAGTCGCTAAAATCGGCATAATCAGAAATCCCGCTTTTTGCTCTGTAGATTCTCTACGTTATCCAACGATTGGTTTTTGCATGACTCCATTCACCGACTTACTCTGAATGTATCGGAGTGTTTGAGTGAAATGCCCCCTCTTCTGCAAATTCTCAAAGCGAGTTAGTCAAAAAGTGGCATTTCACCTGCTGGAATGTGGGTCCGTCTTTCCGATACGTATTTTAACGATCCGTTTTGAAAGTTTGAGCACAACCAGGAGGTACGTGCCATGTCGGTGACACATTTTACCGCTAAAGAAATTTGCGATCTCGAAGTAAAGTCAACAACGCCCCGTTTTTTACATTCCCCGTTTGGAACGGCCGCGATTCTGGCTTTGGCATTTCAATGGCCTTCCAGCGCCTGGTATTTCCAGGTGGGGTGGACCCTCATTGCCGCTTACAGCATGTTCTGCTGGTCAAGCTGTTTTCATGAAACGTCTCATCAGGGAATTTGCGGAAAACGCTGGGTTAGTATTTGGTTAGGACGTGCCCTTGGTACGATGTCGTTTGTTTCTTATACCGCTTATCGAGAGTCTCACATTCGCCATCATGCTTATCTGAATAAGCCCGGCGATTGGGAATTGTGGCCTTATTCCGATCCGAATACGTCACTGACATTTCGTCGTATTTTCTGCTGGTTGGAACTTCCCTTCGGATTTTTTACTTCTCCCTTTGTTTACAGTCGCATGTGTTTCAGTAAAAACACTCCGGTGAAAAATCCGGATGTCATGAAAGCCATGCGGATCGAATACGCGGTCATGGCGATTGTCTGGGCGTTGATTCTGGGAACGGTGGCCTGGTTCTCTCTCTGGAAGCCATTTATCGTTGCCTGGGTCATTCCGCATTGGGTTGCCAGTGTGATCCAGACCTTTCGCAAATTTACCGAGCACCTGGGAATGCAAAGCTACGACCCTTTGCTGGGAACACGTACCGTGATTGGTTCAAGTTTTATTACACGTCTCTGCACATACATCAATTTTGATATTTTCGTGCACGGCCCTCATCATCGACATCCTAAAATTGCTCACAATAAACTGGTCGAGAAGATGGATACTTACCAGGAGAATAATCCTGAGACGCAGTATCCTGTCTTTACGACATATATGTCAGCTATCAGACACACGATTCCCGCACTTTGGAATCCGGGAGTGGGTATGAATGTAGGAGCCCCTGCCCCGAAAAAAGAAAAATGGCTGGGAGCAGATAACTTTGTCACAGATGTTGCCCGGGAAATTCTCGCTGATCGTGATATTGCGAAACCTCATCGGCAATAACATTGAATTTGATCAATCGAAAACGCCCCACTGCTTCTTTAGCGATGGGGCGTTTTTTTATTGTTAATCAAACTGGATCACAGGTTCTGTTCGAATCATCTTCTGAAGCGGCGATTGCGGAAAAGGCGACGACGACGACGAGGTTCACAACATTCTGAGTCGACCGGCTGAGGTTCGTATTCCGGTGTCAGTTCCTTACGAACTTTTAACAGCAGTTTTTTACTGGCTTTGATACCCGCAGATTCGTCGAGCTCACTGCCTTCGTATTCAATGCCTACATAGCCGTGATAGCCGGCGTCCATCACAATTTTCATCATCTTGACATAATCTGTTTTGGTCTCGTTGCCCGCTTTGTCAAAATTATGCGTTTTCGCACTGACGGCTTTTGCGTAAGGCATTAGTTCTTTGACCCCTTTGTAGCGGTCATATTCTTCGCCTGTTTTGCGATCAAGGACGAAGTTTCCGAAATCGGGCAGTGTTCCGCATCCGGGGAGATTGACCATCTTCATGACCCCTGCCAGCCAGGCACCGTTGGATGAGAGGCCGCCGTGATTTTCCACTAACACATCGATACCAGATTTTGCCGCGAATTCTGTAAGACGACGTAAGCCATCGGCTGCCAGTTTTTGTTGTTCCTGATAGGTGCCATTGCTGCGTGCATTCACGCGGATCGAGTGGCAGCCTAGAGTTTTCGCTGCCTCAACCCATTGATGATGATTTTTGATAGCCTGCGTCCGTTTTTTGGCATCGGGATCACCCAGGGCCCCTTCCCCGTCAATCATGATCAGCAGATTTTTCACGCCGACATCAGAGGCCCGCTGATTCATTTGCGCGAGGTATTTTGCATCACGGGCTTTATCTTTAAAGAATTGATTCACATATTCGACAGCCGAGATACCATACTCTTCCTTTGTTACCCTGGCAAAGTCGAGGTTATCCAATTTCCCGCTTCTGAGTGCGCGATGCAGAGACCATTGCGCCAGAGAAATTTCGAATAAAGGGTTGTTCGCTGTGGCAGCAGCGAAAGCAGAACCGGCCCAGGCGGGAAGCATAATTCCGGCAGAGAATGCGGTTGTCTGTTTCAGGAAGTCACGGCGTGAAGAAATGTGGGTCATGAGGGAATCTTTCTCTGTTCGTCATGAATTGGATTTGCAGATTGAATATGCACAGCAATCACAGTTTCCAGATTATAAAAACTCGTGTGTCAGGAAACAATCAAAGCTATGGGTTGTGAAAAACAAAACCTCCGAATCATAAAGGCTCATGATTCGGAGGTTTTTTATTGTCGCAAGACTTGTTGTCAGTGCAATTTTAATAGCGATAGTAATCTGGTTTGTAAGGTCCTTCGACGGGAATTCCAAGATATTCTGCCTGTTGTTCTGACAGTTTTGAGAGTTTCACGCCCAGTTTATCCAGGTGCAGGCGAGCGACTTCTTCGTCTAGATGTTTAGGAAGCATGTACACGCCAATTTCGTACTTATCGGTTTCGTTCCAAAGTTCGAGTTGTCCGATGACCTGATTGGTAAAGCTATTGGACATTACAAAAGAGGGATGACCTGTGGCACAACCCAGATTTACCAGGCGGCCTTCCGCAAGTACAATCAGTGCTTTGCCGTCAGGGAATACAAATTTGTCGACCTGAGGTTTGATTTCAATTTTCTCGATGTCTTTTCGGTTTTCCATGTAAGCAACCTGAATTTCCGAATCGAAGTGACCGATGTTGCAGATGATCGCTTCGTTTTTCATCTGTTCCAGATGTTCGCCACGAATGACATCAAAGCAACCGGTTGCCGTTACAAAGATATCGCCACGGGAGGCAGCATCTTCCATGGTTGTGACTTCAAAACCTTCCATCGCGGCTTGCAACGCACAGATGGGATCGATTTCTGTAATCACGACACGTGCTCCGAGCCCTTTCATGGCGTCGGCACACCCTTTGCCGACATCGCCATAGCCACAGACGACTACGACTTTTCCGGCGATCATAATATCGGTGGCTCTTTTGATACCATCAGCTAAAGACTCGCGGCAACCATAGAGGTTGTCAAACTTGCTCTTTGTGACAGAGTCGTTGACGTTGATGGCGGGGACACCCAGTTTTCCGGCTTCGTGCATTTGATGCAAACGGTGCACGCCGGTGGTGGTTTCTTCGGTGAGTCCTTTGATTGTTTTGAGCAGTTCAGGGAACTTTTCATGTACCATGACGGTCAAATCGCCACCGTCGTCAAGAATCATATTCAGTGGTTCGCCGTTGGGCCAGTAAATGGTCTGTTCGATGCACCAGTCGAATTCTTCTTCACTCATGCCTTTCCAGGCAAAGACAGGAACGCCGGTTGCTGCAATGGCGGCTGCGGCATGATCCTGTGTGGAAAAGATATTACAACTTGACCAGCGTACTTCGGCGCCCAATGCGGTGAGTGTTTCGATCAGGACAGCGGTTTGAATCGTCATGTGCAGACAGCCGGCGATGCGCGCTCCTTTGAGTGGCTGCTCTTTGCCGTACTTTTCGCGTAATGCCATCAAGCCGGGCATTTCCGTTTCGGCCAGTTCAATTTCTTTTCGACCCCAGGCGGCTAAATTCTGAAAGTCCTCATCGTTGTAATCTTTCACTTTATACGGCAGTGAGTTCGCTTCGGTCGACATTCTCAATCCTTTTTTGTTTCAATTGGAGAAAGGGGAGTTTTTGAATTGTAATCAAGCGGAAACCGACTTGAATGATGGCATTATAGTTGCTTTACTTTAGCAGACAAAATTTTAGACCAAATATTATAGTGAAAAGTGCCAATTATTTTCTGGGATGATTCACTGGTTGAGCACAGTTCTTCAACAATATGTGACTGCTGAAGTTATGGCGTTTTTTCTCTATTCGACAACATTAAAATAGAGGCCCTCTGGCTAGCGAGTGGCTGACGAATGTGCCTACAATTTGCGAGGGTGGCCAACCTCACAGGTCAATAGTTTGTCTCTGTTGAGTCCAAGAGTAGAGAAATCGAACCGGGCTGGCAATAGAAACGGCATCATTGATAACCTGCAAAATGCATAATTTATAGTCGAAACGATATCTGGTCATCAAATATCAGAATCGAACAAGCTTTGTTAAACTCTCTTCGGATAAGTAAATAGAATGCGAATCAGTGAATTATATCGTTCGGGAACATTTGGTCTTTCAGTGGAAGTGTTTCCCCCCAAGAGTGAAAAGGGTGATGCGATTCTGTTCCAGACGCTGGAAGAGTTGACTCGCTATCAACCGGCGTTTGTCTCTTGCACTTATGGTGCAGGTGGCTCAACAAGCAAGCGGACCATTGAGCTCTGTAATATCATTCAAAATCGGTTCCAGACCCCGGCGACGGCACATTTTACCTGTGTGGTCTCCACCTGTGAGGAACTGATTGAGTGGTTAAAAAATGCTTCTGAAGCCGGCATCAACAATATCATGGCGTTACGCGGCGATCCCCCCGCGGGTCAGGAAACCTTTATCCCTGCTGATGGCGGGTTACGTTATGCGAATGAGCTGGTGGCATTGATTCGGGAACATTTCCCTGAGATGGGTGTTGGTGTAGCCGGCTATCCCGAAGTTCATCCTGATGCACCGGATGCGGATACCGATCTGGCAAACCTGAAGCGCAAAGTGGATGCGGGCGCGGATGCTGTTTATACACAGCTTTTTTTTAATAATACACGCTTTCACGATTTTCGAGAACGATGTGTACAGGCCGGAATTCAGTGTCCGATCATTCCAGGTATCATGCCGATCACAGATTTTAAACGGATTCAACGCATCTCATCCATGAGCAACTCAGAATTGCCAGCCGAATTAACGAGCAAACTGGAATCTGCTCAAGACGACCCGGAGGCACAGTTTGAAATCGGTGTGGAATTCGCCATTAAGCAAAGCCAGGAATTGATCGATGATGGTGTGCCCGGCATTCACTTTTACGCTTTGAATCGTTCGCAAGCCTGCAAACGTATCTTTGATGCACTTGGTTTTGAGCAAGCGTAAACAATCGTATTATTGATCTCTCAGATTCTATAAAGAGACGAGGAACCGCATGAGTCAACCGCTCAATTTTAAACAGGAACTGACGTGTGTGTTTGGGCAGCCGATCTCAGAAAACCCGTCACAGTGTATGATGGAAGCAGCCTTCAAAGACAAGGGTCTGGAATGGCGGTATCAATCGATTGAAGTCGCGCCGGAAAATCTGGAACAGGCCGTCGGCGGTTTGCGGGCAATGGGCTTTCGTGGCGCGAATCTCACGATTCCGCATAAAGTTGAGGTGATTCAATATCTGGATGGCGTTAGCGAAGCAGCCGCCATGATGGGAGCCGTGAATACGATTGTGCGAAAAGGCGATCAACTGATCGGCGAAAACACAGACGGCAAAGGATTTGTCCAATCGTTGAAAGAATTGAGTGACCCGCAAGGTAAAAAAATCGTGATGTTCGGTGCCGGTGGTGCTGCCCGCGCGATTGGTGTCGAAACTGCTTTAGAAGGTGCTACGGAAATCACGATTGTTAACCGCAGTGCCGAGCGAGGCGAAGCACTTGTGGCGCTATTGAAAGAAAAAACCGGCGTCTCTGCTTCCTTTGTGTTATGGGAGGGAGACTATGTCGTTACCGACGACGTAGATGTGGTCATTAATGCCACGTCTATCGGCCTGTTCCCTGATGTGGATGCCGTATTTCCAATCGATTTTTCATCTCTCAAACCGAATATGATTGTTTCTGATGTGATTCCCAACCCGCCGCAAACGCATCTGTTGCGTGAAGCCGCCAAAGTGGGCTGTCAAACCCTGGATGGCTTGGGCATGCTCGTCAATCAGGGCGTGATCGGTTTTCAACTCTGGACCGGTGTCGATCCTGATCCGAAAGTCATGCGGGCGGCGCTGGAAGATGTTTTCGGAGTGTGAATCGTCGGGAGTTGTTTTAAATTTTTAGATAAGATGGAGTATGTAAACCCTCCGCAGGTTTGGTAAAAAGGCCTGCTGGTTCTTAGGTTCTTTTGGTGAGGCAATCTTCATGTCATGGAAAGAACGGATCTTAAAGTTATGCGAATCGGCTCAATTTTTTCCAGGTGCTCGTTCTGCTGAGATCGCTCAGATCAAAACTAGTCTGGGTGTTTGTCTGCCCGCCGCTCTGGAAGAACTCTTACGCGAATCCAATGGCGTCGAAGGAGAATACGGGCTGGGACTGATCTGGTCTCTGGATCGTATCATCCGAGAAAATACAGAATTTCGGCAGAACCCAGATTTTCCCGAGTTGTATATGCCCTTTGATCATTTGCTCTTCTTCGCGGATGCCGGTAATGGAGATCAGTTTGCCTATGCAATTCAGGCGGGCCAGATCCGGAGGCCTGATATCTTTGTCTGGAATCATGAAGAAGACAGCCGCACCTGCTGTGCTCCCTCGCTTGACCAGTATCTGGAGCGTTGGCTTACCGGCGAGCTGCTTTTATGAAACATCCAGAAATGATGCATGACTCAGATGATCGAAACTCTCTTGTCGATGGTGCCTCAGATTATCAAGTTGAATCTGTAACGCCAAATATTTCACGAAAACAAATGCTGGGACTCGCACTGTTTTTGTTGTCACAATCCGTGTTTCTATGGATGTCTGCTCCTTACACATTTTCAATAAGTTCACCAACTGATTTGCCCCCGGAGATGAAGGGGATTTCGGGTCCTGCATTGATGCTCGTGTGGGGAATTACGGGAGGATCTTTTTTGCTGCTTGTATCAGTGGTCTTTGCGTTTCTATTTAAACGTTCTTCAACATTTGAATCATTGGCACTCTGGGCGAAAATTTTGATGGGTTTTTCCATTTATTTATGCATATGCTATCTCTACATGGCGATACACGACATTTATTGGGGATTAATTTTTGCAGTCGTTATGTTGGTTTCGGCTATTTATCACCGAACCATTGTTTGGTTGCTGTCAGATTCATCTGCGAAGAAGACAAGCAAGAACGGGAAGAAATAATGCAAAGGGATAAATACGCAGATGAATGGAATTAAAAATTGTAGAAATGAAAACCCATGTAGATATTACGAACCGAGTAATCGATTTTGTGTCAAATTATTAATCTTCTACTCATTAGACGCAAATTAGAGCTGAGGTCGAAAAATTTATGCATACAGAAGTGGTCTCCAAAATAGAGATACTCGATGACGAACTTCACCTCTGCCTGGAGGGAGAAGGGAACGCCTCATATCAGCATATTTACCGCGAAGCCCAAAGTGTGTACTGGGATCCTGCAAAACATAGTTTTAAATGTTTATCAACCACCGGACTCTCCTATCCAGATATTTGCAGACACATTATTTCCATCACAAAGAGAGTAGGTGTCGAGCTATCACTTTCAGATCAACTGGAGTGGGGCAACGTACCAGAATTAAGTAAAAGCCAGATTTCTAAAATGCTGGATAAAGAAGTGATCTAAAGGGACTTGGTTTCATTTAAATCGTTGTGTGATTGCCCTGTCCGTTTCCTGCTCGCTGCGCTCGTCCCGAATTGCATTCGGGACCACCCCATGTTTTTGGATGTGGTTTGTGTGTGACGTGTATGCACTTCTGGATGTTCATCTTCGTGGAGCCGAGCCACATCGGGTAAAATTTCTGTTCGTGGGTTGGTTTTGCCGCCGTTGTTTTAGACGGTTTTTTACCACGAAAATCACGAAAGACACGAAACGTATTGTTGTTGCGATTTCTGTTCTCGCGGGAGGACACATGGGTCCTCCCCTAGTGCGCCTGCAAGCGCATCGAATCAGCGAGGTGAAAGTCCTTGCCGAG
>NZ_CALEMX010000613.1 GCF_937910335.1 uncultured Gimesia sp. | reverse complement strand
ATGCAAGACGCTGAAACGAAAATTGAACCACCTTCTGTTACGTAGGCTCTCCCCGTTTCCGTTTGACTCCGTCGTCTCTTAGAGCTTCTGTAAACAGAGTGAACTGAAAGCGAAGTCGAGAATTTTTTTCAGCTCAAAATTTCTTTGATTACAGTGCCGTGGACATCAGTCAGGCGATGGTCTCTTCCGCCATGTCGGAAGGAAAGTGCTTCATGGTTGATACCCAACTGGTGGAGGATCGTGGCGTGAATATCATGAATTGTAAGCGGGTTGATGATAACGGAATTGCCGAATTCGTCTGTCTCACCAAATGTCACTCCGCCTTTAAATCCACCACCGGCCATAAACAGACTATAGCCGTTAACGTGGTGATCACGGCCGCAGGTGGGTGTAACTTTGGGCGTGTGAGGTGTGCGTCCCATTTCCCCGGCCCAGATAACCAAAGTCTCATCGAGCAGTCCGCGCTGTTTCAAATCGGTGATCAGCGCTGCCACTGATTGTTCGGTGATGCGTGCATTCTTTTCGTGATTTTTTTTGAGGAATCCATGCTGATCCCAGGGGGAATTATTACTGTCAAAACTGGGACAAGTAATTTCGACAAAGCGTACCCCGGCTTCCACGAGACGTCGCGCACGCAAGGCCTGTGTGGCATAATAGTGCTGATGCATGTCTTTTGAATCCACGCCGTACGCCCGTTGAATGTGCTGGGGTTCCTGGGTGATATCAGAAACTTCCGGAACCAGTGTCTGCATACGAAACGCGGTTTCATAATTAGCGATTGCACTTTCAATGGGAGACGCCTGTGATGCCCTTTTTGCAAATGCGGCATCCTGTTCTGCGAGTAAAGCCAGTTTGCGTCGTTGGAGCGAACGCGAATCTTCTGGTTTGATGTTATCAACGGGAACGCCTTTTGCGCGAACCATCGTTGCCTGATGTGTGGCCGGCAAAAAAGAACTGCCAAAATTTTCCAGTCCGCCGTTGGGAACCCAGTCATTATTCAGCACTACATAAGCGGGCAAATTATTATTTTCCGTACCTAAACCATAAGAGACCCAGGCGCCCATACTGGGAGCCTGGCCGATAATTCGCCCAGTATGGAGTAAGAGATTTTGCTGACCATGCAAAGGTAACTCGCCGACCATCGAACGTACAACACACAATTCATCTGCTACTGAAGCGAGATGTGGAAACAGGTCGCTGACCCATAGTCCACTTTCGCCGCGCTGCTGGAATTTCCAGGGACTTCCCAGCCAGACTCGTCCGGCGCTGGATTGTGAACGTTTGGAAACGGCACCCTCGCCGATGGGTTTCCCTTCGTGCATTTTTAAAGCAGGCTTCGGATCGAACGTATCAACGTGACTCGGTCCGCCATCCATAAAGCAAAAGATGACATTCTTCACCCGGGCGGCATGATGTGGTTTGATTTGTTTTGTAGCCGCTTCAGCGGAAGTCTGCTTTCCCAACATACTAGCGAGCGCCAACCAGCCAAAGCCGGCACTGGAGTTTCGAAGAAATCCACGTCGGTTGAATACGGGCAGACGTCCCGGGCAACAGTTGTTTTGAGATTGCTGGTTATTCATATCAATTACCGGTAATAAATGAATTCTTTTGTATTAAAAATCGCATGTGCGACATGATTCCAGACACTTGCGTTTGCCAGTAAGTCTGCTTGATCGGCGGTTCCCCCGAGATCATTTACGAGAGCCATCCAGCGTTTCAGTTCTGACTGATCGGCAGCGCGGCCATACGCCTTAAGGAACATGTGTTGAATGCGTTGTTCGACCGAATTCTCTTCCTGTTTCATCAACTGTGTAGACCATGTTCTGGCGAGCGCCATTACAAAGGGATCATTCATCAGGATCAAGGCCTGGTTTGGAACGTTCGTGACATCGCGTTTACCTGTCGGAAGTTTCAAGTCGGGCAGATTAAAGCCCACCAGAAATTTAGGTGGGTCCATAATCGACATCCGTAAATAAACCGAACGCCGCCCTGCGCCATCGAGGGGTCCGTTAAATAGTCGCTTGGCTGCATCTTCTTTGGAACGAGGAGTTTCGATGGGCCGCCCGTACAAGCGGCGGTCCAGTCGACCGGAGACTGTCAACATCGTATCTCTGATGGCTTCCGCCTCGAGACGCCTTGTGGGATAATGGTGCCACAATCGATTGTCAGGATCGAGATTATTTGCTGCCAAAGTGACCTGCCCCGACTGTCGAAAGGCGCGGGTATGAATCAATCTTCGAATCAACCGTTTTGTTGACCAGCCATCGGCAATGAATTCCCGCGCCAGATAATCCAACAATTCGGGGTGCGTGGGTAATGCGCCCAGATGTCCGAAGTCATTGGGCGTACGAACCAATCCCTCACCAAAGATCCACTGCCATACCCGATTCACATAAACGCGGGCCGTCAAGGGATGCTGTGGGCTGACAAGAAACTCTGCCAGCTCCTGTCGGCCACTACCCGGACTCTGATTCACGTTATGTTGACCGGCGAAGACTTCCAGAAAATCTCGCGAAACCAGTGGCCCTGGCTCATCCACACTGCCGCGGATGTTTAAAGGATATTTGACCGACGAAAATCCTCGTTCATCCATGCTATTTGCAGTGTGAGCAAAAGGAATCTGTTGTTCAACGCTGCGGTACTCTGTGATTAATTGAGCCAGCCGAGAATTTTTTTCGGCCCTGTTGTTGAGCAGTTGCTGCTCCAATAGCCAGTTGATGAGTTTAATCTCTTCCGCGCTGGTTTGATCTTCCGACCAGTGATTGACAGCAGCCGCCAACCAACGGCCTAGAAGCGCACATGCATCTTCAACACTTTTTGGTGCGGGCCTTTGATAGAGTGGCGCGAACCGCTGCAGCTCATCAGCGGGCGTGCCGGCTGCTTCGTGCGTTACGATATTTGTGAGACTGAACCAGCTCCGCTTATCAAAACCAAAATCTTTGGCAGGCAGAACGTTTTTTCCTGCGCGCGCTTTTCCGGTTCGAGGCGGAAAATTGGGATTCAGATCGCTGGTGGCGATTTCAAAAGTCAGCCGTTGAATTCCATTCACCAGCGGTCGATCGGCAAACGTTTGCCATTTCGATTCATTACGGTTTAAGAAAATGACATTCTCAGTTTGGAATGCATTGTCGGGAACGCGGATGAAACCACTCCATTCGCCGCCCGCTAATTCTAGACTGACAATTTTCCCCGGAATATCCCGTTCGGAAGGGGGTCGGATGGCGCCCGGTAATTTGGAGGAGAGTGCATTTGTATGATAACCTTGTGGCAAGAGACGCTGAATCAGATTGTCACCCTGAAGTGAAATCAACGGCGTTCCATTACGAACATAACCAAAACGCAAGCCATCTCCCTCTGTTTGCCAACCTGCCGGAAACTTTGGATTTTCAAAACTGGTGAGAGTCTGAAAGCGTTTCTGATTCTGCTGGCGGTGTGTCTGGCTGGCTGTGTTCCATTCTGTGGCAAGCTGCTTCCAGACAGATGTGAGTTCTGCCGGCTTCGTTTTCAGAAGTAATTGCTGCGCGGGATAAATCACATCACCCGGTTGGGGTTTTGTTTTTTTCTTCTGTTTATCATCAGTAAGCGCATCTTCGGGAAGCGCGAATGCGGTACGCCAGAGCGTGGACCGCGAATGTTTTGCTCCCCCCTGCACTGCCAGTGAAATCTCTTCGACAAAATGGCTGGCCTGCTGTTTCCATTCTTGTTTTAATTCCTGATGAATTTCGCTGCGCAGCTTTTTGAGTTTTAAGATCAATGCGTCATGTTTACCAGGGCTGTCGATCACGCGGGAGGTCCAGCGCGGTGTCATGAACACGGCGGCCAGCGCATAATAATCTCGTTGTGAGATGGCATCCAGTTTATGATCATGACAGCGGGCGCAGGCAACAGTATTGGCAAGAAATGCTTTGGAGAAGGCATCTATTTTATTGTTGATCATCTCCTGATGAATGCCATTGAAATCCAGACTGTCGCCGTGCCGATGTTCTCCCATATGATAAAACATGGGACCGATCATACTTTCCTGAAAACCACTGTCCTGATCAATGCGCGGTTGCTTCAACAAATCGCCGGCAATCTGTTCGCGCACCAGTTGATCATAACTGACATCCTGATTGAACGCGCGAATCAGATAATCGCGATATTCCCAGGCTCCTTTTGCCGGGTTATCCCATTCATAACCATAGGTATCTGTGTAACGAACTACATCCATCCAATGTCTGGCGAATCGCTCACCAAAGTGAGGTGATGCGAGCAGTTGTTCGACCAGTTTTTCATAGGCGGCTTTTGGATCATGCTTAGAATCCGCCACAAACTCCTGAATCTGTGCGGGGTCTGGTGGTAATCCGGTGAGGACAAATGCGAGGCGACGTATCAACGTACGTCGTTCTGCATCAGCGGCCGGTTGTAAATTGGCAGCTTGCAGATCCGCCAGTAGAAAACGGTCGACCGGTTGTTTCGACCAGTCATTCGTTTCCAATACGGGTGGTTTTGCATTCTTCAATGGTTGCAGGCTCCACCAGCGGCGCCGTTTGGCAAAGATGGTTTTCCAGGAAAGGGAAGCCGCCTCTTCCAGTGTAGGTGGTTTATCGCGCGAGTCTGGGGCGCCGAGTTCAACCCACTTCACAAAGTCGGCAATCACCTCCGCGGAAAGTTTCTTACCCGGAGGCATCTCGAAGGATTCATGACGCAGCGCATCCAGTAGCAAACTCTTGTCGACTATGTGTGGCACGACAGCGGCGCCTGATTCTCCTCCGGAGCGAATGGCATCGCGGCTGTCGACACGCAATCCCCCTTTGACTTCCGTTGTTGCGGCAGAATGGCATTCGTAACAGTGCTCGATCAGCACCGGGCGGATTTTATTTTCGAAGAGTTCCAACCCGGGCTCCGGCTTTTCCGCCATCGTACTAGCCGCCGTTATGCAGAAAATCAGCGGCAGAATGCTAACGCATACAGCATTCCGCAGATTCAAACGGCAGGCCGGATACATGATGGTTTCTCCGGAACAAACAGGCAGGCGAGAGAGCGGGCGTTCCCAACCAGCGATTTAGAACAGGGCCTGCTCACAAACACATGAAAGCTTACTTATGAGTTTTTATCTTATTCGAAACGAGGAGAAAACTCAATCTGAGATCTCGTGTATTCTATGAATCAAGGGTTTGACGCTGTCTTCCTCTCGTCTCAATTCTGGTTATTTTGCACCCTTTGTGTTCAAGCCTTCATTCAATTCCAGAACTTTCCCAATAATGCGTTCTTCGACATCGGGCTTGTAAGGGCGGCTCGCTTCGTAGCCTCCTTCGAGCAAAACGCGTTTGCTGGGGATGTAGCCGGAATAGACGTTTGAATAACCGGCGACCCAGATGGCGGGTCCCTTTTCTTCAAAGAGTTCCTGCTTGATGCGGAGTGAATAATCGACGACCACTTCTGTGCCCAGCGCCACCAATGTCAGGTCTTTACCGAATTGAATCACCTGTACCGGGTAATCCCAGGGCTCGCGTTTTTTTTCCGGCAGGTATTCCAGTTGCACGGTTTCATAAGCGGCCTTGAGCGGCCCGTGCAATACGCGTTGGTGTAATGGGGCACGTTGATTGACTTCCAGAGCTGCTTCGATTGCCGTTGCTAGAGATCGACCATGTTTATGTGCATAATGCAGTTCGCTGCGCGGATAGGGGTTCTGATCTCCGCCACAACCCATCATAAACATTGCGGTCACGCCGGGATGATCTTTTTGAAAATACTCCTGGGCAAAACCGGCATAGTCGCCCAGCCATTTGCGAAAGCCCATCGTTGTATTGTGGCAGGCATAACCGAACATGACTGCCTGTAATTCTCCTTTGGGATTATCAACCCTTAACACTGGCACTTGATGATCAACGAGTCCGTTTGGATTGGGGTGATTACGATAACCGGTTGCTGTCGGCGTACGACGGTTCATGGCAACCGAACAACGTGCCGCCGACCAGCTCAGTTTTGCGGGCTGCATTCCTTCAATGGCTTCGCCGATAGTTTTCACCAGGGTTTGTGCCAGCGTGTCATAATATTCTTTCGCATCATCACGACCATAGGCGGGCCCGCAATGCGTGTGCGACGCATTCATGAGGATCGACTGTGGTGGAAGTTTATATTTTTTCTGAATCTGTGTTGTGACATCGGTCCGCAGTCGGTCGATCACGCCGATCAGATCGAGTGTCAGAAAGACTGCGCGGTTGCCTTCACGATCTTCGACTGCCAGTGCTTTGGCATAGAGATCCTGCTCGGTCCCTTCTGCGGGTTCCTTACGTCCTGCATAGCCAGCCATTCTCATTGGTTTTGCGGGTGTGATCTTTGCAGACGCAACGCCGGCTTTCCATTCTACAGGTTCTGTCTGTGTAGGTTCTTTCTGGGCAGGTTCTGCTGCGGAAGTAATCAGTGAGTGACAGACTAGAAACAAAAGGCATAGCGAGAGTCGATACATGCTGAGAATCTTTCCTGTGGCGTGGAAGCTTGTTTGCAATCAGAGCGGGATCTGATTGCGGTAAGATAAATCATCTTTGATCGTACCTTGCGGCATCCCCACGATCAACTGTTTTATGCCATTTCGCCTGAGGAAGTCTGAGCATTTCTTTTTAACAGAGACGAAAGAGACAGGAGCTAAATGACTGAAAGAGATGGTTTGAAAACAACAGGGACAAACTCATTGATTATCCCCCAGAACCACTAAGATTAGTCTTCGAGTAAACTGACTTTTCCGGTGTCCATATTATAAATTCCGCCGACAATTTTGATCTTGCCTTGCTTTTCCATTTCGTGCAAGACCGGGCTGTTTTTTCGAATGCCGTTGATTGTTTCCAGGACATTCTGCTCTGCGACCATATGTACAAACTCTTTATTCTGGCTCGTTTTATCACCTTCATATTTTGAAAAGTGGTCGATGGCCGGCTGAATGTTGGTCAGCATCGATGTGATGTTGCCCAGTTTGGCACCGTCTATTGCCCCACTTATGGCGCCACAGTTTTCATGGCCCAGTACAAATACGAGCTTTGCCCCTGATAACTTACATGCGAACTCCATACTGCCGAGAATATCGGTGTTTTGAAAGTTGCCGGCAACGCGTGCGACGAAAATATCACCAATTCCTCGATCGAAAACATCCTCGACTGGTATCCGCGAATCAAGACAGGACAAGATGACTGCTTTGGGATACTGACCTTGAGCGGCATCGCGAACTTGTTTCGAATGATCTCTGCTTGTGAGTGTTCCCGCGATGAATCGCTGGTTGCCTTCCTTTAGAAGTGTAATCACCTGGTCTGGGGTCAGTTCGTTTTGTTCTGCTTGTGTTAATACTCGATTCACCAGCGGTTTGACATCGATCATGGCTGAAGAATCCTGGTCCGTTGCCTGGGGTGCAGAAGGCTGATTTTGCATACAACCAGACAACATTAAAGGCAGTATACAGCAAGCGACAATCGGTCTCAGACTCATTCTGATCATATTCGGGGCTTTTCTATTTTTGTTCGTTGCAGAAGGTGACTATCTGACTTGTCTATTCATGAAACATGACTACAAATCGTACAATACTGAAGAACGATTAAAAAGTATCAGCGCCACTAAAGATCAGACAATGCTTCGAATCTCACGAAGTTTCGCTGTTCGCGAAACTCTTATCAGGGTAGCATGCTTTATCTGGTACACTTTTGGACCTGCCCGCTTTGATATCTACACTTAATGTTAGTCGGCGATATGTTCCGAACTTAACCAGGACAAAACAGATCGGGAAACAATATTGCCTTAGCCACCCGGTGGCTTAACCGGAAATTTTGAATCGTAGTTATTTTCTTCAATATATTCGTTATTAAGAATCATGCGTGCAATTTCCAAATGTTCCTCCAGAAGCTTTTCATGCGAACTAATTTCTTGGCGAGACTCCAGAAAGACCTTCGGAAGACAGTCCCGCGCAGCGCGCAACAACTCTTGCTGAGCTCTATTTTCGGCACTTGCATTTTTTTCAAGATAACTAATCATTGGTTGAAATTCTGAATGGGAGTCATTGGCTAATGCTTCCCATTCCAAAGGTCCCGCTCCGCTCTCACGGTGTGATTGAACTATGGCCAATTTATTTTGCAAGGCATTGTAAATTTCATTATCAGAATTTCCCGAGTACCAAATTTCTTTTAGTCCCCAAAAAATTACAATCAAACCCACAGTATAAAAAACACGCCTTAATAATGGATTTTCTTTTAAGTCACTGATTGAAAACAAAGCAATTCCATTGCCTTTCCTGTTTTTTTTATGTCCATCAGACTGACCGTATTTTTGCCTCTTAAGTTTTGGAGGTTCCGTAGAAAGTTTTGTCGAGGGATTGAGATCATAGCTAGAAACACCCTCGTCTAGGGAGACATCAGGGTAAATATCTTCTAAAGGATCACTTGTTTCAGAGTCGAAGTCGTCTAGTTCTACCAGATTAATGTCATCAGTATTAAGTGAAGGATTAGATACTTTTGCTAGCGGTGGTGAAATTGCAAGATCATCCAATCTATATTCACTATTAGAATAGTTATCGATTGTTTTTTCTTTTGTTTCCTGAAACTGTTGTTCTGCATTCGAATTATTGAAAATTCCAATAAACTGAAATTGGTATTTCCCTATTTGAATGTCATCTCCTTCAATCAGTCTTTTGAATTTCACTCTTTGTTTATTAACAAAGACTCCATTTAGACTACCGAAGTCACAAATGCATAATCTATGTTTTGATAAAAAAAGTGCGCAATGAATTTTTGACACGGAATGATGATTAAGAATGAGGTGGCACTTCTTTCTGTCTCGACCGATCAGGCTGGGGGTATATTGAAAATAGAAACAATTTCCAGTATCCTTGTATAAGAGTGCGAATTGCTCATTACCAAAGTTATTCATCTTACATGTGCTCACTCTTTTACGACGTGGTCTGATAGAATCACAATTTACGGAAATTGAATTGATGTGTGTCTTAAAGACACTATTCTGAAATTCAAAGTTGTCGAACGATAATGCCTGCTTGCTTCAAGCGATGAGAAAGATCAAAACTCTCCAATCGTTTGACCATCTTTGATATTCGCAATCTTTTGATAAATCCCCATGTTCGATCCCGTAGTTGCTCCGGGATTCGACTCAATATTTTCACTTATGAACCGAACATGTCCATCTGCAAAGAGAAAATAGGCACCACCATGATGCTCACTACTAAATTTTGCAGAATGAATCGAGTTCATATTGACACCTGTAGTTCCTAACATATCCATCAGCCAGTTATCGGGTGTACCCGCCCAATAGGCATCGCCAAATTTCGGAATTCCTGGTGAATAAAATCCGGTCCATTTACG
>NZ_CALEMX010000612.1 GCF_937910335.1 uncultured Gimesia sp. | reverse complement strand
GCTCAGATCGATTTTTCCATTCCCTTCAACGGGAAGTTTTCCGTTCGGGCAGAACCGGGAACGGGAGACACTTGACGCTATATTATAAGTATAGACGGCATCTTGTCGAACCAGAAAGATAACCGTGCCTTTCTTTTGAGCACCAATTTTGTCGAGCAATTCAACAAACGAGAGATTTTTTGTCAAGTCGTCTCTGCGGACTCTTAAGTCTTTCGCCGGTCCATCTAATACCACGATTCCATTTTTTGTGCATTCAATAAATGTGGGGTTGAGATCAACTCCTGAGCCCCCGGGTTGAATTCGGACCTCGGCGGCTACCGGGTTTTCCCGTTTGTTTAATTCCACTTTCAGTTTTTCAATTTCTTTTTGCAGTTCCATCGGATCATCCTTGATCTCTTCGATGCGTTTGGACAATCGATTTGCTTCGGCCAGCAGTTTTACCTTTTCTTTCGGACTGATATCGTCTGGAATTTTGTTTTTTTCCTGCTTGATTTTTTTTAATTCTTCCAGAGCTAAAATCAGTTCGCGATTCAATTTTGATAAATCCTCAATCTGGCTTTTCACCTGATCGAGTTCCTGCTGTTTATCGGTAATTTTATTCTGCTGTTGCTCAAATTCTTCAACGCGTTTCCATTTATCGTCCTGATTATCCATCTGACTCAGCGCCATGGCAGTGATCATGAGTGTCAGAACACCAATGACGCAAGCTAGAATACTTAGAAACGGAAATAGCGAGACCGTTTCTCCCTCACTTTTCTTCTTTTTGGCCACGTTATCGCACTTTCCTTGATCCGCCGAAGAAGCCCCATCGTTTACGTGGTGCTTCGACCTGCTGAATCAGCACCTGCTTTTCTCCCAAGTCAGACAAAACTGTATTGAGACCATTTAACCCCTGTTGCACGCCGCTGAACGACTGTGACAAAGTATCAGCAGCTTGGGCCATTTCAGCGGCATCTCCATTTAACTTATCCAGATTTTCTGCATGAGCCGTCTGGAGCTCAGACATTTTTTGTTCGACGTTTTCCATCTGTTCGACCACCGAATGATGTTCTGTCGTCAATTTGTCGATGACCTGTTGTACTTTTTCGAGTTGTTCTTCCTGTTGAGCACGAATTTTATCATCGATTTTTCCCCAGGATTTCATCACCTGCTGTGACAGGGTACTGCCAATGCCCTCCAGTTTCTGGGTCCAGGTCTGCAATTCCGCATGATGATCGGCCATTGCTTTATCGATCGTACGCTGGATCAGACGGCGATGGTCTCTTTCATCTCCACTGCTGACATGATCACTCTCTTTCAGACGTTTTAAAAGATTTTCATTGCAATATTCATCTACCCAGTTCAATAAATCCTCTTCGGACTTCTGCATGGAACTACTGGGAAACATCACCAGCATACTCATCACCAGCGCGACTAGTGTCGTATCAAACGCAGTGGATAATCCGCCTGTCACATTACCAAGAGATGCTTTCAGAGCGGAGATGTCCGCGGCTTTATCCATGCCCCCAGAGAAGCCACCCACTGCGGTACCAATTCCGATGACCGTACCAATGAACCCTAAAATCGGAATCGCCCAGATGAACACCTTGAGCATGGTATAGCTGGAATCGATGGAAGTAGCATCAATTTCAGACTGGGATTGTAAGCGGTTAGAAACCTCTGCACTGCTTTTCAAGACACTGAAATGTTCTAACCCTCGAAGAACCCGGTTTACCAGAAAACTTTCACGCGGGTCAACGGGCAGGTTTTTGACATGCTCGATGAATTTGGCAACGGTCTTCTCCGAAATCTCTTCGGAGATATCCGTCGGCAGCGTATCAAACAGCATCGAATCCTTCTGTTTAGCCAGCTTGCGGGATTTCAAAATCAGAATCGTGGCAGACCAACTCATTAAAAAGACCAGCGCGAATGGTACCCAGCCCCGGTCCAAAAACAATTCCCCGAGGTAATATTTCCGGAAGGGAAACATCAGCACGATAAATACGACAGAAGCCCCTATGGCAATCATACCACTCTTGGAGAGACTGACTTCGGTTCCATCCGCCCAGCCGCTGGATACGGTTTTTGATCCTGTCCGGCTGCTGGATGTTTTTGTGGAGTGTGTTGCGGTACTTGAGGCGGAAAAATCAACCGACGTATCAATAACCGGAGTTTCCGGCTTTTTAACCAGCATCGTGTGTTGGCAATACGGGCAACGAACTTTTTTGCCAATATTTTCATCACGAACTTTGAGTTTTTTAGAACACTTTTCACAGGGAAACTGGAAATACATGAAAGGAACCCCAGGGTGCAGTAAACCTTAGTATAGAGCCGCGATTAATCTGACAACTCATTGAATCAATCTCATAAATATAGTCTATCCAAGCAGGCATTATCCCAAAAGCCAATAGCCTGTCACATTCTTTGAATCTGGCGAAAGAGCTTGTATTTCCAGCAACTGTGAGTCAGAGTGGAGTCTGGATTGCATTCCATTAGCATGACTTCAACGATTCTGGTTTCAGAACATTTCCACGCTTGTTTATCGAGTTCTAAATTCGCCGGAATTCACGAGATACGTTCTGTTTGTTATAATCAAGGTAGTTTGAAGTACTAACGTGATTTAGATTCGAGTAAGGATAAATTCCTTAATCTAGAAATTTGAGATATGTCAACCGATGCAGCTGCAGCTAAGAACCTCTATTGGGCCGGTTTTGATTTGGGCGGTACAAAAATGCTGGCCAAAATATTTGACTCTCAATACAAAACTCTAGGGAAAAAACGGAGAAAAACCAAAGGGCATGCAGGTGTTGAACTG
The DNA here is from genome assembly GCF_937910335.1 of uncultured Gimesia sp. Taxonomy (GTDB): domain Bacteria; phylum Planctomycetota; class Planctomycetia; order Planctomycetales; family Planctomycetaceae; genus Gimesia. The sequence continues at coordinate 921 of NZ_CALEMX010000612.1, read as the reverse complement.
GGCTTGGAGCGTATGCTTCAAACCATTCATCTGGCATTAGCAGAAGCCGAATTGAAGCCCGATCAACTAGCGGGAATTGGTGTTGGCTGTCCTGGCCCACTGGACCTCAAAGAAGGTGTTATTTTTGAAGCCCCCAATCTAGGTTGGTATGATGTTCCCGTTAGAGATGTTCTGCAAAAAGAATTCGGTTGTCCCGTTGTCATCTGCAATGATGTCGATGCCGGCGTCTATGGCGAATACTGCTTCGGGGCTGCTAAAGACGCTTCCTCTACCATTGGCATTTTTCCTGGCACAGGGATTGGCGGAGGAGCCGTCTATCATGGCCAGTTAATTCAGGGTAATAAAAGTTCCTGCATGGAAATTGGTCATACCAAAGTCTTGCCCGATGGTCCGGAATGCGGTTGTGGCCAGTATGGTTGTCTGGAAGCGCTTGCCAGTCGATTGGCAATCTCAGCAGCAGCCGCTCAGGCAGCCTATCGTGGGGATGCCCCCGCACTCAGAGCAATGGCAGGCACAGACCTGTCCGACATTCGCAGTGGAATCCTCGCTTCTGCTATTGAGAAAGGGGATGAAAGTGTTATGAACATCATCCTGCGCGCAGCGGAATATATTGGAATTGCAGCCGGAAATATGGTCCATACGTTTTCGCCCGAAATTATTGTACTGGGTGGCGGTCTGGTTGAAGCAATGCCCGATCTCCTCGTAAACTCAGTTGCTGAGGCTACACGCAAAAATGTTATGCCGACTTTCAAGGATTCGTTTAAAGTCATCGCTGCCCAGTTGAAGGATGATTCTACGGTAATGGGAGCTGCGGCCTGGGCACAAAAAATGATTCAAGAAACGACAGCATTGAAAAGTGATCCTAATCCATGAATGCTAAAAACCCTCTACCCGCTGAGACTACTGCCAGTGCCAGTCGCC
>NZ_CALEMX010000611.1 GCF_937910335.1 uncultured Gimesia sp. | reverse complement strand
TATCGGAACCTCCGCCGCCTCCATTGTCAGAGAAGAAAACGACGATCGTATTATCTGCTATTTTGTATTGATCAAGCAGATCCACTACATTGCCGATAGCGGCGTCCATACAAGTAATGGATGCAACATATTCCAGTCGACGTTTGCTGGCTGAAACGACCTGTGTAATGACAGGACCTTTTGGTTTCTCACGAAATTCGTACCGCCCCGCCTTTTTCCGTGTGATGAGGTTATCCTTTAAATGTGGATACATTTTTTTATACTTTGCAGGAGCCTGGGCACCACCTCGAATACGGGGATCAAGGCTTGAAGCACCATGCGGCGCGTTAAAGGGCAAATAAAGAAAAAATGGTTTCTGATGATTCTCTTTTAAAAAGCGGACCGCTTCGCGCTGAAACAGATCGGTGCAATAAGTGCCTTTATCTTGTTCAGTCGCTTGATTATTACGAAACATGGAAGGCACGCCGTATCGTTCATGCGTAAAATAATCGATACCCGTATTAGTGAATCCATAGAAGTCATCAAAGCCTCGGGCCAGAGGTAGAAAGCGTTTATGAATGCCTAAATCCCACTTTCCATAGATCCCACTGACATAACCCGCTTGCTTCAACAATCGGGGCAGTAACTTTTCACGAACATCCATACCACCAATTCGCTCGAAACTCGCTTCGTATTCTGCAGGTTTGTATTGATAGCCATAATCGGGCGCTTCATTCCGAATCATGTCATAGACACCATTTCGCTGCGGATAACGTCCCGTCAGCAAACTTCCACGACTGGGAGTGCAGGCAGGCCAGGTTACATAAAAGTTGGTCAGTTTAGCGCCTTCTTTAGCCAATCGGTCCAAGTGAGGCGTAATCACTTCCTGACTTCCGAAACAACCCAGATCCTTGTACCCCTGGTCATCACTGACGATCACAATAATATTGGGAGGTGCCTCTGCCGCTGTCAAACAGAGTGTTGGCATCAGCCAGGATATCAACACCAGACACATGATGTTGAAAGTTTGATGACTGCCTTTTTTGAACTGATTCAGATACATGGCTTGTCTTCTCAAATTAAAATGGAATATACCTTAAGTACGACTACCTGATGATTTAGAATAACAAAAGCATCTAAGAAAACACAATTCACTTATTGGGGAATCGACTGCATGTTACGCTATTTCAATCTCTTCATTTATATCATCTTCGGTCTGTTTCTCATTCAAGACACGCAACTCCATAGCGCTGAAGATGTTGCTTTTGTACCATCTGATTTTCAACTTTATTACGGCGGAGATAACACTAAACTTGACAAGCTGCAGAATCGGATGCGAAGAGGCCAGGTTGTTGTCATTGAATTACGAGGACTTGATCAAAAGCAAGTTTCTTTGTTAGTAAAAAAAGCACATCAGACCGGTGCCAAAATCATTGCCTATATCAGCATTGGAGAACTGGGCCAGTTGGAAAAAGATAACTTTGAAGCATTTCTTAAACAACGCAATAATGCGCCTGCTTTAGCAAAGATGGTCCTGAGCAAAAATGAGACTTTTCAATCCTGGCACATTGATGTCAGCGAAAAAGCATGGCAAGATTTCCTTTTTCAAAGAATCAACCTGATCTACAAGCAGAACGTTGATGGGCTGTTTTTAGACACAATTGATTCCATTGATCTTTATATTAATGAGCAGAAATGGCCGGTTCCTCGCAGAGCCAAAAGTGTCAGTGCCATGATCAATCTGATTCGAAAAATCAAAGCTCATTCACCAGATAAATTCATCATGCAAAACCGCGGGTTGAATCTAATTGGAAAATCAGTATTTGTAGGAGACGCGACTGGTATCTTCATTCCAGGTCTGAATCTGGCAAAAGCACATCCGCATAACCCGGATGGCCTGCTTTGGGAAACGGCTTATGCTCATACAGGTGCGTGGATTGAAGGCAAAGAACGAGAGATGATTCAGATTCAAAAAAATGGATTCACATCGGTATTCACACTGGGATATTCCGACACGAAAGCAAATCGAAAACAATTCTTTGAGAAAAGTCGGGATGCGGGATTTATTCCCGCGTGGGCCAGCTCTTCAAAGAAGTTACATAATGAGTTGACGCAGGGTATCACAGCAAAGTGAGAATGGCTAAATCATAAAGTCCGTTTCGCGTCCGAGAATACGATCTACCACATGCTGTGATAATTCGATGGCAGGTGCTTTTTTTCCGGAAACATCTGTCGGATTGATCCCACAATACTGTGACCAGGGACCTAAGTGACGCCAACGTCCCGCTCGATTCGGTTCGCTTTCCATGACAGGTGTCGTACAACGATTGCAGCCAATTGTAGGGAAACCCTGTTTGTGAAGCGGATTCGTGATGACCTGATTGTCCTTGAGGTAATCCTGAAACTCTTCCTTAGAGAGACTGGCCAGAATATTCACTCGCAGACAGTTCATCGCCGGGTCAATCGCGAGAATAGGCACGTTGGCGCGTTGTCCTCCATCGGCACGACGTAGACTGCCAATCAGTGCATCATATTGATCAGCAACCTGTAACAGAGGTTGTGTCTTTCGCAAATCACAGCACTGTTCCTGACCTTCCACTGAAAGATATAATACTCCCAATTCTTCTGTTTGTTGCGATATTGTCTTTTCAGGATTCAATGTGACAATATTCAAGCCGTATTCTTTGATCAATCGGTCCCGTGTCTCCAATGTTTCCTGATATAAAACGCCGGTATCAACAAACAGAATAGGGATGTCAACTTTCATCTGACTCATCATGTGCCCTACAACGCA
>NZ_CALEMX010000610.1 GCF_937910335.1 uncultured Gimesia sp. | reverse complement strand
CAGGATGAATTCTTTTTTCCAGATTCCAAAACCTACACAGGTTACTCTCATGTATGATTTAACCCCACTGAATATTGCTCTGGCTGCAATGCTGGTTTTCATTAATGGCATTATATCTGTTTCGCTCAAACTGAATCTGGAAAAACAGTTACTTTTGGCAGCCCTGCGCACCATTGTACAACTACTTCTGATTGGCCTGATCCTGGAATGGATCTTTGAACTTTCGTGGTGGCCCATGATCGGCCTGTGGATGTTTGCGATGACGCTCATCGCCAGTATGACTGCAGTCCAACGTTCCCAACGTCGTTTTCCGGGAATCTGGCTGAATAGTATTGTGGCGGTTTTTGTCAGCTCCTGGCTGGTCACTGGATTTGCATTAACAATGATCATCCCTCCCCAAAGCTGGTCCGACACCCCGGCACAGTATCTCATTCCACTTCTGGGAATGATTTTGGGGAACACACTGAATGGCATTTCATTGGGGCTGGACCGACTCAGTGAGCAGCTGGTCACCCGCAAAGCAGAAGTGGAATTGAAACTGACACTCGGAGCCACCAGAAATGAAGCAGCTAGAGAGGCGTTGCAAAATGCAGTCCGCTCGGGAATGACACCGATCATCAATTCGATGATGGTCGTCGGCCTGGTTTCATTGCCAGGTTTAATGACAGGGCAGATTCTGGCTGGTGCCAGTCCTATTGAATCCGTCAAGTATCAGATTGTCATCATGTTTCTGATCGCTTCAGGCACCGCGCTGGGCACAGTGATTTCCGTACTCATGGGATATCGGTGTCTGTTCAATTCGAAACATCAGTTCCTGTTTGAAAAAATCACACGCATCGGTAAACAGTGAAATGATTCAGACCGAGTTAACTTCTCTTGCAAGTTTGTCAAAGAGCTCTTTGAGCACCGGTTCCGGGTAGAGCACAAACGACATTTCGCGATTTTGAATGACAGCGTTGGCATTGATCTGCTGCCGTACTGTCGCCATATCTTCGTTAATCTGCTCTCGTAGCTTTGCAGTCAGACGAGCTAGTTTTACATCGACCTCTCGAAGTTCTCTAAACCGATGCCTGTTACGACGCCTTCGCTCTGCCGAGTCAGTTAATTCATCGTGGTCAGTCTCTGCTGCCTCCTGATCTTGAATTAACGCCTGTTTTTGCTTTAGCAGAGAATCGGCCTCTGCGAGTTGATCATTCGTTAGATGCCGATCCGAGTTGAATTCCAGATCCCGTAAGACGCGTTTCAAACAGGTTTCGTCACATTGCTGAACATCATAAGGCTGGCAAAACGGTAGAAATTTTGTCGCAGACAGTGTCAAATACCGCGGTGGCATCAGATGAAAGAACCGGGTAAAGATTCGGTCGGTCATTTCATCATACTTGGCACCACCTATCCCGTGTACGAACAGATCACCTAAAAACAAACGGGCAAACAGCGTTGTCGTCAACGCACGAGTTCGTAAGCGAATTCCTTGATCGGGTAATTGCTTCAAAATTTCAATTGCAGCAGATAAATCACAGTTCTTCTGCATCGGCAGGGTAGCGATCACCGCTTTGCCGTCAGAAAGCTGAATATTATCCTGATCTCGCTTTACGAACACTTGATGCCGTCGTGTTTCTCCCGCCCGCCACATCCAGAAGGGAGACTCAATCCAGCCTTCCTGCTCTGATAATTCGGGAACCGGGTGAGTTTTACTGCGTACGCGATTCACTTTGCGGTATTCGCTTAACACTTCATTATGAATCACACGAAATTTTTCGGCGGATTGAAACAGAAAAGAGGCAAACCATAAAAACGGGCTCGTTGTACAGAGTCGGCTGATCGGGAGTTCCAGATTCTCTATTCCCCAATGTTGTTCTTGTGCATGGCGGGCTGCTGCCAGGCAGTCGGCCAGACGATCAGAGACATCCATATGAGAAATCGCAGCAGGCCAGATTCCCGGTAAAAGCGAAGAGGAAAGATCGGGCCACTGTTTGAGTGCCTTGTCCACACGTTCTGCAAACGATTGGAACAATTCTTTATTTTGAATTGTCGTGTCTTCCCAGGGCTTTTTCTGAATGGATTCATCAAAGGAGATTTCAGTAAAAGAGGGCATTGAACGAGTGCCTTGCGGAACTCGAATCGAAGTAGTACTAACCAGATCATTATCGACAATCAAATTCAAACTGAGGCCTGCCGTCTTGCGGGCTACACTACCAATCAATAAGTTTTTTACCCAGACGCCAGGATGATATAAGGCAGGTTGGTGCCCCGTAATCAACAAAAGCCGGTCGTTGAAGTCCTGAGGAAGTTCGGTGGTTTTTCCCGTTAACTCAGACGTGTACTTTGCAGCTTCTGTCAGAATAGCCTGACGTGCCCAGGTTCTAAGGTTGGAAATAATTTTCCCATTTCTGTCCCGGGAGCAAGCTGCAAACATTCTGCGATTTTCTTCTGCGTCACTGATCAACTGACTCAGATCGGGACGGGCAAATATCGCGTCATCAAAGCGTGGAACCTTGAGGTCTTGCTTTTCCCACAATGGTTCCGGAACCGCAGTCATAGCGGAAGCGAATGGGGCATCAGGATTCTTACAAGGAAAAGGAGTCACTGAAGACATTTCAATGCTTTAATGGTGTGCTGAAATCGATTTTATTTGCAGTGAAACGGTGCTATCTGCAAACATTTAAAACGGCATAGAGAGCACTCTAGTTTGACGAATTTACTATTGAATGTCGAGTCCTTTTGAATTGATTTCAATCGGAAATGGCTCGATGGTTGTTAACCGGAGCGTTTATATAAGCGTGTCACTACTTACTCATTGTAAGAATCGGTATGATCGTTACAACATTCAGTCGTACAGCAGGTTAAGCCGGATGCCTGCATTTCTCGATCAAGCACTTCATCATAATATGCTTTACGTTTGATAGCATCATCCAGCGATCCTCCAAAGCTACGTTCCTCTTCCAGGTAAACCAGCGGCACTGCGAATTCAACGACTTTCATTGCCTGGGCGGCAGCTTGAACCCATAGCTGAAGAGGCATAGCATAGCCTAAATCCGTAACATTAAATTTCGAAAGCGATTCAATCCGATATGCTTTCAAACCACAAAACGCGTCTGTGAGATCAAAACCCAGTTGTGCATTAATCCGCTGGGTCACTGCCACATTGATTTGGCGTCGATCTTCAGGGGGAATACTATTACTGGAATCGTTTTGCAGATAACGACTCCCGGATAGAATATCCAAAGGATCGTCTTTTAATCGATCGCGCATCTGCCGGACCAAATCAGGTAGTAAAGCAGGCTCATGCTGGCCATCACAATCGATCGTCACCAACACATCATATTCGTCCTGATGCGCTATGGAAAAATCAAAGGCACTCTTCAGAGCCGCTCCATAGCCACGATTCTCCGGATGAGAGATGACAATGATTCCTGGCAATTCGCTTAGCAACTCAGCCGTATTATCTGAGGAACCATCATCGACCACCAGAATCGATTCTGCATACTTTTTCACTTCCGTTAAGACTTCGAGTACATGCCGCTCTTCATTATAAACCGGCAAAGCAATCAGCGCTTTCCTGCTCATACTCAGACCCTTTGCTATTCTGGAGTCTTCTATCAAATTTATTAGGACGGTTCCATTGTAGAAGGGGTGACCCCAGCGTCAACTATTCAATTCATTCGAAGAAGAAGCCGACGCACAAGCAATGCAAAAACTTCGAACTCGGTTGGTTGTGAGAATATGTAAATCTTCTACAATAGGTGCAGAAGATGTATTTGCAGAGGAATTGATTTCGTTTTCAAACAAATGAGTTCGACACTCCAGGCAATATACGTAAATTCACCTAACCGAAGACAATTTACACGGAAACACAAAGGAGTTACACGAATGGCTTATTCGCTTCCCGATCTGCCCTATGCCTATGACGCACTTGAGCCTCACATTGATGCTAAAACGATGGAAATTCATCATTCAAAACACCATCAGGCCTATATTACCAAAGCGAACGCCGCTCTTGAAGGACATAGTGATCTTGCAGCAAAATCAATCGAAGATCTGGTCAGTGATCTGAGTGCGGTTCCCGAAGCAATTCGAGGTGCGATCAGGAATAATGGTGGCGGACATGCCAATCACAGCCTGTTCTGGACCGTAATGTCTCCCAATGGAGGTGGTGCTCCCAGTGGTGAGCTTGCGGATGCAATTAACTCGACTTTTGGCAGTCTGGATGCTTTCAAAGAACAGTTTTCTAATGCCGCTGCGACTCGATTCGGAAGTGGATGGGCTTGGCTCTCTGTTGATGGCGGAAATCTGATTGTCGAAAGCACTCCCAATCAGGATACCCCACTTTCTGAAGGTCGAACTCCCATCCTGGGACTTGATGTATGGGAACATGCATACTACCTAAACTACCAAAGCAGGCGGCCTGATTATATCACAGGCTTTTATAATGTGATTAATTGGGATGAAGTGGCTAAGAGATACGCAGCAGCGAAAAGCTAATTGTCGTATTTTACATCGATAATCAGCCCCTTAATTGCCGATGAAATGAAAGCGGCCTTCATGTTTTGAAGGCCGCTTTTAATATTTGCGGGGGAGTTCCATGTCAAATCGCAGCTGCAACCTGGCCATTCTGATCAGTCTGTTTTGCTTACAGGCGGGGTGTCAGACGATTCCCGACTATCATCAACCCGCTGGATTCAGCAGCACTTATCACAAGCGAATCTACCCGGAAACAGCCATGGCCTCTCTTTTGAAGAGCGACACTCAGCTGACTCCCGAAGATCAGGGCGTATTTTATCCTACCGACGTGAGAGTGAAACAGCCGACGTACCATGCTCCTTTAGCTGAAATTAAAGGCCGTATCACCGACGAAGAATTGCAAGACACTCGACGACGTCTGCAACTGGACAGCCTGCGGAAAACCGATAATTATATCAATCGGGAACAAATTTATAACGAGAATTTCCCAGCACCCACTTCCTGGTAAGTTAGAGTGATTTGCTGAGCAAGACCATCTCATTGTAAAGATTACATATTCGCAAAAACTGAATTACAGTCCTTAATTCTGCTTTTGACAGGATATATAATACCCGTTATCTTCCCGTCCTACATTGATGAAGATTGCACTGTGCTAGAATCTTCATGATCTACAGTGGATATGGGAAGGACCCCAAAAGTGGTAAATGGTCAGCATGTGGTTGTTTTTGATGGACTGACTGAAACAGAACAAGTTCTCAAAGCGATCTTGGAACCCCAGGGGTGCCGGGTAAACAGAATTCGTAAACAGCATTCCGGCGATATCACTTCCGCCGAAGAAATCCCCAGTATCCTTGTTGTGCACGATGAAGATGCGAGTCATTGTACAAAAGATAAACCAGGATGGAGCAAAGTCCCAAAGATTGTCATTGGTTCAGTAAAAAAACGCTCCACAACCGATACTGATCAATCAACTCACTTCCTGGTTCAGCCATTTCATTATGCAGAATTGATCGATTCGATTGAAAGCCTTTTGCAGCAACCTCGGTTGAATCACTGACAATTGCCGCGCGCTCGCTACCTAAATCTATCTCAAACACAGTGATTCCTATTTTAGAGTTATCACGACTTTTGAAGAGTTCTGCTACCTGTGTTGCATAATCTTCATTCTTCCTGAATGAACTAATTGCGATCATAGATTTGCTCGGGGCTTCACGTTGAGATATGATATCGAGTAGAGTAACCTGACCTGAGTACTTAGCAGACAGTTCCACTGTGCGCTGCAGGTCCAGTACTCGACTGGGAATTAACAAGCTATGAATAGTTCAACAGGCAAAGACGTGACCCAAACGACACTCCTGGTAATCCAGGGTGTTGATTTAGGAACACGGTTTAAGCTCGGCACTGATCCTGCTGGAGTAGGGCGGGGCGTTCGAAATGAAGTTCGCATCCTGGATACTGAAGCATCACGTCAGCATGCTCTGATTTCCTTCAAAAACGGCTCCTATATCATCACCGATCTGAATAGTTCTAATGGAACTCTATTAAATGGAAAGCAGATCGAATCGACCAAACTCAATAACGGAGATCATATTCAAATCGGTCGCAGTCTGTTGTTATTTTCGAGCCAGTCGATCGATGATGATTCCCGCTATATGGCGGAAAAAATCGATTTAATCAGCAATGAAGATTCCCATCACTCCAGCATAACACACGAAGTCAATCACGATTTCGATTCAGTAGTGATGGATACCGCCGATGTTACAGGAACGGTCCCAAAACACGAAATTCAAAATGATCTTCAGGCATTGTATCGTGTTGCTGAAGCTTCTGTGAGCCCGACCATCTCACAGGAAGAATTACTCAAACGAATTCTTGATCTTACCATCAATACCGTCGGTGCGGATCGAGGCTGTATGTTGATTACTGATCCGCAATCGGGTGAAGTCCTGCCACAAATCTATAGCAGCCTGAATGAGAAAAAAACCGGATCTCGCATGCCGGTCTCTCACAGTATTGTGGACTATGTTCTAAACAAGAAGCAAGGTGTTCGTACATCCGATGCACAGCATGACCAGCGATTTGAAGGGGGACGCAGTATTCTCCAAGCTGGTATTCGTGAAGCCATGTGTGTTCCCATGCAAGGACGTCATGAACTAATGGGGGTCATCTATGTTGACACAACTACGTCACATCCTGAAATATTATTGAAAAATGGTTCCTCGGAAAAATTCAGCGAAGAACATCTCAGACTACTCGTTGCAATCGGGCGGCAGTCAGCTTTGGCAATAGAGAACTATCGATTCCAGAATGCGATGCTTAAAGCAGAACGCTTTGCCGCAATGGGGCAAACTATCGCCACGTTGAGCCATCACATCAAAAATATCCTTCAAGGAGTCCGTGGCGGCAGCTACCTGATCGACATGGGCTTGAATAAATCAGAAGAGGATCTCGTCCGTAAAGGCTGGAACATCGTCGAAAAAAACCAGAACAAAATCTACCATCTGGTCATGGACATGCTCACTTTCAGTACAGAACGAAAACCTGCATTAGAACCAGGGTCTATTAACACCCCGGTAAAAGACATCTTTGAATTAATGCAGGCACGCGCAGAAGAATTTGGTGTCCAGCTGAAATGCGAACTATCGAACGACCTCCCGGAATCCGTTTTCGATCACGAAGGGATTCATCGCGCCGTTTTGAATATCGTGATCAATGCCATCGATGCAGTTGAAGGTGCTGAAAAGGGCATGGTGCTTCTCGAAACAACATACTTAGAGAAACCAGATCAGATTATGATTATGATCTCAGATAATGGCCCGGGGATACCTGAGGAGCAAATCAACAAGATTTTTAATCTGTTTGAATCGACGAAAGGTTCCCGAGGAACTGGAATTGGATTGGCAGTCAGCCAGAAAATCATCAGGGAACATGGGGGGGAGATCAGCATTGAGAGTGAAGGCGGGAAAGGATCGCGTTTCACTCTTTCCGTTCCCCGCCTGGATGAAGACCATCCACCAGAGGCTTCATCTTGAACAAAATTGAGGACGACCGTTAAAATCTGCGCTTGATCCGTTCTGTTTTTTTAGAATCTTGACCGCTTCCCAGAATCATCTTCTCTAATGCAACAGGATCAGCTCCAATATGCTTTTTTAAACCAGACCAACGAGCAGCTTTACAGGTTGGTAACAATTCAAAATGAGATGACTTAATTTTCACCAGCGGAGGTAATTTCTGCTCCAGCAACATAATCCCTCCCGAGACAGCCAATGCGCCCTGATCAGCTTCAGCCCCAAACAGCATCGCCATTTCCTTCGAAAATCCCGCTGCTGTTTTTTGCGAATTTGTATTGCTCTTGTCCAGTAGATTCAATCGCTCAACCATAAAACCATTCGCATTACCCCACCATTGAATCGGTTTCTTTTCCCGTAATGTCTGAGGAATAGAGAATAAAGAGGCTGATTTTGAAAAAACGGACCGAGCAGCACTTGTTGCAGGAGCTGGCATAAAGATAGATTCATCCGCAAAAATCCGTGCGGCAGAATCTCCTGCTGACTTATCACCTGAAGTCTGCTTCAATGCGAATACTGTCTCACCAGATGCAAAAGTACTTTGGTTCAAAGAAACCTGAACCGATGGAGAAACGGACTTTTGCATTTCAAATGCAAAAATGTCTTTCATGCTCAAGAGCAAGCTGCTTTGAACATCAAGGCTGAGACGCGAAGCGCGCGACTCTACAATGGTACCTGAAGCGGCTAAAAAGGAATGATCAATCAGAATCTGTTCTGGTTTTCCAGTATCTGAAGATTCAACGTAGACAACAGACTGAAAACGCCGGTCATTGACCAGGATTGCATGCAAAGCGCATTGATCCAATGCCAATTTGCTATTATTACAAACTAGGAAATGCTTGGGAACAACTCCTTTTCTCTCAGCAGAAATCTGAAAGTTGCCACCGACTAAATCCAAAGTTGAATTTCTAAGTGTAATAAATGAGGAGATTCCCGCTATTTTCTGATTTCGAGGCGGTTTTGTAGACAAGGGTGACAGCAGCTTCAGTTCTACGATCGTACGTTCGCCCTTATTTGGCTGAAACTCCAAACGTACCTGTTTATTCTCAATCAATAGAGGAGAAGTGTAACAGGTTCCCTGACCACTGATAATGACCTTGGTTGGTCCTGAAATGGCTGAACTTCTGAGAAACGCACTGAGATCGCCCTTTGTCATATCAAATGAAACACTTTTTGCTTTTGCAAAGACATCACGAATATCCTGTTTCACCTGAGGCTTACTTAAATATGCTTGAATACGATTTAGCCGCCCTGGGGAAAGGGAACTCAAAACTGCAGGATCACAACCCGCAATCACTCCCCCCTCAGAGATCGCATAAACTGCTTTTTGTTTGGAAAAATCGAGTAATGGCCTGACAAAAACAGGACCGCGTAATTCGTTCAATTCCGAAGGTAGATCGGTATTGAACGCAGCCGACTGCACGATTTCCCCCCAGCTCTGCTGCCAGGTACGATGAGAATCAATTTGAAACACGTTCTGAGATTTATCAGATTTAGTGGAGCTCAAATATAATGGCCAGCCCCATAAGAGAGTACTTTCTAATTCAAATTTCAGACCGCTGAATCGGTTCTTGCTTTCTTTTCGCAATTGATCCTGAGGCCAATTAATCAAAGAAAGCATGGAAGATTGTTGATTCTTCGGACTACCAATTAAAACAGAATTGACAACGACAATCTCAGCTTGATTTTTAAAAGTAATGGGCTTACTGGATTTACCGGTAGCTTCAACGCTCTGTTTTTTGTCTTTTGATTCCGAAGGGCCATTCAGTTCAAATACAGAACGGTCCGAGAGCAGGGTACTGGAAAAGATTCTGACTGTGCGAGGTACTTTACGTTCTCCCCAAATGGAATCTTCTTTGTAAATATTTTTCAGGCTTTCCAGCTCAAGGGAAGGCACTCCTGTTGTAGAAATAAAACAGTTTGAAATTAAAACATCAATGTAAGGTTGATCTATATGGATCGTCTCCAGACGACTGCCGGTAATCACGGAATTTTCTAGAAAGATTCTTGATTCTCCTTGAGGGCGACCTGCATTCATCCGCAAACTGCCGCTGGAATTGATCAATCGAATTTGTCTTTGAGTTGTTCCCGTTAATGAAAATGAACTGTTTTGAAATGTGAGATCAGCCTGCTTAATCCCAAAAACATTACATATTCCCGTACCAGGAACCTTCGAAACATCAAACAGAAAATGAATTCCCTGAAAACGAAGCACACCAGAGGAAAAAGAAATTAAATCGAATTCAGACTGCTTAACCAGCTCATCATTTGCTTGAATCACAACGACTGGATTCTGTTCAGAATCTGCCATTATGATGAGCTGTGAACTATTTTGTAACTGTTGTGGATTTAACAAAAAAGGACCCTGACCGAACAAACGAATCACAGCCCCTTTTGATGTGACCGCTTTAATCGCATCATTTAGTTTTCCGTATACTCCGGCACCTGTATTATCTTTGGCAACCTTCAATACCGGAAGTTTCAAGTCCATCTTGCTGCGATTCGGACCAACGAGAGCCGTGAAGCCAGACCCCCATTCGGGTAGATGCTTCTTTTCCTCTCCACGTACAGATACGTTTTGCCATTGATTACTTACTTGTTTAGTCTGGGCCGCAGACTGGTTCGCTGATTTGTTCTCCGAAACTTCGACCTTAAGCTCTGATGGCATCTCGTCGGCCGAGTTCTCTGCGTGATCACTTTCTGACGAATCTTGTTTTACGGAATCATTCTGATTCCCCTGTGGGTTCTCACCAGTAGTGCCGAAAGGATTGCTACCCGAGCCTCGTTGAATCGGCGTTGATGAAGTTAACGCATTGATCCCCCACCAGACGAGCAGGATCAATATAATTGCTCCGCCAATGATCATCGCAATTTGCTTGTAATTTACGGCAATTTGATTCTCGGGTGCAGCCGCTCCGTCCACGGCAACCGGAGTGGTTTTCCGGGATGACCTTGAGGGTCGGCTCGCCTTAGCTGGTTGTTTACGAGCTGTTTTACTTTTTTGAGGTGTTTGCTTTGCCTGCTTTCGTGATTCAACCGATTTTTCCTGCTTTCGCGAACGCTTTGCTTGCCTGGTTTTCATGGCAGAATCAGAAATAACCGAACCGGTTTCAGGCTGAGAAGCAGAACGGCGTGTTTCCACATGTTCTTCTTCTACATAGGGGGCCGCTTCTGATGCTACCGATTTTTTGACAGGTTTTGGAGAACGCTTAATAACAGGAACTGTGGTTTCAGATTCATTCTCGACTTCGGCTGCCAGTTCCTGCAAATCGAAACTGGTACTGAGTCGACTACTAGATTCATCCTCGTGATCTTCCGCCTGGCTTTTGTAGTCAGGCATAAACTGATTCATCTGGAATTCACTACTATCCGACGACTGATTCGTTTTTGTTTCGCGAATTGTCTGCCCATCATCAGACTCATCATTAGCCAAAGCTTCCAGCACGTTATTATCAACATTAGAACGTTTCAAATTTGAATTTTTCAAATCTTCCAGCAAGTCCTCTGGTGTCTGATAACGCTCACTCTGTGGTTTAGCCATCATGCGCTGAATGATCGCCACCATTCCTTCAGGTACCAGCTCATTTAATTCACGTGGGTCAGGAGGTGGCGTTGTCGCATGTGCTGCCAGTTTATTGGTCAAACTTCCTTCAGAATAAGGAGCACGACCAGTTAGCATATGGTACCAGGTGCACCCTAAAGAATAGAGATCACTCCGAATGTCCGCAGCCTTGCTGTCTCGCGCCTGTTCGGGGGCCATATAATCTACGGTCCCCACTGTTGTGCCGGCGCGGGTGATGCTCGTCTCGGTGTTGTCGTCAATCGAACGCGCTAACCCAAGGTCCGTCAGCTTGACAACACCATCCAGTCGAATGAGAATATTAGCTGGCTTGATGTCTCTGTGAACAATCCCCTGCTGATAGGCATGCGCCAATGCCTTAGTGACTTCTGTAATAATCTCCAGCGAACGCCGAACGGGAATCCGTTTTCGTTTATTGATCAGATTGTGTAAATCGGTTCCTTCAACATATTCCAAAGCGATATAAAGGTAACCATCTTCTTCCCCGGCATCATAGACAGACACAATATTTTCATGCCGCAAATGGGCGGCGGCTTGACCTTCTGCCTTGAATCGCTTGACAAGTACCGGATTCTCTGCCTTATCACGAGGTAAGATCTTTAACGCAGCCAATCGATTTAATGTCGTGTCACGGGCAAGAAATACTGCGCCCATACCGCCAGCGCCAATTTCTTTTTCAATCTGATATTTACCCAATGTTTCTAATTTAGGGACACGCGCAGATTGCCGTTTTTTCTTCTCAGGAATGTTTTTATCCCGCTTGGCCATTGCCTACCCCAGAATATTTTGAATCGACAAATTCAAAAACGTTTTTCACACGAACCGCATATTAGAGTTATCAAGAATTGATTTCGATCCATAAGAATAATGCGGATGGAAGACCTTATATCATAAGCAGTTGGAAGAGTAGAGTCAAAATAGACCCTCTTTACTTTTCGATTTTTCTGAGACAAGAATCCAGTTCAGCCCCGAGTCGAATCGATTTCAGCAGTAATCAGGCTTTAGAAGCAGCTTAAATTGCGTCAGACCAGTCCAGACACTGAACAAGACCCGATTTCATACTGCATATGCACCATTTCCCGAATGGGTCGCAGGCAACGTCAATCGCTTCATCCGGAATCACTCCTCCCCAGAGAAGCTTCCCTTCCTGATTTAACCAATACAATTCCTGTTCAATGGTCGCCGCAACGATGCGGTTCCCTGAAAAATCGCAGTCGATCGCTTTGGGGGTTCCTTCGAAAACCAATGTTCCTGCTGAGTCTCCCTCATGATCAAACATCAATATCCCGTAATTAAAGCCCGCCAGATAGATCCGTTGACCATCTCCGGAAACTGCGATTCCACCACTATTTGACCAATGCTTTTCGGTCCAGAGGCAGTTGCCTTCCAGATCATGACTACAGATCAAACCGTTTTCAGCAGCACCTATCAACCGTGGTTCCGTCACCTGAAATTCTAAATAACTCAGGGGTCGGTTGGTCTCAAAACTGGCAACCTTCCTCTTCTGAGAATCAATGAGAATCGTCTTTCCACTGGCAAGACTGACGGCAATGTAATCGCCATACGAGTCCATCGTGATTTCCAGACATTCAACCGAAAATGAAATTGCCCAAAGTACGTTCAAATTTCGATCGAAGCAGCAGATACTATTATCGGAATAAATTGCGGCCCCCAGTTTGCCGCGGTCACTCCAATGAACCAGTTGGATATCTTTAATTCCTCGATTCAGATGTAAAAACTGTCCCTGCCGATCCAATAAATAAAGGCCGCCTGAAACATCGGCGGCCAGAATTTCTCCGGTTTCACGTGCAAGATCCAGCGCCTGCAAAGGAGCTTCTGTAGAAAATGACCACCGTAAACTCGGGGTCATTCCCTTTCCTTTTGTAAGCCAGGCGGCACGTTCATCCATCATGGTGTTACAGCGAATTGCCTTTGCAGTATTTGTAAGCCACGCTTGATGTCAGAATCTGCTGCAAGCATTTGCTCTCGTGACGCCCCATACATGGCGGTCTGCAGTTCATCTTTCTCAATCGTGATATTGGGTTTGATCCCAATCTTACCATAAGTATTTCCCTGAGGCGAATAGAATTTGGCAGTTGTCAAACGTAAACCAGTCGAACCTCGAATCGGGAAAATACTCTGCACTGACCACTTGCCGTACGTTTTTCGACCAACAACAGTCGCCCGACGGTGATCTGTGAGTGCTCCTGCCACAATTTCACTGGCACTGGCGCTGTTTTCATCCACTAATAACACGAGCGGAATTTTCCATGTGCCAGGACGATGTGCCGTATAGCTCCAGTTCTGATCGGAAACACGTCCTTTAGTCGAAACTAATTTTCCTTCTTCCAGAAAACGATCAAGAACTTCAACCGCAGCAGATAATAATCCGCCTGGATTACCCCGGACATCCCAGATTAAAGATCGCATCCCTTCACCATGCAGCTTTCTTAATGCCGCATCTAACTCGGAAGCAGAGGTCTTTTGGAAACCTGTCATTTTGATGTAGGCAATCCCATTTTCCTTATCAAGCATTTTCACAATGGGAAAACTTTTCACTTGAACTGCTTTTCGGACCACCTTCGCTGTGCGGGTAGCTCCACTGTCTGGATTCTCTAGTTCCAGTACTACTTGACTTCCGGATGCACCTCGCAACAAATTAGCTGCCTGATCGGTCGTCATGTTACGACAATCCTTTCGATCAATACCCACGATATGATCTCCGGACAAAACGCCCGCTTGTTCTGCAGGACTCTCAGACAGGACATTGATCAACAGCATGCCTTCGCCAATTTCTGCCTTCATTTCGATGCCGATACCGACAAACTCTCCTTCAATATTGTCATACAGATCACCAAGACGATCAGGAGTCAGAAAGCTACTGTAATCGTCCAGTGAATTGCAACCACCAAACATGTATTCGGCAATCACAGCGGTATCACGCAGCCCCAAATTCTGATAGGACAGATCACAAACTTCATTAATCAGCTGATGTGCCCCATGATGACTGGAAATGGATTTATTCCAGTAATTCTCTCGCAAAATCCGACGAACTTTGCGGATTTTTTCTGGCGAAACTCCCCGTAAGTTTTTTTTCGTAAACTGGTCATTCGCCAATGCCAGGTACAAACTTTCGGTACCATGCGCGACATAGGAGGTCGTGCTGAGTGGATCAACAAAATGCGATTGAATTTTCGATAATATTTCGTCAAACAGAATAAAAGCTTCACGTCGAGACTGAGATAACAGAACTTTTGAGAAACTCTCGTCGATATAGCGGCGGTCAATACCAAAATGAATTTTTGCACGACGCAAACCGTATTTAATATTATCGTTTCCAGGCCATTCCTTGAGAGCCTCTTCGTAATGTTCAATGGCCTTTATCCATTGTCGAGACCGTTCATACTCTTCACCTTTGGCAATCGCCTGGGTTTGAGAAACTGGTATGACAATTGGTAATTCACCGGGATCAGCATAGGCAACAGTTGAACCCATTGCCAAAGTACATCCCAGTAAGCTAGCCCACAAATGTTTCGAATGTAATTTCTTCAGAAGTCGCGTCTTGATAGTTGAAAACATAATTCCCCCTCTATGCCAGCGTTCATCCTGAAACTGATGGCCGCCACAAGCAGGGCTCATCAAATGCAATCAGGTATACGGACGCTGGTTCGCGATGCACAAAAATGTACAACGTTTATTTAAACAATTATCTTGCCGATATGTTTAACATAAGTCACAAAAAACGTTGGTCAAACAATCGTTTTGGGGAACATGCAGGATGACCTGAATAATCGATTCATTTTTAAATGCGCATTCAAAACCAGCGCTATGAACATTTACACCAGCTACTGGGAGTAGTTCTTAACTTGTTGATATGACTGATACATCAGACCTGAAAGCAGTTCACCAGCTTCGCTAACCCGTGCAATCAGCATAACCACACGTTAGACGTACCACTTCAAGAATTCTTGGATGGGAAACCGGAAATTGCTCAACTCCTCATTTGGTATATTACCGTTCCTGTCCCCAGAGGATTGCCAGTTGCACAAGAACGTCGACAGCCTGTTGCATCTCTTCGACTGTGGTCCATTCCAGAGGGGAGTGAGGATTATGCTGTCCACTTGAGAGGTTGGGCGTAGGCAGTCCCTTTTCCGTTAGGAGAGACCCATCAGTTCCGCCTCGAATTACATTCAGATTCGGCTCCAGGCCCGCAGCACGGGTCGCTTCAATTGCTTTTTCTAACGCACGAGGCTCTTTCGATAATCCATCGCGCATATTGCGATACTGTTTATGAATCGTGATCGTGATTTCAGCCTTCGGATGCTGCTCTCGCAAGGGGACAGCCAACGATTCTAACAGTTGTACATATTCGGTCAGTTTTTCTGTCTCAAAATCCCGTAATATTAATCGAGCTGAAGCTTCAGACACACTTCCTTCAAGATGATAAGGATGTATAAAACCCGCTCGACCATCTGTTGTTTCAGGACTTAAAGTTTCGGTGGGTAATTGTGAGATCATTTCGCATAAAATACGATTGGCATTCACCATGACGCCTTTTCCCACAGAAGGATGTGTATTCACCCCGCGAACGACAATGACCGCCTGATCGGCTGAAAACGTTTCAGAATCGATACGTCCACTGCCGTCACTGTCCAGTGTATAAGCACAACAAACGCCGAACTGGTTCAGATCCAGCTTTTCAATACCGCGACCGATCTCTTCATCACAGGTAAAGCAGAGACGAATCGGACCATGTTGAACGGATCGGTCTGCCATCAACTGCGCGGCAGCCGACATCATGACAGCAATGCCCGATTTATCATCGGCTCCCAGCAGAGTCGTACCATCGGTGGTAATGACAGTTTTTCCCTGCATCTGTTTTAAGCGCGGTTCTTCGCTGACCCGTAAAACCCGCGATGGATCGCCGGACAGCACCAGGTCCTGTCCATCATAGTTTTCATGGACAATCGGATTCACATTCGTCCCCGAAAATTCCGGCGAAGTGTCCACATGCGCGACCCAGCCAATCGCAGGAGCATCCCCCTCAACCGAACCCGGAATGGTCGCCATCACAATTCCGTGTTCACTGATTGTCACATCTGCTAACCCAATTTGCTCACATTCTTCAACCAACATCTGGCTCAACACCAGTTGTTTTTTTGTACTCGGAAATGTCGGTACGGTCTCATCTGACTGAGTATCGATTCTGACATAACGCAAAAAACGATTGAGCAATGTATCCATAAGAAGTCTCTTTGTAATGCAGGTATAATGTGAATGCCAAGCCGATACGCAAACTAGCGACCCATATTAAATTGATCCAAATCAAAAGCCACAAAATCGATTTTCTGATAGCCGTCCCGCTCGTAAAGTAAGCCCACCTGGCCACCAGATAACATAGCCAAAGAAGAATAGGCGGCGGAACCCGGTATCACCAGTCGTGAAGCCGACCACGTTTTCCCTTCATCTTCGCTCAGCCGCACCGTCATCTTTTCCCGTTTTTTACTGGCAGGATTACTAAAAAGAATCTGCCCGGGTTTCAATGATTCCGGAAAGCGAACGCGTATCAGACTGGCCTGACAAACCGGCTCAATGAGCGCCGCGTCAAGTGTTACTTGGGACCACGTTGCTCCACCATCTTCAGAAATTGCAATTGCTCTCTGATTCTTGCCGTGATAGCTGCGCATATTCATCAAAAGTCGTCCATCAACCAATTCAACGACGGCACACTCGTTCGTCTTTTCACCTATCGGCTGGCTCATCTGCCAGGTCTTGCCATGATCGTCTGAATAAATGGCATGCGATCTGCGCACGATCTTGCCGTCCAGTGTCACATTATGATCGCAGGGAATCACCAGCCGTCCCTTGTATGCACCACGCGTTAATTGAATCCCATTTCCGGGCCCGGTGGCATACCAGGTCCATTCCGGCTTTTTCGTAGTTTTTGTGATTTCGTATGGCGTCTTCCAACTCACACCATCATCATCTGAGAAACTCATATAAACACGGCGTGTATCCAGTGATGTCTTGTTTTCAATTTGCTTTTCATGGTCTTTGCCATGATTCCACGTCAAAGGCAACCAAATTCGGCCCGTCGATTGATCGACGACCGGGCAGGGGTTGCCACAAGTATGTTCCCCATCATTCCAGAGTACAGACAACTCGGACCACGTTTTTCCATTATCTTTGCTGCGTTTGAGAACCAGATCGATGTTTCCACTGTCTCCTAAATTGTTCTTCCGTCCTTCCGCAAATGCTAAAAGCGTTCCTTTAGGGGAAACGATCAAAGCCGGAATTCGGAACGAGTGATATCCACCATCGCCACGCTGAAAGACAGTTGTTTTTGTGGCCGTTTTGAGGGCAGGGGGTTGAGTTTCCTTTGCAAAGCCGGTTATCAGACAGACATTCAGGAACAGCAAACC
>NZ_CALEMX010000609.1 GCF_937910335.1 uncultured Gimesia sp. | reverse complement strand
ATAGGATTTTTCGTAAAATCAGATTGTCTGTTTCGACAATATTTTGTAGCAGTTCACTGGATTGCAATTTCGGGAAAGCCTCTGATAATAATCGGGAAGTGGGTCGAGCGCTTTCCAGCTGATCTTCGTGGTTCACTGCTCACCTCTCAATAGCCTGATTGATGCAGAATCTAAGCCAAGATCTGCCGGCTGGTTTAGAGTCGATTTCGTTAAAGAGGCAGTCAGATATGACTGCAAAAGTTGAAATCTCATAAAAAATAATCCTGAGTGTGAATTCACTCTCATTTGATTATCCTACATTGTTGAGCAGGGAAAAGTCAAACTTTGAAGACAGCTGAAAACCTGATTCAAGAGCGATTGAAAGACTTCTCGTCTCGCTTCAGATCGAACTCTCAGTTTGCTCTAATAGTCAATGATTTATTTAATTTTGTGTGATCCGTTAAATCATAATTGAGAGGAGTGACAGTCACAAATCCTTCAGCAAGTTCGTGGATGTCAGTCCCTGCTTCTACTTGATGATTCATAATTGGATCCAGACCACTCCAGTAATAAGGTCGTCCACGAGGATCAAGCCTTTTTTCCATCACATCGATGTGGCGTTTGACTCCCAAAGATACCCACTTCACACCACGAGGCCATTCAGGTCTGGTTTCTGGAAAATTCACATTCCACAGTCCACCCGAGTCTGAATGATCTTGCAGCAACTTTTTTATAATCGGAATACTTTGTGCAGCGCATTGATCGTAGTCAGGTTTGATGTCGTTGGAAAAACTACTGGCAGTTGATATGGCGATCGAGGGGATGCCTGCAAAAGCTCCTTCAATGGCTCCGGCTACCGTTCCAGAGTACAGCACATTGATTCCGACATTGGAACCAGAGTTAATTCCGCTCACAATGAGATCGGGACGGGGTGAACAGAATTCAAGAATTCCTAATTTCACACAATCTGCTGGACTACCAGCAACCGCCCAACCCCAGTGCTTTTCTCCTTCGAACTCCTGATGTACCATAAGGGGATGTAAATAAGTAATACTTAAGCCAACACCACTTTGCTCTGATAAAGGAGCAACAACCTCGACCTCTCCCAGTTCTGCCAGGGCCTTTTGCAGACTCCTGATACCGGGGGCATGAATTCCATCGTCATTTGTTAATAAGATTTGCACGAATCGACCTCAAAAACAGACATAAAGGGAGTACTCACATTTTTTGTGATTCTTTGATCATCAACCAATCAAATTATCTCTAATTTATGAGATTATATCCAAATGAACCATGTTAATACACCACCACGACTATTCGCCATTATTCCTGCTGCGGGAAAGAGTCGCCGTATGGGTACACACAAACTACTGCTTTCACTCGGGAAGGAAACAGTGATCCAAAGATTGGTTCGTGAATTAAACAATTCTTTTGTGACAAAAACTGTCATTGTGGCTAGAAAGGATGATCATCTATTAGAAGAACACGTATCTGGAATGGATATTCAATTGATTCAGCCTGAAACGGATCCTCCCGATATGAAAGCCAGTGTTCTCGTTGCATTAGAATGGATCAATACGCATTCTCAGCCCTCTGAAGAGGATAGTTGGCTGTTAATCCCTGCAGATCATCCTCTACTCAGTAGAGCCCTGTTAGCATCGCTCTACGATGCCTGGGGGAACAGCAACTCGTCCTGCATGATTCCCACTTTTCAGGGGCAAAAAGGTCATCCTGCTTTTTTTCGTTGGCCGGTTTCAAAAGAAATCTTGCAACTTAATGAAGATGAAGGAATTAATGCTTTATGGAAAAAGCAAAAGTTTCAGCCTGTATTACTTGAATGCAATCATCCGGAAATTCTGATTGATCTGGATACACCCGCAGATTACGAATACGTAAAACAACATTATTCAAAAGAGCATGGAACTTGAATGCATCCACTCATTTAGATGTTTTAATGCTTGGTGTCAAATGGAAAATCGTGTGTGGTATTTGCAGCTCATGTTGATATCTGACAATAGGTTAAGTTCACATGTTGTTGAATTTGTGAAACTTTAATGGTGATAACGATTATAAAGTGAAACACTACACCACCTCTTCACTAAAGACGCATATCGTCCTTTTTTCCTCAAGTTACCAAAACTATGTGATCTATGCTTGAGTGCTAAATGTAACAATAGGATCTGATTTTGTTTTTTCCATGTATGATGTTAGCTTTTGATTTGCATCTTTTTTCGGATCATGTCAATAATGAAGGCAGTCATATATGAAATGAAAAGTCGGAACGCGCACACTTTCATCATGTGACGAAACTTTTTTTGGAGGGGGGAATAATGAGAAATACTTTAGCCTTAGTGTTTGCCAGCGTGGCAATCCTGGCTGTCAATGATTCCGCGGAAGCCTGCAGGTATTTTGGAGCAGCAAGCTATAACTGTTGTCCAACAGTAGCCTGCCAACCGACGGCCTGTTATACGGCTTGTCGTGTTGAGCGCAAAACATGCTATCGTACAGTTTACGATCAGGTTTTAGAGCCTCAGCAGTATACGGCTTATCGCACTGAATATGAGACAGTCTATGAAGACAAGCAGCAAACTTGTTATCGCATGGTGAATGAAACCGTTTACCGCAATGAAGAATACACGGTACAAAAGCCGGTATTCGAGACTTCAGAACGTGAAGAACGTTACACAGTGCGTCGCCCTGTGGTCGAGACTAAGTACCGTGATTGCAGTTATCAGGTACAACGTCCTATCTGGGAAAATCACGAACGAGAGTGCCGACGTACGGTCATGCGGCCGGTTGTGGAAACCATCGAACAGGAGTGCCGCAAGACGGTCATGCGTCCTGTTACGGAAACCATCAATCAGGAACGTTGTTACACAGTCATGAAACCGGTCACCACTTCGCGAACGGTCTACCGTTTACGTGGTGTATGGGAAACACGCCAGGTTCATAAACCGGGCAAATGTCGCCCTTGCTGGTCGACTGATGCTTGTGGACGACCTGTGATGAGTATGGTGCAGGTTCCAGGTAAAACATCCTGCCGTAAGGTCTGGAGACTGCGTAAAGTTGCTTGTCAGGTTCCTTGTACCAAGTATGTGCCTCAGGTAGTTCGCCAGAACTGTCCGGTTCAAGTCACACGTTATGTTCCTGAAGTCGTTGTGAATAAAATCCCGGTCAAAGTCTGCAAAATGGTTCCTGAAGTGGTTGTCACAAAGGTACCTTACCGGACATGCCGCTGGGTGACAGAGACTGTAGCACAGAAAGTTCCTTATAAGACTTGTAAGTGGGTCTGCGAAGAAAAAGTTCGCAAGGTTCCTGTGCAATCTTGTCGAATGGTTTCTGAGAAATGCACTAGAAAAGTTGCTGAGTGTGTTACTCGTAAGGTTCCATTTACTGTAACACATCGTGTTGCTCGTTGTGTACCTAAGCAGGTAACAGTCAACTGCACGCGTTATGTCTCCAAGTGTGTAGCTCGTCAAGTTCCTTATGAGGTCTGCACGATGGTTCCGACAACAGTCTGTCCTACTACCGCTTGTGCAACTGGCAATTGTAATTTGGCTCCTGAAAGTCGGGAATCAGCCAAACCAGTGGTTCCTCAACCAAAGCCAGAACCTGAAGCAAATCCAAAATCAGCACCAGCAAAACCAAAGGTTTCCGCTTAGTCTGATTTGTGATTCGCATATGATGTAAAATGAAAGCGACAGATTTCAAAGGAAATCTGTCGCTTTTTTTATAGCTTCCCCATAAGGTTTGACGAAAAGAATTCAACTCTTTGCTTCCGATGATCCCCTGGAATGACTTAAGCCATTCCAGGGGATCAATCGTCAGCAAAATCAAATCTTAATATCCGCCTTCTGATCGCAGTCCTTCTGCGCCGCAGACAATATCACAACTTGTGTTCAAGTCGCAGTCATCAAAGGCATCATCAAATTCACTGCCCATCACGTAGCTTTTAGTTTTGCCGTGGCTACCTGACCAGAATCCGGTGAAGGCATAAGTCTGGTTTAAAGCACCAATGGCGTTAGAGACGTCGTTCAATTCTGTATTGACAGCGACGGCTACTTCGCTCAAGCCAACAATCATAGCCAGAACGGCAATAGTTAAAACCAAGACTAACTCAGCAGAAATGATAAAACCTGCTTCATCATTGTACAAGCGGTGTACGATACGCAACATGGTAGAGTCCCCTTTACTTACTGGTAGAAAACGCCAAAAAGTCGATGCGTTGACCTTCGGCTATGTGAGAGAGTTTTTCTTTTCGTGAGAGAGTAAAAAAACTTCGGGCATTTTCTTTGAATTAATGATCCAGGAAAATTGCCTGTGAATACAATATGCAGAGGGTGTGCCTGACGGGGGAATTTTGACTGAAATACGTTGGATGTGGTCGAATCAGAATCGAATTATCCCTAATGATTCCCTTTGTTTACGCTGTAAACACTGAATTAAACGATATTTCAAACGCAATCGGAGCACTCAACCAGAGCTATGCTTACACTGGTTTCATTGGAGATGGTGGAAAAACCAAAAGTTTCTACGCTGGCTCTCGCTTCGCTGATGCTGCAGATGACTGTGACCTGAACACAACTTGTGATCTGGTAACTGGTACTGCAGTTATTACTGCTGCTGAAGGAACCACATTCTAATCGTAAGTTAACGATTTGGATGAGAATCTAAAGACTCTGCTCAGTTCGCTTACTGGGCAGAGTCATTTACAAAACTCAGTTTTGTCAAGAATTCAACAACAGGTAAAAGTATCAGTCTCTTCCGAAGACTGAAAATTAAAGAAGTTAGTCAATTCCTTGACAGCCCCTTTAACAGACTGTTTAAGTTCATTGATAGTTAGTGTTGCCTGAAAGCAACCAATTGATCTTTCTAACGCTTTGTGACTCTCTCATCGACTATCTGTGTAAATTCTATCATTGATTACATTTATCCGATATTTCCCATTTGGGTTGAGCCAGGAATCGATCCAGGCTCGAATCA
>NZ_CALEMX010000608.1 GCF_937910335.1 uncultured Gimesia sp. | reverse complement strand
CCTAGATCGCATTGTATTTTTTATTCCTGACGTATTACGACAGGATAAGCCTGACATGCTAGGTGTTTTAAGTTATCCAGAACTGACAGGTAGTGCGTACGGTATCTACTCAAAGGCAGGGCACTTATTTTTGCATACCAATCGTGCCTTTTTTTCCATTCCAGACGCAGTTAGCAAATTTGTCAAAAATGAATATCCCGATACTCAGAATATTTCCTCTCTTAAAATGCAGGCATCGGATTTTTTTATTGGTCAAGGAGATAGATTGTTTTTGCTAGACAACAGCGATGTCTTAGAACTCCCCCTCTTAGAACTTATTGGCAGTTCAAATATAAAGGAAGATAACAACATCGAGACTAGTGAATATGAGCCTGATTGGTATGACACCCCTCTTTTGAAATCAGAGGCTCAACGTGATAGTTATGAAGATAAGTTTCAGCTTCAGGAAATGGTGTGATTAGTTCTTATTTGCGAACATTGATTACTAATAACAGGATGATTAAGGGTTGAATTTAACAGGAAAAACAGAAGATGGTCCTACAATCAACACTGTTGATGACTGGTTTACCTACGCACCACCAGCCCGTGGATCATTTCATTGGAAAGACTATCGAAGTGCAAAAGAACTAGCCCAGGCTTACTGCAGGTACGGTGAAATTCGCTGTCCAGAAGAACTAACAGCAATTTTATCCGGTCGAAATGAGACGAAAGGACTAATAATTGATAACGCCATCGCAGAAATGGAGATCGCTTTTGACGAGTTCGGTGGAGGTAAGAGAAATGCAGACCTCGCATTATGGGGAAAAACAAAACGGAAGAAGCCGGTAGTCATTACCGTGGAAGCCAAGGCAGATGAAACGGCTGGACCCTCTGTAAAGCAAAAACTGGCAGAGGGAGCAAAAATCGCCCGAAGCAATATACCCAAACGAGTTTCCCAGCTTTCAAATGGAATTATGGGCAAAGAGGTTGACGATTCGATCAAATCTCTCCAGTACCAATTTTTTCCTGCATTAGCTGCTACTGCAGTGCTTGCCAAAGACAAACAAGCTAAGTTGGGAGTACTGATCATACATGAGTTCATCTCTTTGACAGTAGATTTCGATGAAGTTGTCAAAAATGCCAACGCTCTAAATGCCTTTATTCGAATGATTCCCCAATGGGAGAATGAGAGTTTAAAGTCTGGAAAGTTGCTACCCTTTATTAAACTTCCTGGTAGTAAGAGTGTGCCCTCTGATATTTACGTTTCAATTGGGAAGATACGAACTCTTATTCCATTGGGAGCCGGAGGACGTAAACACATCACTCGTGATAATGCAAATCAATTTATTTTGAGTGAAGGTTGATTTCAAATTACAAAAAAAAATCGAAATAATAAGTTCTCGAATACTATTCAACTTCGATTTTTCGGCCGAACGGTATCTAGGCTCAACCAGTAGTTTATTACAACTATCTCTGACTTATAGAAGGATAAAAGAGTAGCACGTGTGACACTCTAAAAATACTAACAAGGAGTTCAGGAATCCTGAGTAAATAAATACACTTATGATGCACAACATATTACAGTAAGACACAAAAAGGATTTCGAATGAATAATAAGAAAAGAGCAGCTAAACAGGCTCGCAAGATACGCAATGAGAAGAAGAAAGTATCAGCAGAATTGAAATCAAAAGAGACTATTGATCAAATAAAAAAAAATATGCTCAAGACTGGAGTAGTGGGCATGCTTCACTCTTTAGTTCCCAAGGCGATTATGTTTGGATGTCCGAATTTCTAAAAGATTATCATCGAATTGTGGAAGTCGGAACTGGCGATGCTAGCGGTACAATGGCCCTATTCAAGAACGGGTCGGTCATAGTTAGTATTGAAGAAAACCCATATTGCTTTGAATTAGCTCAGAAAAATCTGGAAAATGCTGGAATCCCTTTCACTGCTGTACCACTTAGCGAAATTCCCCCCCAACACTCTGGCAAGAATGAAATAAGACATGAAAATATCTTGGCAGAGATGCCTGTTGAGGGAGTTTTGCTTTTAGAAGGTAACGTTCTGAAAGATCAAAGACTTGAAGTATGGCTTAGGGAACATGCACCATTTGATGGAATTGCATGTTGGAATATCGGAACATCCCCTCTTAATTGGATCGTGGATTCGAATGCATCAGAGTACAGATTAAAAGTCCAGAACATTGTTTATCAAATGGGACATTTCATTCTTCGACCAGACGGAATTTTACATATTATTGATCGAGGGCATGCCCCAAAAGAAAATCAGCGACAAGAAATGACTCTCGCACAGCTTGAGGTTCATCAAGATCAGGCAAGTATTACAAACTTACAAGTCGACCCAGAAATAACTTTTCGCGTTTATAATCCCCCAGAGAAAGGGACTGGTATCGAAATGCATGTTGTTAACGACACAACATATGATTTTGATGATAAAAACAGGGCATTCTGGTCAATCATTTCGAAGAAAAGCTAATTGTCATTGCCATATTATTAAAGGGATCGGAGTGGAGAGTGTCTTTCGTCATTTAACACTAATTCATAAGATCCATTTAGCTGAGATGAAGTGACAAGGGCTAGGTTACTGACAACAATTCGCATCCCCGGTAACGAAAGCGTTCCCAATAATATTTGGGTGTCAGTCGGAATAATCCGTACTCGTGTCTCTCTGAAATAAAGCGGTATATCGTTCCATCGTTGTAAGTCGGCGGGGATCTATTTTCGGCGATAATGCCCTGAGACAAATGAGCCATTGCTGCGATAGTAGCCTCGAACGTATGTACTCCCACCACTATAGTTGGAAGGAGGCCGACGCGTACCTATTCTACCTGTGTGTGGATTGACGTTGCCAAAGGAACTCCAATTGTTTGCAAAGCTGTCATCCGAGTTTGTTTTGAAGTGCCCATTCACAAATGTGCCATCCCGACGTATGTGGCTATTAACATAGTGATGACCAACGGAGGGGCGATACGAAGGATCGTAATATCGATCAGTTTTTGATCGAGTATTTGTTTGTGTACTCGACTGAGAGGCGTAAGACGGTCGTGCTGAGGTAAAGTCCGTAACTCGCGCGGGGATAGTTACAGAGGGCTTACCATTATTGCTGGCAATGGCGCTTTCCATTGCTGTCTGGCGAGGGTTTGTTGACTGATTATTTACGTCTGAAGAAAATGACCTGACAGGGCTTCGCTTGGCCGCACGTCGTTGTTCTCGGTATCGATTTGCGAGAGCAACTCCTGCTTCGCTGTTAACCTGAATGACCAATCGTCCCCTAGGCAGTGGAACTGAATTCAGAGCTTGCAGATATGCTTGGTATTGCTTGCTGGATGGCCGATTATTTTGGTCTACTTTTGGTGACTTCGACAAATCAAGCTTTGATTCATTTTGTGACTTTGTGCTCTCAGTATCTGCTTTGTAGGTTGGGTCGGGGTCGAGTATTGTGGAGTTGTAATTTGCATCTCTGAGAATGGAATCATCTTTTCGGGAATCGGTGGTTCCGTTTTCCGGTTTATTGTCGACCATAAGGGGGGATTTAGGTAAGCTTCCATTCAGTTCCCCTGTCAGGAGAATCGTCAACCCGCAAATGACAATGATAGATGTCAATCCGAGCAACAGGTTCATTTTCATAATGAATCGACAATCTAAAGGTTTTGCGTATAAGTGTACGTATTGTTTTTTTTGATATTAAAACCTCCCAGAAGCGAATGCAACAAGAAATTACCACATCTTCTCACTATGGATCATAAAGTACTCTCTCTCTGAATTGATTGTTAATCCAGCCTCGAGCTATTTTTCTCCCAGGTCGATTCATCAATGCATCCTTTAATTGATTTCGCTTCGTTTCAGGGCGTGAATGAGTATAAGCTGCAGTCATCCCTAAACCGTGGCTCGCTCCATTCGTTGCAGAAGTGGAATGGCCCATCAACTCACTTCGGATTAACGGGTCTACGTTCCCGTCTTGCAGACTGGTGGCAAACAGGTGTCGCAGCGATTTGGGAGCAGTGAATTGAGGAAGATCGATTTCTTTTGACAATCTAATGAACTCTGTTCGAATCCGGTCTGTTTTTAAGGAACCACAATCGCGCCAGATCTTTCGTGCCAGTTTCATCAACTGAACTCTGTCCAATGTCTTACCAGAGCTCTTCTCTGTGTTAACTACACGTTTCTTAAGTAAGTCTTCGAGTTGCTTATCAGTATGGCCAGTTAACTCAGGTCGTACGGAGGTTGACGTGTAACGGCGTTGCAAAAAGACTGGGCCTGTAAGTCGGTCGCCGATGGTGATTTTCAGGACATCTCTCAGTTCATCTATTATCGGAATATCGCGTTCATTTCGAGTCTTGACCTGCCATCCTAAATGAGGTTTATTTCTGATGTAGAGCATTCCCGATTTCAGATCGAGATCATCAGGTAGCAGCAGGTGGGTGAGTTCTCCTGGTCGGAGCCCCGTCAGTATGAGCGTAAGAAAAATTGGGAACTGCCAATCATCGCAGGCTTCCAGAAATTCCTTCTCCTGATCGGGACTGAAAATGGAAATGACTTTAGCGTTTTCGATTGGGATGCGGTCCAGATCGAGACTGGAGAATGGGTTTTCGGCATACGGAGAAAGATGCCGTCGTTTTATCGCGTAGCCAAACATGCTTCGGCAACATTGCAGGATGTATTTGATGCCTTTGTCGAGCAGGTGGCGTTTCTGGGAATTCGCATGACCATTGGGAGCGACTTTGATTGTGCGTAGGTAATGTACAAACTCTTCAGCATGTCCGACCTGGAACAGAGATGTTTTCGAAGCGACACCTTTTTGCGCGATAAAATTAATAAGATGGGTTGTCGCAGCCCGGTAACGGCGGATGGTCTGTAATGAGGACCGCAATACCTGTTCGTGATGGTTGAGCCAGCGTTGTTGTAAATCATCAATACTTACTGGCTCGAAATTGAAGACTGAGTGAGTATGAGACTCGAGCTGAGAATTAATACGGGCAGCCATCTGCCGGGCTTGTTCTTTGTCCGGACCAAGTTTGGGTCGCAAACGCTTGCCATTTTCATGGTAGGTGAGATACCAGATTTTCCCACGCAGATCGCCACGGACTTTGCCGATTCGGAATGTTGTCTTACGATTTTGCTTTGATGATTGCTTCATCAACAGAACCTTTCAGAGAACCCCCGTGCCACAAAACGCCACAAATTGTGCCACAAAAAGGAAGCTCTGGAGCGGTCCAGATAAAGCAAATGCCGCTGAGTTATAGGCTTACAACTCAACGGCAATCAAATGAGCGGAGAGGGGGGGATTCGAACCCCCGGTACCTTGCGGCACACCGGTTTTCGAAACCGGCACAATCGGCCACTCTGCCACCTCTCCGAGTTGATTTATTCGTCTGCGTTGAATCCTCTTATATAGACATTTCAGTCCATCGTCAAATTCGCTGATGATTTGATTTGCCGCTCTTTACTTCTCCTTCACGTGAACAAGAGTCATTTTACTCTGCTCTTCTCATGAAAAAAGTGGTAAACAAATCAAATGGAACTCGTTATTTATAGTGTCGGTCTTACGGACTCATTGGCTGAACCGCCGGAAATATTAACGATTCGAGGCATCTTTCTTGCAGAGACAATGCGATCGGGATATGCTGTTATTTATAGATGTTTTCTGTAAAGATTGGTTCTCTCTCAGCTTTGGAAAATTCACAGGTCCCAGAAATTACCAATCGATCAGCGAACATTTTGCATAAGAAGTAGGTATAATGACAGCCGAGGTACTTCCTTTCTATACGACTGCCTTTTTTACCTGATTTCGCAGGCGAGGCTCCTCATGTTTCTCAATTTAGGTTCATTTGTTCATTGGCAATGGAATTAATAATATGCGTCTATTCCATTTAGTTTCGATTGTGAGTCTGTTTACGATTCTGACTTGCGTCTCCTCTACATCTGCTGAAGAGCAGTATCTTGAGTTCCTGCAGGGATTACGCGATAAGAATTATCACGATACGGCTCTGCAATATCTCGATCAGATTGCTGCCGCCAAAGAAACACCCAAAGAGATCAAAGAATTAATTCCCTTTGAACGTGCCATGACTTTAATGGTGTTTTCAAGGACGCAAAAACTGCCAAAAGATCAGGAGGAAACGCTCAATCTGGCCTTGGCACAACTCGAACTGTTTGCGAAGCAAAGCCCCAATCACCCCAAAGCGGGAACCGCAAATACCGAACGCGGCAAAATTATTCTTGAAAAAGCAGAGGTCGAAGGCCGAAAAGCACGGTCACCAGCTGAAGGGAATAAAAAAGAATATCAGGTAGCGGCGCGAAAACTGGTTGCACAGGCGCGAGCGATTTTTCAAAAGGCTTATAATCTGCATGAAAAAACCTGGAAATCATTTCCTGCTACTTTTATCGATAAACAGAAAGAGCCCGAAAAGTATAAAGCCAGGGCAAAAGCCGAAATTCAATTCATGAGTGCACAACTTGACCTGGCCCAGTGTACTTATGCAGAAGCGCAAACCTATGATCCCGGCAGCGCCGACTTCAACCGCCTGTTGAAAAAGGCTTCTGAGGAATATGCTAAAATTCACGAGCGATATCGTAGTCAGGTGGGGGGACTGTATGCCCGCATGTGGCAAGGAAAGTGTTTTGAGGAACAGGGCGAATTGGGACGGGCGCTGGGGATTTACAATGAGTTACTAGGTCATCCCGGTAAGTCGCTTCCCATAAAACAGCTCAAAGATAATATCCTGCAATTTCGATTGATCTGTCTCAATGATGAGAAGAAAAAAGATTATCAACTGGTTATCAACGAATCAGAACAGTGGTTGCGAGAAAATCGTTCCCGGAATCGGACTGCCATCGGTCAGGGAATTATGTGGGAGTTATCTCGTGCTCAGGAAGCACTGGCAAATATGGAAGGCACAAAAAAGGCTGATCAGGAACGCATCCTGCGTCAGGCTTTAACGAACGCCCGTTTTGTAAATGCTTTCCGAGGCAAGTATCGTGATGTCTCCCGTCTGATGGTGGGCCGAATCAATTCCCGTCTAAGGGGAAGGTCCGGCGGAGATCCCGAAGACTTCGAGACCGCGTATGGTTTAGGGCAAGACCGTGTTAAACAGACCAAGAGTTTAAAAGACAAAGTTGCCGCTGCCAAAACGGCACCAGAGAAAAAGAAAGCTCAGGTTGTACTCAACCAGTTTATGGATGAAACGGCTCGCATTCTGAAAATTGCTTTAAAGCTGGCAACATCCAAAACAGACCCTAAGGAATTGGATCACGCACGATTTCTCCTATGCTATACCTATTACAATCTAAGACGCAGTTACGAATGTGCGATTCTAGGTGAATATATTGCGAACTTTCATGACAAGGACAGTGCCCAGATTGCCTTGGATGCGGCCTATCTGGCGTTGGCTGGTTACCTGCAAGCTTATAATGATTCTCCTAAGGAGCAGCGTTATGTTGATAATCAGCACATGGAAAGTGTTTGCAATCTGATTACCGCCAAATGGCCCGAAAGCGACCGAGCCAATGATGCAAAAATTCAGTTGGGCAATATCTACAGTCAAACAGATCGACCGGCTGAAGCCGCTAAATGGTATTCACAAGTTCCTGTAACGGCTCCACAATATGTCGATGCGCAAATCAGGGCAGGGCAAGCCTATTGGAACAGCTATCTAACGAGCATGTCACGTCGATCTGAAACAAAACCTGCAAATGTGAGTGAATGGGCTAAACTGGCTGAAAAACATCTGCTGACCGGGATTGCAGCGACTCAGAAATTAGTTCCACCCACGGCAGCCACTCCAGAAAATCTCACAGCCGCGAAAACTTCACTCGCACAGATTGAGCTTAATAATGGCCAATACCAGAAGGCCATCGATATTCTAGGCAAAGACCCTCATTCGGTTTTGAAAGCGATTCATCTTGCGAAAGGCAAAAAACGACCTGCCAACGGGGTTCAAAGCAGTGAATTTGCAAACCTCGTCTACCAACTTCAACTACGAGCTTACATTGGTCTGCAACAGATTGAACTGGCCCGCAAGGCGATGAAACAGTTAGAAGATTCTGCATCGGGGACTGGTGGTGAATCAATTACCGAGATGTATCGTCAACTGGGTGAAAAAATCACAGAAGAGATTGAACGCCTGAAGGCGGCCGGCGATACCAAACGCATCGATGATGTCCGTAAGTCATTGGAAACTTTTTTGTCGGATATCTTTAAGAGAAAAGACCAGACTTACGGTTCATTGGTCTGGATCGGTGAAACCTATTTTGGGATGGGGCAGGGAGCCAGTGAGAATCCGACCATCGCCCGAAATTACTACGACAAAGCTGCTGCCGCATTTGAAGAAATTCAGAAACGTCAGGCAGCGACAGGCGATTTCATTCCCGGGAATTTCCAGGTGGGGATCACGCTTCGTCTCGTCAATTGTAAACGGGAACAGGGAGAATTTGAAGAAGCACTAAAACTGATTACACCGGTTCTCAAAGAGAAAGACAAATCACCTGAAGTTCAGTTTGAAGCGGCTTCCATTTTACAGAACTGGGCAGCCAGTGGTCAGCCGGATACTGAAGAAAAATACCTGGAAGCCATTCAGGGAAAGACACTCGAAGACGGGGCCCTCGTTCGAGGTTGGAGCTATCTCTCCCGCCTGTTACAAGGTTCAGTGGCTTCATCTGGTCGCGACGATTTGAAGAAAATGTATTATGACGCCCAATACAATAACATCGAATGCCGTCACAAATATGGTGTGGCCCAGAATGATGCCAAGCAGCTTGAACAGGCGAAATACGAGACGAACGTCTTCGGTCAGATCAGCGTCGATCTGTCAGACGAGGATTGGGAGCGATTCAATCAGCTCTATCGAAAGATTCAGACCGATCTAGGAGAAGATCCTCAAGACCTGGAGCGGCTTGTCTCTGTTACCGAAACGGTAGCCTCAAATGAAAATAAGCAGCTCAATTCTGCAACACCCACTAACACGCAACAGAAGGTCGCTCAACAATCTGCCGATCCTTCAGAGGCAACAGGGGGGAGTAATACGGTTTTATTCCTGGCAGTCATTCTCCTGGGAGTGGGAGGTGCTGTCGCCTTTTACTTCTTCGGATTGAAGCCTGGAAAGAAAGGGCCGTCGTCCTATCAATTGGCCGCAGATATGGGCGCACCGCCACTGATTTCAGCACCGCCTGAAATTTCAGCGCCGAAGCCGGCTACTAAATCAAGTAGATCTGAGCCAGCAAAGTCTTCTCTGCCAGACATTAACATTGGTAAACCACAGCAGAAATCAGCGCCGGAAAAATCAGCACCAGCAAAAGTTAAAACGAAAAAGAGTCCGGAGCAAGGTGAACCGGACAAAGAGAAACGAAAATTAACACCAGAACAAATCGCGGCTCGTAAAGCCAAACTGGCCCAAATGTCGCCCGAAGAAATTGCAGCTCGTAAAGAAGCAATTGCCAGGAAAAAAGCCGCACAGGCAAAACAACAAAAACAGTCACGACCTCGTCCGGAAGGTGATTCCAAAGACGTCTGAAACTTCCCGTTGATTCGGGAGCATCAGACGGAATCTCAAACCGCGGTGAGACATCAATTATCGTTGAGGAGCAATATACTCATGAAGTGCCCGATCTGGTCTACATTGATTCTTCTGGCAACTCTGCCAGTTTTGTCAGTTTCAAGCCTCGAAGCAGCAGATACGATTTATCAATATAATAGCGGCAGCCCGCTGTTAGGAGATATCAAAGGATATTCTAAGACAGAACTGACTTTACAACGTGGGACAAAAAGCGTCAAGATTCCTGCAAATGAAGTGCAGCGCATACGTTGGGATGGAGAACCACCACAACTCAATATCGCACGGAATCAGGAAGCAAACGGGAATTATGCTGCCGCCTTAGAAGAGTATAAAAAAGCACAAGCGAAAGGGAGCGCCAATCTAAAGAAAGATTTGCAGTTTATGATTGCCAGGGCGACCTCCAAAAGTGCACTCTCTAACCCGGCTGCTTTGGATGGTGGGATTAAAATGCTCGATACGTTTGTCAAAGCCAATGGAGATCATTATCGATATTACTCGGCAATGAAACTGCTCGGCAAAGCCCATCTGGCGAAAAAAGATTACACGGCAGCGAATACCGCATTCGGCGCTGTAGAAAGGTCTCCCTGGAAAGATTACCAGATGGATGCCAAAAACATGAAGGCGCGTGTAATGCTTGCACAAGGGAATATCAAAGGTGCCTTAGCCGCGTTTAACGCAGTAGCCAAAATGGATGCGAAAACAGAACCAGAGCAAGCCAGCAAGCGGGCAGCACAACTGGGAAGTGCCGTATGTCTCGAAAAAGACGGAAAGCAAAAAGAAGCAATCAAAATTCTTGATGAAATTATCAAAACTACCAGTTCGCAGCAAAGCCCTCTTCTAGCAGAAGCCTATTTAAGAAAGGGAGACTGCTTTCGAGAATTAGGTGAATCCAAAGAGGCATTGATCGCCTATTTGCATATCGATGTTCTGTTTTCAAAAGAACCTGCGATTCATGCTCAGGCGCTCTTTCATCTATCCACATTATGGGGAAAAGTACAGAAACCGGAACGAGGCGTAGAAGCCCGTGCCATCCTGCAACAGCAGTATCCAAACAGTGAATGGTCCAAAAAAGCCGCAGGAAGCTGATATTTTGAGACGAATGTCAGATTGCTGCAAAGATTCAGTGAGTCTTCCCTTTACAATGCAATTTTGACCTATAAATAATAGCAGGAACTTGAAAAAAGACTTTAATGTCCAGTCACAAGTGATCCACGATTAACACTCCTTTCAGTAGACCGGAGACCACAACGATGATGATGGGGAATTCCTTGGAACGGAATCAGACTTCACTGGCTTACCGAAGCCTGAGCATATTACTTCTTTGCGCAGTGGTGTTGACGCCGCTCGGCCTGAACAGCAATAGCTGGGCTTATCAGGACGCTGCAAAAACACCACCCGCGGGCGAAGCACCCGCTGCAACTCCTGCCCCAGCGGGCGAAGCCCCTGCTGCAGCGCCAGCTCCGGCTCCCGCTGGTGAGGCACCCGCGGCAGGAGGTGGTGGCGACGCTCCCGCAGCTGCCCCGGCAGCGGCAACAGAAAGCTTTCTGTCCTGGATGATTCGTGCCTCTGGTTTCTTCGGTTTGATTCTGCTTTTACTTTCGTTTTTAATGGTCGCGTTGATCATGGCTAATGTACTCTCGATTCGACGAGATAACCTCATGCCACCAGATCTGATTGCCGCCTTTGAAGAAAAAATTAACACGAAAGATTATCAGGGTGCCTACGAGTTAGCGAAAAGCGATGACTCATTCGTGGCGCGCGTGCTGGCTGCCGGCCTGAGTAAACTCAATCAGGGTTATGCAGAGGCCGTCGAAGGCATGCAGGAAGTCGGCGAAGATGAAAATATGGCCATGGAACACAAACTGAGTTATCTGGCGTTGATTGGTGCCATCGCACCAATGATCGGACTGATGGGTACCGTTTATGGTATGATCTTGAGTTTCCAGACCATTGCGAATTCTGCCACATCTCCCAAACCTTCGGAACTGGCAGATGGTATTTCCACCGCGTTGTTTACGACCTTGGAAGGTTTGACAGTCGCGATTCCAGCAATGATTTTCTACAGCTTGCTTCGAAATCGCGTTTCTCGATTTTCACTCGAAGTGGGGATGATCAGCGAAAGTCTGATGAACCGTTTCTCTTCAAATTCGAAATAATACCTGGAGCGATCAGACAGATGGCATGCAATAGAGAGTTGCAGGCAATAAATCCTGTTTGAGTAGAGAGTGATTCAATGAGAATAAAATCCAATAAACCGGCAGTCGCTGAAATCGATATGACGCCAATGATTGATATTGTCTTTCAATTAATTGCGTTTTTTATGGTGATTACCAACTTTGAACAGATCCAGGCAGATGAACGTGTCAAACTGCCCTCGGACTCACTGGCAAAACCGCCAGAAGTCAAAGCGGCTGACGAACTGGTGTTGAATATTGGTTTTGAGCGAAATGATAAGGGGGAAATTACCGACCCCGAAGCTTATATTTTTTATAACGGTGAAAAAATTCCAGTATTGCAGTTTGGTCCAAAATTCGAACAGGAAGCACGAATTTACAAACAGAAAAATCAGGACCCGAAAGAGGTTCCTGTGATCTTAAGAACGGATGCTCTGGTAAAAACAGGGCTAGTCCAGGATCTAATTAAGATCGCTCAGGAAAATGGATTTACCAAGTTTGCCTTCAAGGCGACACAAAAGACTCAATAGCGACAATTTTTGAAATCACTGTCAATGTGACAGATACTATCATTGCAGGATCAATTCCTATGAAGTTACGCAGTTCAGGTCGAGAAGCTGAAAAGATCGAGCCCCAAATGGCACCGATGATCGATGTGGTTTTTCAACTTTTGATCTTCTTTATGCTGACGCTGAATATTGTTGAGCCGGAAGGCGATTTTAACGTCAATATGCCGATCACTGACAGCGCAGACGCTTCTGATGAACCACAAATATTTCCTGACATCAAGGTGCGGCTGGTGGCAAATGAAGATGGATCATTGAACACAATTCGCCTGGGTCAGAGGAATCTAGGCAACGGCCCGAACGTCTTTGCCGGTTTGAATAATGAGATTCTAAAAATTATCGGCAAGCCTGGTAACCCTATTACCAAGGACATGGAGGTCGAAATCGAATCTGACTACAACCTGCATTATGAGTACACTCTGAAGGCAGTCAGTGCCTGTACGGGCCGCCTCGATTCTTCAGGCAAGCACATCATCCGCTACATCGAAAAAATCAAATTTGCCCCCCCCGTGGATGGAAACAGCGCAGGCAGTTAAGAGACAGAGACTCGTTCAAATTGGAATGAAAGTGCTCACAGTTCATCATGATCGTGAGCACTTTTTTTATGTCTTTTTGTTTCTGAAAATATGTTCTTCTCTAGAACGTATCCCATTTGACCATAACACGTTTCATTCTATTGTATTCGTTTCAAATGGCCTTGAAGACGTTACGATAAACCTGGACACAGGCTTGTGAAAATTCTGTCTTATTACAAATAACGCAAATTCGCTAACGCCATGCCCCATTTTCCGGGAACCTTCCATCCCGTTTTGATATCTATCTTTCAGAGAAGCCAATCTTTTGTTCGTGGATAGAACGGGATGCCTTACTTTCTGGAAGGTAAATTCCATGCCCGTTTATTCTGCCGGAAAACTGCGTGGCACCAATGAGACTTAAGTCATTGTCGATTCTAAAGTCACTCCGAATAAATACTTACTGTATAAGTAAAGATTGCGATTATGTTTCAGAATCATTTGATACTGATTACTTTTCAGTGGCGTACAAGTTTTCGTTTGGATATAGTGAACGAGTATCCCTTTGCTCATAATGGGCAAAAGGTTTAATATAACAGCCTGAAAATACAAGGTTCAATATTTTGAGAATTGCAGGCTGAAATATGTTGTGTGTTTGGGAGATCACACAATGATTTTGTTATGTCGGCATCTGTTAACGAAAACAGCGATCAGAGGTTCGATGCCATCAGAAAATTTGGTGAAGGAATAGACGAGGTCCTGAACTAAATAGAGCATCCTCAGGCTGTTGAATTCACGAATGGATGGAATGCTGCTGATTTTTAGAGAGATGAAATCTCGTTGCCAGATTAGTTCGTCAGGTTGACTGAACTATGAATTTACTGAGATGATTCGACAAAGCTTGCATTTGCCGATTTCAAAATCATTCCCAAACTCTCTGGATGTCTGATATTGTTTTCCGGAGAACAGGAATGTTTTGGTTCAAGTCCGAACTAAGTTCGTGGACTTACATTATCTGTTTTTTTAAAGCATGTTAGCATACAGGGTACTTATGGGAACAAATAACTAGAATGTTTGTCTTATACTTAAAGTGATTTATCTAACATGTTGTTAATAAGTATCCGAGTGCTCTACGCCTTCGTTTGTGCGGGAGCCATTGCCACTTTTGTCAGTTCCAATCCCCCCAGTCCAGTCGATCAATATCCTCTGATCGCGTTTGTGCTTTTGATGATCTTGACACAGGGAGTAACCTGTCTGGATCTTCTTATCAGCCGCAAGCGAATTGAAGTGATGTCAGCCATCTATTTTGGGCTGTTGGTCGGAGTGCTCCTCAGTTATCTGTTAATCCAGGCCCTCGAACCTGTGATTAAAGAAACTCCCTGGGGAGAGGGAGTCGTGATGATTACGACCCTGACTTTGCCCTATCTGTGTATATCTTTTTTACTCCAAACCAAGGACGACTTTCGATTCATCGTCCCCTATGTGGAATTTTCACGTGAATTGAAAGGGGTCCGTCCTTTGGTGCTTGATAGTAGCGCGCTCATTGATGGACGGATAGCGGATGTTGTCGAAACAAAAATTCTGGATTCGGAAATGATCGTCCCCGATTTTATTCTGAAAGAAATCCAGGATATTGCAGACAGCAGCGATAAAGTTCGACGTGTTCGCGGACGACGTGGCCTGGATATTCTTTCTGGTTTGCAGAACAATCCCAACATAGATATATCCATGTATGATGCGAATGAAACGGACAAAGAAAAAGGACTCACCGTTGATCAGCGATTAGTGGTTACCGCGAAAAAACTTGGTGGAAAAGTGGTGACTAACGACTTTAATCTGAATAAAGTCGCCAGCGTCCAGGGAGTCGATGTAATCAACCTCAATGATGTCGCCAATTCCTTGAAACCCCGCTACTTGCCCGGAGAACATATTCAATTGAAAATCATCAAAGAAGGGGAATCGCAGGCGCAAGGCGTCGGATATCTGGATGATGGAACGATGGTAGTTTGTGAACAGGCAAATCATCTCGTGGGGCAAGATGTAGATGCTGTCGTCACCAGTGTCCTGCAAAGCAGCGCAGGTCGCATGATTTTTGGCCGTGTGACTGAGGACCGATAAAGGCTCACAGAGCATAGAGACGGTTCCGGAATGCAACGGATGATGACATGAACACCCGGAAAACGAATCAAATTGGGATTGCCGTTGTCGAATGTCAACGGCATTTCCTGGTTGGCATTCGAGATACCGAATCTCCGCTACCCGGATATCATGAATTTCCGGGTGGAAAATGTTTAACTGATGAACCAGCCAGTTTATGTGCCATCAGAGAGTGCCGGGAAGAAACGGGGCTCGAAGTCATCGCTTTAAAAGAATTGCTTTATCAAGAGCATTCGTATGAGCATGCAGATGTGAAACTACATTTCTGGTTATGCCAGCCCGCTCATCTTCAGGAAGATTTGATCGACCAGAATCTGAAAGGCTTCAATTGGTTTCCTGTGAAATCCCTTCCTGAACTGCAGTTTCCTGAAGCGAACAGGGGTCTCATTGAACTACTCTTAAGTACTTATGCAACCGGATGATAGCGAATCAAATTTCTGCTTGAAGACAGTCCTGCTGTTTATGACTTTGATCACTGATGCCCAACCGCTTGGATTCAATTTGACTTCCCATGTGAGTGACCTAGACTTCATGAATGTTAGTTATCACCACAATTCGTCGCCAGTTAGAAAACTTGAACAGGTTCTTAAAGCATGGGTTATTCAATCACTCAGGCATCTGCGAGTGACAATCAGGAAGAATTGCTTTCGTTGATTAATCGGAATTTCAAGAAAACCGATGCGCAATGGTTTAACTGGACTCATCATCAGAATCCGTTTGGAGATAACTATTGCTGGCTGGCCCGAGAAGAAGCAGCTGGACAACTCATCGGTTCAACAGGTTTATTGACTCGTCGCATGAGCTATAATGGCAAACCAATTTTTGTTGGACAGGCAGAAGCAATTAATATCGATAAAGAACATCGATCTGCCCAGGCTGCTCTGAAACTGCAACGCGCTCTGATTTCACATCTTCCGGAGACGGATTTTAATTTCGTCTATGGCATGACTGTAGACGCAGCAGCTATTTTCAAACGCTGCCGCTACAAAGAAGTGGGAACATTTCAGCATTGGGTGAAACCCATTCGATCTGAATATAAATTAAAAGATAAAATTCGCTCCACAATATTGAGGAAAAGTGCTTCAAGCCTCATTGATCTGGCAATGAGGGCGTATTCTCTTGAATCGAGAACTTTTTTGACTCACCGCAATAAAGTAAACTTTGATGCCCCCATCGATGGTCGATTTGAAACGCTCTTCTCAAAATATTCAGGCGAGCTCATGACGGTAGATCGATCTCGTGATTTTCTGGAATGGCGTTTTCGCAAAGAGCCCAATACACGATTTCATGTGATGACACTGGAAAATTACAATCAGGAACTATTGGGATATATCGTTTATGTTATGGGGGAATCAGGTCGCAATGGTGATTACGCAGCGGGGATACAAGATTTTTTCTTTAAAGATATGAAGTCACTGAAACTGATGCTGACGGCTTTCTGTAATCATTGCCGACAAGTAGGACTGGATTCGATTGTCATTAATTATTTTGGTCGGGAAGAAGTGAGGAAGCTATTTTCCCGGTTCGGATTTTTTCAACGACACGGCGAAACAAAGGTCTTTGTTTATGCCAATCCACAAAATAAAGAATTCGATTCAGAAACGATTCTCGACCCCAATCGTTGGCATCTGACAAACGCCGAATTGCTATCTTGAATTCAGGCTATTGCGTGTGTGTTTGCCGGCTTTGCTGTTCGCGAGCGTTTAGCTCGGCAGCCGCAGAAGAATTCGTGTTGAGTTCCGCGGTGGCAATTGTGGGAATACCGTAACCAAATCCTTTCAGAGGATTAAACCAGATCTCACGTCCCGTGTACGGGTCCAGACAATAGGTATAACCATCAATGGAAACGAATAACTGTTCGTCATCGACCAGGATTGCGACATAGTTTGACCTGCCTTTTGATGATTTCCAGGACCATATTTGACCTGCCTTTTGATGATTTCCAGGACCATAACAGATTGCCCGTATCCCGGTTCAATGCAATCACACGCGAGTTGAAACTGACGAACAACAGATCATCTATCGAATAGGCGTCAGAGATCTGATCACGACTGTCTGAAAATCCCGCGTCGTCCAGAAAACCACCATTCATTTAAAATTGCCTCACTTGATCGGACGAATGACAGGTTTTCCAACCGTTTTATCTTTGTTCAACTTCGCAGGACCTAAGGCAGGATCTATCGCAACGGCACGTTCAAAGTCTTGTGCCGCCTTTTTAAGTTTTCCTTGTTTCTTGAACGACTTAGATCGCATTAGATAGGCTTTCGCAACAATCTCGTCAATCCGTTTAGCCCGTTCGAAATCACGCAGCGCATATTCGAAATCGCCACGCTTCATAAAGGCATCACCACGAACTGAATACGCTTCCGGGTTAGGCTGAATACTGATGGAACGTGAACACTCCTGAATACAGCGATCCAACTTGTTTTCCTCCAGATAGAGGGCACCGCGAATAAAGTACCCCTTCCCGGTATCCGGAGTCAGTTCGACGATTTTTGCATAATCAGTCATCGCTGCTTCACGCATCTCTGATTTCAGATAAAATTGTGCCCGTGCCAGGATCAGATTAGTATCTTTCGGTGCCTTAGCAATGCGATCATTGATACCTGCTAACGTTTGCAACCAGACAATTTTTTCTGAGTCAGCCTTGGCTTTTTCTGGTTGATTCATTTTTTCATATGCGACCATTCGCTGCCGATAAAATTTCAGATTCTGGGGGCTAAGTTCGATTGCTTTGGTAAAATCTTCAGCAGCTTTGGCAAATTTCTTTTGTTTTTGCCAGGCCAGACCACGATTGTCATACGCATTCAGATATTTGGGATTCAGTTTGATGATATGATTCAAGACCTCAAATGCCTTATCTGTCTCATTTAAATTCATCAGTGCAAACCCCAGGT
The DNA here is from genome assembly GCF_937910335.1 of uncultured Gimesia sp. Taxonomy (GTDB): domain Bacteria; phylum Planctomycetota; class Planctomycetia; order Planctomycetales; family Planctomycetaceae; genus Gimesia. The sequence continues at coordinate 8,704 of NZ_CALEMX010000608.1, read as the reverse complement.
TGTTCATAGCATCAATACTGTCGGGTTTGATACGTAAGACCTCTTCAAAGTCGGCCCGAGCTTCTTTTAGTTTGCCAGATGTCGCAAACAATAAACCCCGGTTGTTATAAGCTTGATGGTCTTTTGGGTTGAGTGCAATCACTTTGGTAAAATCTTTGATTGCCAATTGGCTACCTCCACGCGTTAGGAAAAATAAAGCACGCATAGAATAAAATTGAGCATTGTTCGGGCTCATCTCAATTGCTTTTGTTAAGTCGACGATCGCATTTGCATCCTGTTTTAGATCTGCCCATGCACTTCCCCGGCGAAAATAGTATTTCGATTCCTGTGGATTCAATTTGATCGCCATCGATAAGAACTTGACCGAACTAACCAGTTTTTCCTGTCTCTCTTTTGCCAGTTTGATCCGCTCTGCTTCTGTCAGTTTTCTCTGTTTCTCTTCTGATAGATTTTCCTGATTCTGAAACGCGATCGCCTCAAGGAATAAATTCTCCGCTTCTTTGAGGTCGGCTGCATTACCAGCAGTCCTCTCAAGAGAATTCCCTTCCGCGGATTGTAAAGAAGCGTCCTGTTGCGCTGCATCCTTTGAGGTGGGTTCGGACGCCTTTACAGATTTTTGCACAGAATTCTCTGCTGTTTGATTTGGTTTAACCGCTTGCTGTGAAGTCGGTTGCGTATCGGAACCACAGCCTGAAATCAGACACAAAACGGCCAGCATCCATGCCATATGACGATTCATTTTTTATCCCACCTACTTCTTGTATCCGCTGTTTTCGCATAAAATGTCATTAATTGACCGACGGCTTGTAAATCGACATCTAAAATCTGTCAATCCCAATTGAATTTTCTCCTTTTTTCATGAATGGACGTTGGACCCGGGATCTTTTACAATTCGTGAGCTTGAGAGACCTCAGCAATCTTTTCTTAAAGGAACAGACAACTTGCAGTTACCCCGAAATCCAACCAGAGAAGTGCGTATAGGTACAGTTGTAATTGGAGGCAAAAATACAATTGCCGTCCAAAGTATGACAGCGACCAAAACCAGCAACATTGATGCAACCGTTGCCCAGATTCACTCACTCGAGCAGGCGGGGGCTGATATTGTACGCATCGCAGTCGACAACAAACGAGAAGCGGCTGCACTCATCGAAATCAGAAAACAGACAACGGTTCCATTAACCGTCGATTTGCAGGAAAACTATCGACTGGCAGAAGTTATCGCGCCTTATGTCAGCAAACTGCGATATAACCCGGGACACCTGTATCATCATGAACCAGAAAAACACTGGCAGGAGAAGGTCCGATTTATTGCTGAAATCGCAAAGGACAATGATTGTGCGATGCGTATCGGAGTCAATTGCGGCTCTGTCGATCCGGCAAAACTGGAAAAATATGATCCCCATGATTCGATCTCACCCATGCTGGAAAGCGCTCTGGATCATTGCGAATTTCTGGAATCGATTGACTTTACTCGATTTTGTGTCTCGCTCAAGGATTCCGATCCGGCTAAAGTCATCGAAGTCAATACGCGGTTTGCTGCCAAACGTCCGGATATTCCCCTGCATCTAGGAGTGACCGAAGCAGGGATGCCTCCGGATGGAGTCATTAAAACGAGAATGGCATTTGAGCAACTTATCAGTAAAGGCATCGGAGATACAATCCGCGTTTCCTTGACCGTTCCCAATGATCGCAAAGGCGAAGAAATTGAAGCAGGTCACACGATTTTAAAAGATATCGCCGCTGGTCGTGTACGAACCGTGGTCGATTATGATTTGCCAGGATTAAACATCATCAGTTGTCCCAGTTGCTCTCGGGTCGAAAACGAAGTGTTTGTCGATCTTGCCGCAGATGTCAAACAAATGACCGAGTATGCCAAAGACTACAAAATTACGATTGCAGTGATGGGTTGTAGGGTGAATGGGCCTGGAGAAACAGATGACGCAGATCTCGGACTGTGGTGTGGTCCGAATTATGTCAATCTGAAAAAAGGGAGCGAGTCTTTAGGCCGTTATTCATATGATGAAATCTTGCCGCGGCTCAAAGGCGAACTGGATTCCCTCATTGAACAGCTTTCGGCAAAAATCTGAAATCCTGTTGTGTGTAAATACACGTTTCATTCTCATAGAAATATACTTTCATTAAAAAGACATGGATGTAAGTCATGGCCAACTCAAATTCTTCGATAGATCTGACGACGGCGACCATTCTGATATTTGGTGCCTCAGGCGATTTGACTGCCCGAAAATTAATTCCCGCACTGTTCGATCTCTGGAGCGATGGCTTTCTTTCTGCAGATCTTCCGATCATCGGCCTGGCGCGACGGTCAAAAACAGATGAACAATTTCGAAACGAACAACGAGATACCGTTTCACAATTTACACGTACGGGCACTGTGACTGATGAAAAATGGGCCTCATTTTCCAAACGGCTGTTTTATCGTGAAGTCGATATCACTAACGAAAATGACCACGAAAAACTCAAAGCCTCCATCGAAGCGGTAGAACGCGAAACTCTCGGGGATATCATCACCAAACGCGTTGCTTATCTAGCGACGGCTCCTTCATTGTTTTATCCTGCCGTTCAGGCACTCTCCCGTGCAAAGATGGTACCCCGAAATTCTGATGCAGAATGGTTGCGGGTCGTGATCGAAAAACCGTTTGGCCACGATTTGAAATCTGCACAGGAATTGAGTCAGCAGCTCAGCGAACTTTTAAGTGAAGACCAGATCTATCGAATCGATCATTATCTCGGTAAGGAAACCGTACAGAATATTCTATTGTTCCGACTGAGTAATTCAATCTTCGAGCCACTCTTGAATCGAAATCATGTCGATCACGTACAGATTACCGTGGCAGAATCACAGGGCATAGAACATGGTCGAGGAGGCTATTATGACCGCTCGGGCGCCTTGCGCGATGTATTACAAAATCATGTTTTGCAACTGCTGTGTTTAATTGCCATGGAACCTCCCGCGCTATTCAGCGGAGAAGAAATTCGTGACGAAAAATTAAAAGTATTAAAAACACTCTCGCCGGGAAGCAAAGGCGATGTTTCAGACTGGGCTGTCGCCGGTCAGTATACGGCGGGACAATCGTTTGGCCAGGCGGTACCCGGATATCGGGAAGAAGATCGCGTGCCCGCAGATTCACGTCGAGAAACATTTGTTGCAATGAAAGTTTTGGTAGAAAACTGGCGCTGGGAAGGCGTCCCCTTTTATCTACGGACGGGTAAGAGATTGCCTGAACGCGTTAGTGAAATTGCCATCCAATTCAAACATCCTCCCATGAATCTGTTTACCACCGTCGAGTGCGATGGTGATATATGCTCTCTGGTGGAACGGAAACCAAACGAGCTCATTTTCCGTATCCAACCTAAAGAGTCGATTTCAATGCAGTTTTCGACCAAACGGCCCGGCATGCAATATCAGATTCAGCCGGTGACAATGGACTTTGCTTTTGAAGATGCCTACCACAAAAGTTTGCCTGAAGCCTACGAGCGCCTGCTGATGGATGTACTGAGAGGTGATTCAACGCTGTTTACTCGCAGCGATGAGCTGGAAGCGGCCTGGAAGTTTGTAACACCCGTTCTAGAACAATGGGAGCAAGCCGACCATACTCCCGAGCCTTATTATGCAGGAACATGGGGACCAGCGGGTGCGGCTGCACTCTTGAATAAATCGAAACGCAACTGGCGAACTCCCTCTGCCAGCAAAGAAGTGTAGGCCACAGGCGAGAATGCGATCCTGGTTTTGAACTCATTGCTCAGTCAAAAATCGCACGATTCACGATGCGTCATCGTTTTGAAATCGGTTGAAAAGTCGCTGGCAGGGTTTGCGTACCAGTAGAAATATCACAATTCCCAACAACGCTCCCAGGGTATCAGCCACCCAGTCGTCAACACTTGGCTCGCGCCGTAACACGGGAATTCCCTGCAACAGTTCATCCAGTACGCCAAACAAACTCACTCCCACAAATACGACGAGCAGGCGTAAGGGAGTCAGTTTATCCCATTTGAAGGAGAGCCACCAAATCAAAAGAAACGAAAGTCCCGTATAAGCGATAAAATGCAGGGGGACATCAGTCCCTTGTGGCAATGTTCCTTTTTTAATCGGGATATGAGTCGCAGTAAACAGCAGGATCCAATACAGAATGAGCCCAATGCGAATCAGTGTTTGATAACGATTCATAACATCCCTGAAATATCGTGTTTTTTCTGCTACTGATTTGCCTGCCAGATAAATTGAATGATGCAGGGTTTTAAACAGGATAAGGTGATTTCAGACGCGCAGACGGGTTTGCTTCCAGATATCCGCTGATTCGATCTGTTCTGGACAAGGCTACTGGAATAAAGTCAATCGCCTGTTCCAGCCGATCATTGGGCTCGGCACAACTGAATCGCAAAAATCCGTGACCTGCATCACCAAAACATTCTCCACCGAGACACGCAATTCCGAAATCATCGTCAGCATCATTCAGTAAGTAAAGCGCCAGCCCGTGACTCGTAATTCCTAACTCGTTGCAGACGGGAGCGACATTGACAAACACATAAAACGTGGCATGTGGATCAAGGGCATGAAAGTTCTCGATCTGATTCAACTTATTCGTTAGCAGAACCACTTTCTCCCGAAACTTCAACATGACCTCATCGCGTTCCTGGGAATCACAATTCAATGCAGCAGCACCAGCAAGCTGTACTAAAGGAGGTGTACAGGAAAGAGTCGTGTTAACCATTTTCCCGATCGAAGCAGCGATTTCTTCAGAAGCAACACAGAAGCCCAGACGCCAGCCACTCATGCTGTAAGATTTACTGAAAGTATAAGCCGAAACACATTGCTCCATCATTCCCGGTTGTGCCAGAATCGAGTGATGTTTCCCCTGCCAAACCATATGACAATAAGGTTCATCACTGAAGACAGCGATATTCTTGCCGCGGATCAAATCGGCAATCGCCTTGAGGTCGGCTTCAGCAATGACGCCTCCAGTGGGGTTATGCGGTGAGTTGAGGAAGATCGCTTTTGGAGCAGGATCCTCTGCCAGAAACTTTTCAATGTCAGCCAGATCAGGGCTGAAATTATTTTCCTGTTTGAGATCTGACAAAACCATGCGTGCGCCACGGCGTTGAATATTAGGCAGATAGGTAGGGAAATAAGGACTAAAGACGAGTACGCCATCACCGGGATTTAAAAACGCTTCACAGAAGAACTGCTCAAAAACTTTGGCCCCCGGTCCGACAACGATATTTTCCGGTTTGGCAGCGACCTGAAATTCACGCGATACAAATTCAGCAGCAGCTTTTCGGAACTCAGGAATCCCCGGCGATGCACAGTAATGCGACTGGTTATTCTGTATGGCTTCGATACCCGTTGATTTCGCAGAAGCCGTACTGTCAAAAGGACTGTCTCCCACTTCCAGTTCGACAACATCCTTTCCCTCTGCTTTTAACTGTTTGGCTATCGCCAGAACGCTGAAGGCAGTTTCAACGGTAAGAGACTGAGCAAAATCGCTTAATGGTAAAGCCACGAAGGAATCCCCTTTGAGTTTGATGTTTATGGATGCACGCTTTGATTACTACTTTATAAGGGTCTGAATCTTTTTGAAACTTGCTCGACCCGGATTCTACAAATCACTCTTTATTTCGTGGAAATTGCTTGAGCTAAAGGTCGCAAAACCTGATCGATCACATAATCATTCATCAACTGATCCGATTTGGTTTTCAGATTCAGCATGGTTTCATCCAGTTTCGTGTCAGCAGAAAGACTTCCATACTGTCGTAAAGTAAAGAAGACAGAAATCTGTTCATCGGAATATTCTTCACGTCTCACCTGATAGGCGTTGGTTCGCGTCTCGATATGAAGTCGCGCCTGACAGCGGCAGGTGTCGTCCAGACTGAGAGTGATCGCAGGCTCATAGTTGAGAGCACGCGACCCCGGAATCTGTAACAGGCTGTCGATGGCCTGATTCGTTCCCAGAACTTCGGCCACTAATGCATCGTGATTCCCCTGATAAGAAAAGTCAAAACCCACCACATAATCCAGGGCTTCACAATCCAGCGGACTGACGGACAGCATGTAGGGTACCAGTTCCAGCATCAGCTGATGCTGCTCCAGACCATCATCTGGGTCATTGGGATTCAAGTAACCACTACAAATACGCTGAGTTTCCAGAGACATCCAGCGCTGGCGTCCGGTCTCTTTCTTATCTTCCTCCAGCATGAAACCGTTTTCACCACGGTTATAAAAGTTCTGCATTGAGGGAAATGATTTTTGTACCCGTTCAAAAAAGTTCAGCACAGTCTCCCGCGATGAAGGTAACGTCATTTCGGTGCACAAATTCAGATTAATAAAAAAATCGTCGGATAACATACTGTATTGATGCATATTGGCTCTATTATCTTGTGTTTTCGGCAACACGAATCTTAAAATGAAAGAAAGTGAATTCATACGTTTTCGATGTAAACCATTCTATCGGGGAATTTCAGATGGGTCAAAGTACTGCCTCAGTTCCGAAAGCTGTTTCTGGAACATCACATAAAGCTGCCGTTGATCAATCTGAACCCTTAAAAATATCCGTTTTTTCTACGGAAATCGGCTGGTGCGGACTTTTAGGGCGCGCCGAGACTGTCGATCGGCTTCTAATCGGACACCACTCTGCGGCTGATGTTCATCAAGCAGTCAAGGCTCTCAATCTCTCAGATCAGGTCAACTCCGGCGAAAAAATCGAACAAAAAAACTGGTTTCCGGATTTACACGAAAGACTCCAGGATTATTTTCAAGGAGCGCTCGTTGAATTCCAGGATATCAAAATCAACTTGCCGCGGTTGACAACATTCCAGTCACGAGTCATTCGTGAATTAAAAAAAATTGGGTACGGGAAATCGATCACCTATGGCGATCTAGCAAAGAAAGCAGGAGCACCCCGTGCCGCTCGAGCTGTCGGAACTGTGATGTCGTCCAATCGAATTCCGATACTCATTCCCTGTCACAGAGTGATTGCATCCGGAGGAAAACTGGGAGGCTTTTCCGCACCTCAGGGGACCTCGCTCAAGCAGCATTTGTTAACTCTCGAAGACGAGTCCTTCCGGTAACGAAACGTATCAGATCTCAATAAGGATAAACCACACCGACTGACAGGGACAATTCAGGCTGACTTGCGGGATGCCCTTTCAGGGGCAATCGAGTCCGATGGGGGCACTTGTGAATCTTTGCTTTGATGTTTTGGAGATTCCCGTTGATCCAGTAGCGCCTTTTCAAACAGAAAAATCCTCTGACTCAGTGAATCAATCCGTCGGCTCACTGATGTGGTTGCCTGTTCCATACCTGCAGAGACGAGTGTAATTACACCCAGAAACAACAGCATCTGTCCGGCGGTACTGATCAGCCAGCCTGTCGAGGCATAGTTTGCGGGACCGCCATAATAGCCCCAGAGGACAAGCGTTGTTCCAATTGTCAGAACGGCGACTCCACCATAGGCCATTAATTGTCCCACCAGCGCCAGCCAGTTTGGGCTTTGATCATCTTCTTCAATCAAAGTCTGAATATTATGATACTCCGCATGCAATTTTGGGACTGCGGTTTCTTGAAAGGAAACAGACTCGAGCTCTTCAATCGCTGTGTCTGCAATATGATCCTCTGTTTGAAATACGTTTTCCTGAGTCGACTCTTCTACCGGAGTCTGGTAAGCAGCGGGTTCCTCACTAGTTCGTTCCTGTTCAGCAAACGTTTGCGGCATCGATTCCAGGGGATGAGTTTCCGATTGATTGAAGAGAGGCGAAGTCGATGTGGGTCGAAGTTCTGATTTGGCCAAAGGACCATAAGGATCCAATACCTCGCGATTTGACCAGCGGGCTAATAGCTTGCGGGCTTCCTGAGTTTTATCGCTAATACGTGCAGCCGCGGTCGTTCCGAGATCATTACTACAGATCGCACAATATACTCGCTTAGAGTCTGCAGAGACTTCTGCAGCCACATCCGACTGGCAATTCGTGCACCACATAAGGCACCTGGTTTTTTATAACTAGATAGTGAGAGAGGACTTGGGAAATGTCTGAAAATGAGATTTCTGGGAGAGAGATCTTCATTATCAATACTTGGTAAATTCATGCAAGACTGATTTTTCTGAGACGCTACCCTGTGATCTCGCTTTCTTTCAATGGAATCGATTTGTGAGAAGTGAAAAACATGTTGGGAGTGTGAAATACTCCACAGATTTGTTCCTGAGGCATGGTAATACTTGGGCATGTTAATACTTGCTGTATGACTTATGGCTGTATGACTTATGAGACCGGAATCGTTCTAATGAAACGCATGATGTCACAAAGAGTGGTGTTTCTGAAGCAATTCAAAGGCTCAGCCTCAACAGTAAAAACGTAAAGTATAAATTTCAGGAGAATTTGATGAAGTTGACTCGATTTTTAATGGTACCCGTAATGTGGACAGCGATCGCCTTAACTGGCCCGATGCTCGATGCAAAAGAAGCAAAGCAAGCTCCAGTCGCCCTGGATGGTAATTGTGCTGTCTGTCTGGTGAAAAGCAAAAAAATTGTCAAAGGCTCGCCCCAGCATGCTGTAGTTTATGATGGCCGTACTTATTTATTTCCTTCCGAGGAAGTCAAAAAGAATTTTATTGCCAGTCCAGAAAAATATGTTCCTGCGTTGAACCGATATTTCCCATTTGGGTTGAGCCAGGAATCGATCCAGGCTCGAATCA
>NZ_CALEMX010000607.1 GCF_937910335.1 uncultured Gimesia sp. | reverse complement strand
GTTCTTTCCTCCGCACGATTTCAGGATCTTTCGGCTTGGTGTTGTCTTTTGCATCATTGACATCTTGCTCAATTCCGAAGAAATTCGGGGGGCTTGATATGGCCCAGCCATTCTTACCGAATGGTCGATAACTCAGATGGTCGATCGGCTTCCACATGCCATCAACATCCAGTCCGACTGCTTCCAGTTCCCATGCTGTTTCGTGCATTGTGTGATTGCCAACGACTGTAATCGAATCAGGCACCTCTGGCAGATCGCTCTCGAAGCCTCCGCTCATCAGATCATCAGTCGAGAGCAGAGCACCCTCTCCAGCCCGTCTGATCCTCACTCGATCATCCCATCCCAAGCAGACACGATAGCCAACAGAGTTGACCAGATCCTCTAATGCCTGAGCTGGAGCAATGCGATCCCAGTGAACTTCAGGCCTGACTGCTTTTCTGTACTTGAGTTTTTTCAGCTTCTCTAGTTCGTCGAGATCTTTTGTGTCGTAGTTCAATTCGCCCATTGCTTCGAGACAGAGATCAGCCAGCTCGCGGGATGTCTTCTCTTTGCGTTTCTCGATCACGCCGTTCTTCTTGATGTTCCAGTGTCCGGAGAAAGATCCGAATTTCCATTTCCACCGACGGTCGAATATCGGGATCTGCCAGATCTCATTATTCTCTGCGCGTCTCAATGCAGCTTTATCTGTTCGGCAGCCCTGCATCAGGATCTGAATCGTATCTTCTTTTGTGGTCGCGAAACCTCCTGAATCTGTTTTGGTTTCAACAGTATCGAATTGAAATTTCAAATAGCCATTCTGCTCGATCTTCACATAGTTCTTATCTTTGGAATTGAGTGTCTGAGGAGCCATCTCGATCATGCAGACACCGGGAGCGATGCCATGCGATCGAGTGTACCTCGCTCCCACGATATGCACGATGCCTGGATAAGAAACTGATCCAACGTGTTCATACTTTGTAGAATTCTTTTCCACAGGAATCCCTTATGTGAGCGTCACTGTGTAATTGCTTGCGAAATGCAGTTGACCAAAATCTTTGATGTTCTGCATCACGATGACTGGAGAACTGATGCAGCCCGAATCATCATAGATCTCTGAGCCTTCACTTTTCTTTGTGATGGTTGTGACAGCCTTCGGCCTGCGATCCTGATTGAAGTTCAAAACAGCATCACCTGCCAGACTGATTGCAGTCGCCGTACCTGTGGAATTGTAGTTCAGAGCTCCATCATTCACATTGAGTGAAGCATGAGCCCCGGCATGGATCGTCGTCTCTCCTGCGTCCTGTCTGAAAGTCGTCGTCGCTGAATTGATATCCAGGTCACCGCCTGTCTTAATGATGTCAGTGATCGTCACACCGGCACCCAGATAGACTGTCGTGTCACTCGCCGCATCATCGAAGAATGCTTGCCGCAAAGTGGCGATCGTAGAGACCTCAGTTGGATAGTAAGCGACTCCCAGGGATCCGCGATTGATGTCGATCACATTGCTGGCGTGAGTTCCGAGTAAGAGAATAGCCGGAGTGTTTGCATCCTCTCCAGTTCCTGAGTCTGTGATCAGAACAGTGCTCTGAACTGTTCCCAGATCAATCTTGATGCGATCAGAGCCATCGCCTTCTTTGTCTCCGATGTTGAGCAATGTCGCCCCGATCTTCAAGTAAGAATCCCGATATTCGAAGTACGAATTTGTTCCATCTGTATTCGTGCGAGGCAGACCTATGAAGCCTGAGAAAGTCTGCTCGATATGCAATGCTGCCAGAGTCACAGCACTTTGAGCGAGACCGTAGAAGATGCTGATATCAGTGTCAGAGATGAAAACTGTGTCGCCTGTGACCGGGACTGTATTCGTGTTAAAGTTCGCCGCAACATCCCAGTTATTCGGCCCGGAGTTCGCAACGCTATTTGCTATACTCATTGGAGTGAGGGATGTCACCGCTGTGGCAGTTGGAGCTGCGACCCCTTTGGTGGTTTCGGTAATGTTGGTCAAAACATCGGAAAGATCCACCGTAAAAAGTTGAACATTAGAGACTGCCAAATCACCGATAAACTCAACCGATAACGCGGTTCCGGGCCACGGTCCACCCGTGGCGTAGGCGTTCCCAGACCCAATTGCCGTTGCATCGTCAAGCAATAACTGCAACGCCGCTGCTGTCGCGTTGTAGGGAACGACGAGTGTAGACTGCCCAAATGTCAGATTGACCGACCCTGTGCTTGGCGTCCCTGTCCATGTGAGTGTTTGGATTTCATTGGAACCACCACCTGATGGAAATGGGTAGTCATCTCCCGCACCAGAGTTATAAAGATCTCCCACCTCGCTGATTGTCAGAACATCATTAAACACGCCGACTGAATCCATATAGCCAGAGTAATCCGCTGACACTCCACGGGACATCAACTGAAAATTAACACTTGATCCAACCGCAGTCGTGCCGACAGTTAATCCTGTTGTTTCTTCAAACGCTCCCCCATTGATGCTGATTTTAATTGTAGAATTGTCGGGGTCCCATACACCCACGACCAAATTCCACGCATCAATCGTCGCCGCTGTGGTTCCGGCTTGCTCATGCCATGACGATGTTCCTTTTCGCCTTCTGAAAATAGGATAACCTGAACTGTCCAAACGTAAAGAGTAATCTGACATAGATGAATTATAATTATCACCCATTGACATTAAATTTTGCACGGAAGAAAACGAGCCAACTGGCTTGAACCAAATCGAAAAACTACTCGGCTCATCCTCAGTGAATTTAAGCTCCGAGTCAGCTCCGTTAACACTGGTTTTGTTATTTGTCCCGCTGGTTATACACCCTCCGATGATCCCGCCACTCTGAAGTGTAAACAACTGATAAAGCCAATTGTTATTCTCCGGTCCTAGCAAAGAAAGATTATTTGTTGGTGACAACACCATGCCACCAACAACGTCGGTATGGAATATAAGATCCCATGTTAAATCATAATCAGCGGGGAATCCATCATCGTACTCATTGAAATTCCAATACGCGACAGCCTTGTCTGCTAGCGAACTGCCACCCGCTTGACTCGTCGCCGATGCCATCGTCATCCCGGTCAACGCATCCGAATTAGCGATCAGCATCGGAACGTCGGTCAGTGCCAAAGCTCCTTGGAAAGTGACCGTTACCGCCGACCCCGGTAACGCCCCTCCGCCGCAAGAAACACTCGCAGAAGGTATTGAGTTAAGAGCCAGCAACGCCGCTTCAATTGTTGCTGCACTCGCATTGTAGGCCAGAGCGGTCGTGCTCTCTCCATCGTAAGAGAGTGTAAATGTGCCACCCGTTGGTGCATTCAGTATTGTAATTGTTTGAACTTCATTCGCTGATCCTGTCAGACTGCTTGCATCTGTTGTGATTAAAGCAACGTCGGTGGCAGCGAGGGCACCAGTGAACTCGATTGTGTATGGTCCTCCAGCATCGCCTGTCACCGTTCCATTTCCAGACCCCACAGAACCCAGACCCTCAAAAGCTGTTTCAAGTGTCGCCGCACTTGCGTTATAGGCTAATGCCGACGTGGTCTGCCCACCAAATGTCAGCGTGAATGTTCCTCCGGTCGCCCCTAAAACTGTAATCAACTGAACTTCGTTTGATCCACCAGACACGGCAACAGTAACCGTGAATGGTATGCCAGCAGTTAACGCCGTTAGCTTGACTCTTCCGTCTAATTCACCATCTGAGTCTACTCCTGCAGATGCAGTAATCTCTGCGAACTCAGGAATCACAGAGGCATTCCAGGCCGCAATAATTTCAGCCGCCGCCGTTATAGCAGTCGTGGTGACTTCATCCGTTCCGACGATCTCAACCGAGAGCGTCTTGACCCCGATTGCCATTTCGCAAACGTAGCCATTCAGTACATCTGATGGGACCGTGATGTATTCGACTTGGGCAATGGCAGGAGCGCCGCCGATCCAAATATGAGAAGCCATGTTAAAAATCCTTTATGTGGTTGGAGCCGGGAATTGATCATTCCGCTCGAATGTATAAGACCAGTGAATCGGGTACTCTATTTCGAAACCGCCACGCTTTCTGGCTGGTGGATATCTGATCTGACGCTTTTCAAGATGTTCATCGTCAGGCCAGAGTGGATCATTGGGAAGTGGGCGAGCACCCAAACCGACAGACAATCCAGATTGAGTCACACCCACCAGACTCTTTTCAGTGAATTGCTGCTTCTGATATTTTCCTTCGAGTATCGGCAGGAATCCGAATCGCCGACCACCTGTTCCCGTATAATCGATCGATTCTTCATACTTGAGCAGTGTCAATTTTGTGGGATCAATCGTCTGTGTCTGGTCAGGATACAGACCAGCGAAAGCAATATCAGCAGAAACAACGATATTGTAAGATCTGAAAGTCGTCAGCTCACCTTGACCGACCTTGCTGAATTGGGGGAGTGTCGTCACGCGCGTACCGCTTAGCGTATTCGTACTGATCAGCTCATGCATTGTCGTCCCGTTTTTTTTCCAGACCATATCTTGATTCTGGATAGAGTAGGCTGCATGGAGTTCAGCCATCGCTGTCACCAGAAGTGCATCAGTGTCTCCATGCAGGATGCCCTTGATTGCCCACGTCTCTGTGTACCCATAAACGAAACCATTATCAGCGACGAGACCTGATCGTGTGATCGAGATTTCTGCTTCATTCTCCGCGTGGTTATAATTGCCGTATGAATGCTGCATCAGGATTTATACGCCTTTTCCAAGAGTTTGTTTTTTTCGATCTCTTTCTTCATATCTTCTAGACTTTTCTTCATCGATCCGAACGTGTCACCCAGTGCACCAACGACTTCCATCGATGCCTTCTCGACTGCATCGCTACCATCAGCGGCAGCCTGCTGAGCATCTTTCCCGATGTCTGCTGGCTTACGGTATCCAGGCAGATCCTCATGACTGAGATTCTGTGCTTCAGCAGACTGCTCAACTTTTTTATGAGTCGTGCGTGCCATATCCTCAGCCTGCTTAATGACCGATGCCTGTGCTTGATCCGCCTGGGCAGTCTTCGATAATTCCTGCCGCTCAAGCTCTTTCATTTTGGTCTCTGAATCTGTCTGTTCTTTTTTCTTTTTGACGAGAGTTAAGTTGGCAGATACTTCATCAGCACCAGATTGAGCACCCACTTTCGCATAGAAGTTAGAAGCATGATCCCCCGCGAGCCCAAGCCGTTCCAGTTCCTGAATATCACGCCTGCTGAGTTCCTGACCTCCGGCTTTCTTTTTGCCGATTTCTTTTGCCCGTTCCTGATCTGCTGCTGACAGACGTCCGAATCTTTCTCGGATTCTCTGCTGCTCAGACTTCATCGCATCTTTACCGATCTGGATCTTTTCCTTCTCGGCTTTGATCTGCTCTCCGATCAGATTCTTTTGATCCATGATTGACTTGAGACGATTCTGCTCAGCAGCGAGCATTCTACCCTGAGCCTTTTCGAGATCTGCTGTTACCCGCACGCGATTCTTTATACTTTGAAAATGACCGGCAGCGATTCGCTCCTCTTGGATTTTCTTTTCTTCTGCGACAGCTTTTTCTGCACGCTGAACATCTCGCAGAGCTGCGATTCGTTCTTTGTCAACGTCGCTGACACCACCACCTTGACGCGCATCTTCCACAGCGTCATTCGCATTAATCATGTCTCTAGAGAATCCAGCTCGTTTGGCTTCATCGTCTTCGAACTTAGACCGAGCTTCGAGCAGCTTTTGCTTTCTCTTTTCAGCGGCTTCTGTTTTCTTTTGGGCTTCTTCTGCATCCTCTGCTGCTCGGAGATAGCTGTCACCTGCAACGAGTATACTTTCATTCCAATCCCAGCTTGCACCGATTAGCCATTCGATCCCTCTGGTTATAGCTAAGAATCCCTCAGCCAGAACAAGCGCGATTGATGCCAGTTCAGCAGCAGCCAATGCCAAAGCAGCGAGCACTTTAACACCTGCAATCATTGCGATGCCTGTACCTGCTGTTTTCGCACCTGTAGCGACAGCACCTGATCCGGCAGTCGCAGTACCTGATGCACCTGCCACCACGGATGATGCTGCCACTTTATTATTGCTCACTGCGAGAATTTCATTCGCCGCTGCCTGGGCTTTTGTGGCTGTGCCTAATGCGACTAACCCCTCGCGACTTTTCCAGATGACATCCGTGAATCCTTTAAAGACTTTGATACCATCTTGAACCATATTGAAATTTTTGGTAAACTTTTCGAAATTCTCCTCGCTCACTAATCCCAACTTGGCAGCTCCCTCGACCATATCAGCCAGTCCCTGCACTACGACGACTGCTGATTCATTTGCTTTCTGGTGTCCGGCGACAACAGCCTCCTGAGCTGCTTTAAGTTTTTCAGCATGTTTCTTTGCCGCTTTCTCCGCTTTTTTATTGGCCTTATCAGCAAGCCTTACTCGCTTTTCACCCTCTGTTTCCTGACTGGCTGTCTGCTTTTCGAGGAGATCAATGATTCGCTCAGTGAGTTTTTTGTGGGCTTCGAACTGTTCTGTCGTGCTGAGTTTCGCGATCTGAACTTGCAGTTCTGCTTGGGATTTACCCATTCGAGTGAGCTTATTCGATTGATCTATCGCAATTTTTTCCAGCTTCTTATAGTTCGCATTTCCTGCCGTGACGACTGTTTTTGCTTGACCTGCAACGATTTTCGCTGTAGCTTGGTTACTTGAATCAGCGACCAGCTTCAGCTTGATGATCACATCGCGCTCGGCACCATTACCCATCAGACTACCTCCTGAGTGTGAGCCAGGAAAAAATTATTCGGAGGCACATTTATGTTAGATTTGCCTGTATTTGTGCGATATCTGTCATTCCAGTTTGATCTTTTCAAAACACCAAGGGGCACCAGCGCTAGAAAGTAAAAATAACAGATGAGTTTGCAAGCCTGAGCCATGAAGTCCAGCAACTTCATCTGAGTGCACAGGATAAAATGTCTGAGTTCAGCTTTAGTCTCATGATATTCGTTCTCACCTGTGTGTTTTCCGGCTGCATCATCTACTATATAAACTGGAGTATGTACTATGCCTGAGCATGAATTCTTCAGCACCGGCCAAAAGGTCATCCTGGCACTCGCAGTCGTCGGCATCCTGTTTTTGTTGGGCGTAGACCATGAAAACAAAGAGCGCAAAAAGCGGAAAGCAGAGGAAGCCAAGGAAGCCGTTGAATTAAAAGACCTCTCTCCTGAAGGCAAGCTCCTGCACAAGCTCGTCAAACAGAATGAAGAAGAGAAAAACAAGCCTAATGTTATCGGTGCACTGTTAATCATAATTGTAATCGCCTACTGTATTTTCA
>NZ_CALEMX010000606.1 GCF_937910335.1 uncultured Gimesia sp. | reverse complement strand
GGGTCCAATAAAGAATTGGGCTATGATATGGTAATGGGAATGCAGGCCTGTTTTAAGTCCGTGAATGCAGCCGGAGGTGTTGGGGGGCGTCAGATAGAACTCATTGTGAAGGATGACGGTTATGAGCCGAATCAGGCATTGGAAAATATGCAGGAACTCTTTGAGGGTAATCAGATTTTTGCCGTGATTGGTAATGTAGGCACGCCAACCGCAGAAAAGACTTTTCGTTATGCGAATGAAAACAAATACCTCTTTTTTGCTCCTTTTACCGGTGCGCAAAGCTTGAGGCGTGATCCCCCCGATCGCTATGTATTTAATTATCGTGCCAGCTATGCTGATGAAACCGCAGCCATGGTGCACTATTTTGTTGAAAAGAAACGCATCGCGCCAGGTAAAATCGCCGTGTTTGCACAAAACGATTCATTCGGCGAAGATGGTCTTGCTGGTGTTGCCAAGGCATTGGAAAAGTATAATATTCAACCGGAAAATATTATCAGAGTTGGCTATGAGCGGAATACAACACAGATTGCGAGTGCGGTCAAAGCCATTGAAGAACTAAAAGATCAGATTGATGCTTTGATCATGGTAGCGACTTATAAGCCGGCAGCTTTGCTGGTTCAGCAGTTGAAAGATCGCCAACTCAATCTCTTGACTGCAGCCGTTTCCTTTGTAGGCAGTGACCCTTTGGCGCAGCAATTTAAAGAAATGGGCTCAGCGTATGCAGAAGGAGTCATTGTCACGCAGGTTGTACCTTATTATCTTTCCAACGCAACTGGGGTTTTACGCTATCGTGCTGCCATGCGAAAATACTACCCCCTGTCAAAACCGGGATTTGTTTCCCTTGAAGGATTTATTGCCGCAGAGTGTTTAATTGAAGGATTAAAGAAGGTGGAAGCAGCCGGTGAAACTGTGACAACCGAAAATGTGATCAATGCTTTGGAGAAGATTAACAATCTTGATCTGGGGATCGGTCCGATCATTAATTTTGGTCCTTCTCGACATCAGGCATCGAATCGTGTCTGGGGAACCGTGCTTGATAAAGATGCGAAGTACAAAGAACTCGAAATGCAATAATTCCTACGCGTTTTAGTTCAGGATTATTATAACCTGATCTGGGAATCATCCGGTCGCGGACGAGTCGAAAACTTTTCGCAAGTACCATTGTGGAGTTAAGGTGACTCGGGCTCGTCTAAGTTCGAATTCTTTTTACGATTACGTTTTTCTTTGCGGGAGGGGGGGGCATTCTCGTCAGAAACAAACGACCGATATAATCCAACAGGAAAGCGGAGAATTCGTAAGGGAGTTACACCCACCAGTTGAACCACGACTTGTGCAGTCCAGTGAGAGTCGGGTTCGCGGATTGTCCGAGCGAAAAAAGCGGCAGCCAGACGCATGATTAAACTAGCTGCAAAAATGATATGAAAATTATTGAAATCGATCCATCCCAATGACATGCTCCATCCCGTAGTCAATACTAGAAAAGCACCAGCGGCGATTGATGTGAGACCACCCACAATCCCAGCTACTGCTGTTCCAGCGGCGATAAACATCGTGCGGTTTTCTGCGGGCGAATTTTTGAGCATGAATCCATTGTTGGCAATGGCAATTCCCGCATTGAGAACCGAGTCAAGAATAAAAATAGGAACCATAATCCAAAACGCGACGATGGGATCGCGGGGCAAAAATAACAGGCCGAACATGTTGGTGGACTTAAATGCGGTATACAGAATCAGCATGGGTCGATTGCCAAAATGTTCGGCCAAATGACCCAGGCGATTCGAAAAAATTGCGCCGCCGACCCAGGCACAAGTCCATAGTAACAAAAGACGGAAGACGTCCATGCCGATATGGTCGAGTAGATAAAAACTGATAAATGGTGCCCCGAGCATTGCTGCAAAATGCCAAAAGCAGGTGAATGAAATGAACGACCGAAAATTCTTGTCATAGAATGGTGTTAAGAGTACTTCTTTCAGTTTGGGTTCTTTCATTTTAGTAACAGGAGGCTCATCAACTTTGAGAAAGATGAGGATGTCAATAATTCCAAAGATGCCGCCTAAAAAAATCAGTGTTGCGAATCCCTGCTGAATATCTAAACCGCTTTCCGCCAGGAAAATGGCTCCTCCCAGTAAGGAAATGATTCCACTCCAGTACATCCACAATTGACGAATTCCCCAATAGCGGTTCAACCCCTGATGCGGAAGGTAATCTCCCATCCATGAAAGCCATAAGGGAGTTGTGAAATGAATTAAAGCATGGTTGACGGCTGTGAGGATAATGAGCAACCAGAGCCACCATTGATCGGAAAGGTTGGGAAAGAAGAATGGCACAGCGGCTACGGGTATGAGTACTAATCTTTGTACGATCGTAAAAGAGAACCAGATCCAGCGCCGGTAGTGGATGTGATTAGCGAGTACCGCTGCCACAAATTGCATGAATAACATTAACGTAGGCAGAGCACCGAGAATACCAACATGCCAGCTTGTTGCACCAAGAGAGCGGGCAAATTCTATGGTCGCCGGTGACATCGTGAGCTGGGTATAGACCATGGCCAAACAACCAGCCACAATGATGCCTCGTTGGGCAACCTTCTGAGACCACACGAAATGTTTTCCAGATAAAAAGATAGTTTGAGCGAATAATTGACGGTTTTGTAGTTCAGGCTCTCATTGAACTCAAGACTGCAAGAGGCGATTCTAGATCTTTTAGGATCCAGCAAAAAAGGAATGACCTGGTGAGGTTTTCTGGCAGGATGAGCTGTCGTAAAGCATTCTGATAGCTTGAATCAGCTTAGTTGTTTCGTTCAACTATTACCAGCGTCATTCCGTCCGACAGAAATATTACCTGATGGGAAAATATCAGCGAATTGGCTGTTCGATCTTATTATATAGTGTTGTTTTCTGGTTCGGTTTCAGAGCAATCATAGTTCAAAAAATATTAAATGACACTTCAATTTGTTGTTGTTTTGGCTCTAGTTTTCATGGGGTAGTCAGGATCCCCGGCGTCCGCGGGCATCGTCGCATTCCACTGGAGTATCGCGGCGATGAGGCGTTTTGTCAGTTCTAGTTGCTGGTCAGTAAGGTTTTTCGATTCGGTGGGATCAGTTTCTAGATTGTGGAGTCGAGGGCGTTTGCCATCATAGTCACACAGAAGCTTCCATTTACCCTCGCGGACTGCCAGATCCGGAAGATTCTTATAACTGCGAAAGTTCTTTCGGTCTGGTGGACGACGGAAAAAGAGAGGGGCTGACCGAGAGTCCTTAGATTTTCCGACGAGAGTGTCAGCAATGTTCTCGCCATCGAAGTGTGCGTCCTTCGGTGCTGACACACCGCATAGATGTAGTAGAGAAGGAACAAGGTCGATCGCGGAAAACACAGATGATTTATTGATCGTGCCTTGCAGCGAATCAGCGATTAAACCTGGCCCCCAGGCGATGAGAGGCGAACGGATACCACCTTCAAACAAGGTTGCTTTCAGTCCTGTAAAGGGACCAGCGGAACCAGCATTTTGTTCAGGGCCGTTATCCGAGCAAATTAAGATGAGCGTATTGTCGTGCAAGGTGGTATCGTTCCTGATTCGATTAAACAAGTTTGAGAGTTGCTGATCCATTTCCTCTAAGACTGCCAGATAAAGACCTCGCCGGGTGTCGGTCCAGCGTCCCAAAGACGGGAAGAGCGGAGTATGTACATCATCCGGCCAGACGTTGATGTAGAATGGTTGTTTTTTTGCTTGAGCTTGATCGACAAACTCAATTGCTTTGTCTGCAAAACCGCCGGTGATTTTGGAACGCAGCATCCATTCAATCGGGGTTCCCAGGCGTGTGGCGTTCTCCCAGATTCGCCCTTTTTTCACGTCACCATTTTTTGTCGGAGTTTCTGTCAAAGGTAGCAGCTTTGCACCCATCCCTTCGAAGTTGGTTAACGATGCATCAAACCCATAAGAAGTAATAGCCGGTGCATTATCTACATCTCGCTGCCCGCCCATATGCCATTTGCCACAATGTGCTGTGGCATAGCCTGATTTTTGCAGATAGCGCGCCAGCATGGGGGTGGCTGGGTCAAGCCAATTTGCCACTCCTCTTTTTTCGTTTTTTTTCCGGTCGGCAAGATAGGATGTAATGCGATGGCGCTGAGGATATTGGCCGGTCGAGATGGCAACACGGGACGGAGAACAGATTGGCGAATTGACATAGAACTGATGGAAGCTGATACCCTCTTTGGCAAGCCTGTCAATATTAGGTGTGGCTGCTTCAGTATTGCCGAAGCACGAAAAATCGCCCCAGCCCATGTCATCAATGAAAACCAGGATAATGTTAGGACGCTCCATGGCAGACAGAGGTTGAACCAGGCAGGTCAAGTATGCGAAGAGAATGAGGAGAAGTAGTCTTATTCTCATCGGATGGATCTTTCGGTTTCAGTCAGTATGGTAAGTAATATGGTTGTCCCAGATTTCTTATTTTATGCGCGCCGGGGGAGCAGTATTAGCATGACCCATGATCAGAAAAGATTCAAGGATTGATTTTGATTCTTTGAACTCAGCAAATGTCAGAATACTGGTTCCAAACCCGCTAATATCCCGGATGTTTCGGAGAGGCATTTCACCTGGAAGAGACCCTTCTAGATCAGAGGGAGGGTTAGTAAACATAGATTAGGAATTTGAGTGATCTGAAGTATTGTGCGCTATGATATAATCCTTGCGATGCCTTCTGTTCTTGGTACAATAGAGACCCTGCATTTTGTGTTGACGTTACGCAATCAAAGGCCTCTTCGTTAGAATAAACTGATTCTGTGGAATGAGATGATTCTCTCCGTGTATCCCGCCTAAATGACATTGGATGATTACTATGATTCGCTCTGTTTTGCTTTCCAGTATGGGAATCATGCTGTTTCTCAATTCTGCTTTTTCAGCAGAGCAAACGAAGAAAGTTCAGCCAACCAAAGAGGGTTTGCAGTTTTTTGAATCGAAAATCAGGCCAGTGCTTGTCAACGAATGTTATGCGTGCCATTCATTAGAAGCAAAAAAAAACAACAAACTTGAGGGGGAATTATTACTGGATTCCAGCGCCGCGATGCTGAAAGGGGGAGATACGGGCCCGAGCATTATTCCAGGCGATGTGAAAAACAGTTTGTTGATTGCAGCGATTCGGCACGAGTCTTTTGAAATGCCACCTAAGAATAAATTATCGAAACAAGAAATTGCCGACTTTGAGAAGTGGATTCAAATGGGTGCACCCGACCCGCGCGATGGAAAGGTGCTTGAGTCAAAAAAAGAAAAAATTAATATCGCGAAAGCCCGTGAGTTC
>NZ_CALEMX010000605.1 GCF_937910335.1 uncultured Gimesia sp. | reverse complement strand
TTCGGTTTCCTCAACGCGAAGAGCGACGTTCGATTCCAGTTCGCGCATCAGCCGTTCACGTAGATTACGACTGGTGACATATTTTCCATCCTGCCCTGCCAATGGAGAACTGTTGATCGTAAATAACATCGATAATGTCGGTTCATCCACATCAATTCGAACAAGCGCTTCTGGTTTTTCTGCACAGGCAACAGTGTCACCAATTTCCGGATTATCCAGACCGACGAGCGCTACGATATCACCGGCAGATGCCACCTCGACGGGAGCTCTTCCCAAGTTATTGTAAGTCTCAACCGAATCGATCGTGCACTTCACATGATCTCCGTTCCGTTTGATAACCGTCACACGTTCTCCTGAATGAACTTTTCCGCTACTGATGCGACCTGTTGCTACACGGCCAACATATTCGGACCATTCCAAAGTTGTGACCATCATTGTCAGCGGTGCATCCTGATTCACATCCGGCGCGGGTACATTTTCCAATACCATGTCTAAAAGCGGATGAATGCTGTTGCCAAAGTTGTTGAGGTCATGTGTGGCAAAACCTTCGCGGGCACTGGCATAGATATAGGGGAAATCGAGTGTTTCATCATCTGCTTCCAGATCGACAAACAAATCAAACATTTCGCTGAGTACATGATCGGGACGACAATCAGTACGGTCAATCTTGTTGATGACGACTAGAGGTTTCAGATGACATTCCAAGGCTTTCTTCAAAACAAAGCGAGTCTGTGGTCGCGGGCCTTCGAAGGCGTCTACCAGAATTAAGACCCCATCGGCCATTCTTAAAACACGTTCCACTTCACCACCAAAGTCGGCGTGCCCTGGCGTATCGATGATGTTGATTTTCACACCTTGATACACCAAAGCAATGTTTTTTGCCAAAATGGTAATGCCACGTTCCCGTTCCAGATCATTCGAATCCAGAATACAATCACCTTTTAATTGAGCATCCCGAAAATGGCCACTCTGATGTAGTAAGGCATCAACCAGAGTCGTCTTCCCATGATCCACGTGCGCAATAATCGCAATGTTCCGCACATCTTCTCGCTTCATAACTCTCAACTCTTCCCACTATGATTCTCTTGACAAACCATCTTGATATTCAAACGTTCCCTACAGGAAACAGAGGGCCTCACCAAAAAACCGCTTCTCTACGAATCAGGCAACTATATAAGGGGCGAAATATATCAACAATAGATTAACACAGCAAAGCCCAGAAATAGACATTCTTACTGGTAGTTCGGGCCGGTATTAGCGATACTTTGATCATTCTTACGTCAAACTTACGTCAAAACGTCATAATCTGAGAGATCTCAGTGTCCATTTCAAGCATATTAAGGGGTCACTTTCGCATGAGACTGCATCGCCTGCACAGCTGCCTTTCTTTCATACTTTTGACTTTCGCCCCCTTTTTATCGGCAATCGCTCAGGAATCTCAACAGCTCGATCTGATCCTAAAAGAAGCCACCATCATTGATGGGACTGGAAAACCTGGATTCATTGGCGACATCGCCATACGAAACGAACGTATAGTTTCCGTTGGACCGAAAATAAATCAACCGGCGAAACAGATCATTCAATGTAAAGGACTGACCGTTGCCCCCGGTTTTATTGATTTACACAATCACAGTGATCGGCCCATAGTTTCCGCACTGACCCGCTCTAACATGAACTTTATCACCCAAGGTTGCACAACCATTGTCACGGGTAATTGTGGTAGTGGTCCAGTCGATACAGAACAATACTATCGTAAGATAGATGCTTCGGGAAGCGGAACGAATGTGATGCACCTGATCCCTCAAGGCTCTCTGCGTGACCAGGTAATGGGATCAGGTCAGAAAGAGCCAACGCCTGAAGAACTGAAAACAATGAAAAAACTGGCTCTGAAAGCGATGCAGGATGGTGCCTGGGGGATGTCAACCGGCCTGATTTACGTTCCCAGTTCTTATGCAAAGACAGAAGAAATCATCGAACTGGCGAAAATCGTGTCTCAGCATCATGGGATCTATGCCAGTCACATTCGCAATGAAAGTACAGAGTTACTCTCAGCCGTCAATGAAGCTCTGAAAATTGGGCAACAGGCGAAGCTGCCCGTTCATATTTCTCATTTCAAATCCAGTGGCCAGGATGCCTGGGGGTTGGTCATCAGAGCTGCCGAGATGATTGATGCAGCGCGTAAAGCAGGACAGCGAGTCACCGCCGATCAATACCCGTATATTGCTTCGAGTACATCTCTGGGGGCTACGTTAATCCCTGCCTGGGCCAGAGCGGGAGGAAACAAAGAATTAGTCAAACGTCTGGAAGCGCCTGAAACTTCTCAAAAAATCATTAACATTATGAAAAAGAATATTAAAAAGCGAGAAGGAGGCAAAGCGGTACGAATTGCCCGCTATTCAGATCAACCGAACTGGGTGGGAAAAAATTTGCAGCAAATTGCTGAGGAAGAAAATAAAAGTGTGCTGGAGATCGCATTGGAGATCACGCGCAAAGGAGGGGCTTCCATTGTGAATTTCAGTATGAATGAAGAAGATGTCCGCCAGATTATGAAAATTGACTGGGTGGCGACAGCTTCGGACGGGCGGGCCTACCTGCCTGGTTCAGATAAACCGCATCCCCGCAATTATGGTACGTTCCCTCGTAAGCTGGGATATTATGCTCTGCAAGAAAAAGTCATCCCATTGGAACACGCTGTTCGTAGTGCGACAGGCCTCCCTGCCGATATTCTCGGTCTTAAAGATAGAGGTTATCTTCGCCCGGGCGCGTATGCGGATATCGTTGTTTTTGATCCAAAACAGCTCATCGATCAGGCAACGTTTGATAATCCGCATCAATATTCAAAAGGGGTCCGCTATCTGTTTGTTAACGGAAAACCGGCAATCAGTGCTGGATCTCCGACAGGCAGTCTGGCGGGTAAAGCCTTGCGGCATCCAGCGGTCGACCAAGCTTCAGACAACTAAAATCCTTAACGGTTTAAGAAAGCCTCTCTTTGAACTCACAGACAGTACAGCTTCTGGTCAGCATCAGACATCGCGATGAAATCCTGCCCGCCCTTCAGGGGGGTTGTGATATTCTGGATCTTAAGGAGCCATTCAATGGCCCTCTGGCGATGGTTAGTGAAGAAATGCTGCGCATGATTTCGGAGTTTATCTCAAACCATAAAGTGACTGTTCCCTTAAGCATGGCGTTGGGAGAACTGGTGGAGTGGCAAGAAAAAAGTTCCTCTCTTTTCATTCCGAAAGAGATCAGCTATTTAAAAATGGGCTTGTCTCAAACTGTCGGAAGAAAGAACTGGTATGCTGACTGGCTGGATTTGAGAACACAGGTCGAAGACATCAACAGCACCACGTTTCAGTGGATTGCGGTGGCATATGCAGATTGGCAACAGGCTCACTCCGTCTCGCCACAGGAAGTTCTCACAGCCGCCATCTCAAGCCAGTGCACGGGTCTTTTAATTGACACTTACTCCAAGCGAGGGCAGAGCCTTTTGGACTTTTTATCGCTTGAACAGATCGGGGCATTGATTGAACAGGCACGGGCTCACAAATTGACAATTGCCCTGGCGGGATCGATTCATCATGAAAACCTGGCGTCATTGTCTGACGTTTCTCCCGATATTATCGGAATCCGCAGCGCAGCTTGTCGGGGTAATCTGAGAACGAATAAAGTGGAAGAAGAAGCAGTGAGAAGTTTTCGAAAACAACTCGACTGTCAATACGCCCTGACCGAATCAGGATGACATATCGGTGGAAACCGTTTGCGCCTTTGCATCCTTTACTGGATTGTAGGGAGCATACTTTTTCAGTTTCAACTTTTCGATCATGGGAATAACGTTGTCAGCAGGAATCGCAAAGGATTTTGTTCTGCCAGCGCGTGCAATATTTAATCCAATGGCCTGTCCATTGAGATTGACAATCACTCCCCCGCAATCTTCGGGTCGTAATACTGCGTCGTGTTGCAAGACTTCTGTAAAACCAGTCTTTCGGCGACTTAGTGCACCACCCATTTTTTTCTGCATTTCACGCAAGCGATCATAAATCAACATTTGCGGATCTGTCAAAATGACGATTGCTGTGATTTCTTCATTTTCTCTGAGTACCTTCACTCTTACGCGGTCTCCCGGCAGGAACTTTTCAACAAAATCCGAAAGTGCTTTTGCGTTTTCAATATTTTCACCCGCTACATTCATAATTACATCGCCGGGTTTCAGTCCCGCTTCTTCGGCACCGCTCTCGCGCATCACCTGTTTTACGAGTGCGCCGCCCTCGGCATCGTCAATACGAACTCCTAGAACACCAGGCTGTGGCTTAATCGCACGTCTGGCGACACTCAGTACGCCTACACTGACAGGGGACATACTTAAGCCGGGAGTCACCAACCACTGTCCCACTTTCGGATCGGAGGTAGACTGCCACTTGACTGTTGGCAGATTTTTTGCTTTAATTTTGATCAACGCCAAATCCAGTTTGCCATCGACGCCGATGATTTCTGCTTCGTATCGTTCTGAAGTCGCTAACTCACAGGTGACTTGTCCCTCCAATTGACTGGCTTTGGTCAGAATCCACCCTTCCCCACCCACAATTGCCCCTAGAGAGACTTCTTTTCCATTAGCACGAACGCGTACAGTCCATGATCGGGGAGTCGAAACGACGGAACGAAAGGCTTTACGAATTTGAGAACCACTGGTGAGCTGACTCGGTCGCAACTGTTCCCATGCGAATCCATCAGAGGCGAGACTACCGATGAACACCGGAATGCTCAAAAGCATCATTACAAATCGAACGCAGATCGATTGTTTACATCTCTTTTTTTGATCTTGGTTCAATTGATTCCCCCCTAGTTAACTTTAAGTTTGATCATCTTTTTCAGACTGAAATTCGCTCAAAATTGTATTCTGAGTTCTTCTCTAATCTCTGGCTGCTAATTGGACTTCGATCGACATGGTTTTCTTGTCACGAATCAGTTTGAGCTGAACCGTTTGTCCTGGCTTATATTGTTGAACGACGCCAGCCAGTTGTTCGATGCCTGTGATTTTCTGATCGTTCAATTGAATAATCAGGTCATTTTCTTTGAGTCCTGCAATTTCCGCTGGAAATCCCCGAGTTACTCCCGTCACTTTACAGCCTTGTTCTGCATCAATTCCATTCACTCCCAGAACAGCATTCTGCCCCAGAGGTTTTGCGCCCCACATATCACCAGAAACGAGCTTCGCCCAATCATTCTGAAAGGCGGAAACAGGGATATGAAAATTCCAACTTGTTGCGGGGCCGATTCGACTATGAATTCCGATAACCTCTCCCTTCATGTTGAAGAGGGGGCCTCCTGAATCACCACCGATTAATGTGCAATCGGTTTGAATCAGATGTTTCTTACGAGAGATGACTCTTCCCAGACGGACCACTGGGGCGCGTCCTGATTGATAGCCATTCGGATGCCCTGTGGCAATCACCCATTCTCCCGATTCCAATTTTGAAATATCTCCCATTTTCACCTGGGGAAGTTTATCAATTTCGATCTCATCGTTTTCCACGAGTTTCACCAGACCGGCATCCATTCCCCGGTTCAAACCCATTGTTTTTCCTTTTAATCTTCTGCCATCATGTAGAATAATGGTGGCATTTTTTTGAGCGAGCCCGATCACATGTGCGGCTGTCAGGATATAGCCCGCTTTATTATCGATTATGACACCGCTTCCCTGTGCATCGCCTACACGAACAGAAACCGTGCTGCGAATGGATGACTCCGTGAGAGAAGTCACTTTTTTCTCAATCTGCTTTAGATCTTCTAAGGAATCGGGGACGGTTTTGAAAAAGACCTGTGAGAGCTTCGAGGCAGGGTCTGAGCTCACCGGCTTTTGAACTTTGACATCCTGTGCACCGACTTGCGCAGCGGAAAACAGAACACCTAAGGCCAGCACACTACTCACAATGTGCTTGACCAAAGCGTTTTCAACTGTTTCCAGATTCTGTAAACGGCTTACGCTCATAAATCCCCAAGTAACGAAAAAGATAAATGCAGTTCTCAGGTAAGAGATGTTGATTATAGGATACGCGATCCATATCAGTGTTTACAAGAAAAAACAGGGAAAACAAACTGGTAAACTTTTTTCTAAATTCTCTGCAAAATTGGACTTGTGTCTATTCTCAACCTTGCAAAAGTATTTCTGATCGCCATGATTTTCTTATTTCGCCAACCTTTCATTCACGAGAGTATTCAGTATGATTCCTGAAGGTTTCTAAGATAAAACCCTTGTTTACTTACTTCAAATTGACTTTAGATCACAGAATCAATCAAATTTATGGATATACAGCAAACTGATTTTCCGGGTTTAATGATCATCACTCCTCCTGTCTTTTCTGACCAAAGGGGTTTTTTTAAGGAAACGTACCAGCAAATACGGTATCAAGACGCCGGAATAAACGACACGTTTGTACAGGATAACTTTTCCAGTTCTTCATCTGGTATATTGCGTGGGTTGCATTTTCAAATCAAGCGACCACAGGCAAAGATGGTTTTTGTTGCCCAGGGTGAAATTCTTGATGTTTGTGTAGATCTGCGAAAAAATTCTCCCACATTTGGAAAATCATTCTCGATTACACTCTCAGCTGAAAATCATCAGCAACTTTTTGTGCCGGCTGGATTTGCACATGGTTTTTATGTGATCAGTCCTCAAGCGAATTTTCATTACAAATGCAGCGACTATTATTTTCCGGAATACGAAAGAACGTTACTCTGGAATGATCCGGCTCTGGAAATCGACTGGCCTGTTTCTTCAGAGCCAATCCTTTCTGAAAAAGACAAACTGGGTCTGCCTTTAAGTGAGAGTGAAATTTTTGAAACGTTATGAAGTTGCCTCTAATCGCATTAACTATGGGTGATGTTTCAGGCATTGGACCTCAATTACTGGATGCACTTTGTTCAGAGGCTGATCTTTTTCAAATTTGTCGACCTGTCGTTTATGGAAATGCGGAGATTCTGAGCCGCGCTTCTGAATGTTCTGGAAGCACTCTGCGTGTGCTTTCGATCGATAGCATCACCGATGCAACTTCGTTCCAACCGGGTACGGCCTTCTGCCTTGATCGTGGAAAGGCAGATGTGCTAAACGCTGTTCCCTGTCAGGTTGATGCACGTTCGGGACAGGGTGCTCACGATTATCTGGTCAGTGCGATTGAAGACTGCCTTTCCGGACAAGTTGATGCAATGACAACTGCACCATTGAATAAAGAGTCGTTGCGTCTGGCCGGTATTGAATTTCCCGGCCATACAGAAATCCTGGCAGAGCGTTGTCAGGTTGATGATTTTGGAATGATGCTCTACCTGCCTCAAAGTGATGTTATCAAACCAGCGGCAGGATTGGGAATCGTTCACGCTACGTTACACACATCGATCGCCAGAGTCCCCGGCTTACTTAACACACAAGCGATCTATGAAAAGACCCGTCTGATTTCCGAGTTAATGCATATCATGGGAGTCTCAAATCCCCGCGTCGCGGTCTGCGCTTTGAACCCGCATGCGGGCGAACATGGACTGTTCGGCGATGAAGAAGCCCGGATCATCGCTCCCGCTGTTATGCAGGCTAAACAATCTGGAATTAATGCAGCGGGCCCGCTTCCTGCAGATACTCTGATAAGAAGAGCCGTGAATGGTGAATTTGATGCGGTTGTTGCCATGTACCATGATCAAGGTCACATTCCTTTCAAACTTTTAGGTTTTGATCAGGCAGTCAACATCACACTGGGCTTACCGATTGTCAGAACCAGCCCCAGTCATGGAACTGCCTTTGATATTGCCTGGACCGATACGGCGCCTG
This sequence comes from uncultured Gimesia sp., assembly GCF_937910335.1. Taxonomy (GTDB): domain Bacteria; phylum Planctomycetota; class Planctomycetia; order Planctomycetales; family Planctomycetaceae; genus Gimesia. The sequence goes on along the minus strand of NZ_CALEMX010000605.1, from coordinate 864 downwards.
ATACCCGAGGAATCCGTGAAGCAATCAAAGCGGCGGTAAAACTGGCGGCACAGAAAAAAAAGAGCCCCTAAACGGATACGATTTATTCTTGAAAGAATGATGATGATGATGATGGAACGTCCAGACTTAATACCTCAGCCTGACCCCAACGTTACCAACCTGCTATTGATCAGGCATGGTGCAACTCCCCCCAATGAACAACGCCCCTATATTCTCCAGGGCTGTGGAATTGATCCGAGCTTGAGTGAATCGGGACAAAAACAGGCCGCTGCGCTTTCTGAATTCCTTTCCAGAAACAGTGCGATTCAACATGTTTACTGCAGCCCCATGATTCGCGCTAAAGAAACGGCGCTCGCGATCAGCGAGCGATTTGGATTGATCCCTCAGGAAATCCCAGAAATTCATGAATGTGATGTTGGTTTATGGGAAGGCAAGTCCTGGGACATCATCATGCAGGAATACCCTGAAGAATACCGTGCCTTTATGGAAGATTCCTCTCAAAATCGATATGCCGGTGGTGAATCCTATCACGATGTACTTGATCGCTCGGAACCGGCAATCCAATCTGTGTTGGAACGACATCCGGGTGAAACGGTCGCGATTGTCGCGCACAATGTTGTGAATCGGGTTTACCTTGCCAAGCTGTTGGGATTAGAAATCAAACGGGCCAAAGAGATCACACAAACCAATACCGGAATCAACATCATTAGACACAAACAGGGAGAGACCAGACTGGTCACTATGAACGCCATTTTTCATCTGAGTGGTATCCCACACTAACATTACTTTTAATGTGTAAGAAACCGTACGCTGGTTCTTTCATCGTCGCTTATCATTTTTTTAGTGATTGTATATAGTCGCTCA
>NZ_CALEMX010000604.1 GCF_937910335.1 uncultured Gimesia sp. | reverse complement strand
GATGACTTTCAGGCGACCTGTACTATCACCAAAAGAGTTAACCGGGGCACCCATACGATCAAGCATGGAAACAAACAGATTACTCAATGGAGTTTCGGAAGGTACTTTAACATGGGAACCGGTTTGAATCGAACCACCCCCTTTGCCCGCGAGGATAACAGGCAGGTCATGATGGCTATGTCGGTTTCCATCACCAATGGCACTCCCATAACAGATCATGGAGTTGTCTAATAGATTGCTATTGCCTTCAGGCGTGGATTTCAGCCGCTTTAGAAAATAGCCAAACTGCGAAGTTAAGTATTCATCGATTTTCTGAATGTCTGCCATTTTCTTTTCATCATTGCGATGGTGCGAAAGTTCGTGATGCCCCGAATTCACACCCACCATCGGGTACGTTCGGTTACTGCCGGCATTGCCTACCATGAAAGTGGCAATACGCGTGGTGTCAGTTTGAAATGCTAGAACCAGCAGGTCATACATCAGCCGGATATGTTCCTGCAATTCACTGGGAATTCCATCCGGCAGTTTCATTTCCGGCGGTTTGACTTTCTCTTCATGTGTGCTGCGTTCAATTCGCAATTCGATTTCACGGACGCTGGAAAAATATTCGTCGATTTTTCTTTTGTCGCTTTTGCCGAGTTGTTTCTTCAATCGATCGGCATCGTTCTTGACCAGATCCAGGATGCTTTGACGGTCTTTCAAATGACGGGCACGTTGTTTTTCTTGTTCGGCACCTCCGCCAAACAGACGTTCGAATGCCAGTTTGGGAACAATTTCTTTTGCTGTAGGTGTCGAAGGCGTTCGCCAGGAAATATTAGATGAGTAGGCACAACTGTAGCCAGAATCACATTGTCCAGCGTTACGTCCTCGAACCAGGCCTAGTTCCAGAGAGGGGAGTCTTGTCCGATGTCCGACCTGTTGTGCAGCGACCTGATCAACGGAGACGCCCGCTTTAATGTCGGCACCACTGGTTTTGGTAGGGTGGACACCGGTGAGAAAAACCGAGGCACAGCGGGCATGATCGCCGGCACCATCACCCAGAGCACGGGCATTGATCTGGGCTAGTCCGGAAATCACATTGATATCCGATTTCAAACTTTCAAGCGGTTTTAAGCTTTTAGGAAGTTGATATTCTTTTCCTGTAGACTTGGGCATCCAGGAAGGTCCAATCACGCCATTCGGGAAAAAAATAAAAGCCGATCGTACAGGAGGCTTCCCGGCGACGGCAGCGGAAACAAGGCTTTGCTGAGGCTGCATGATTTCCAGCAAGGGCAATGCCATTGTGGTTCCGATACCTTTGAGAAATGTGCGTCGTTTCAAAAGATTAGTCATTTCGAGGACCTCTTTGACGTTTCAGGAAAGGATCGCTTAACACAATTTCAGTGACCAGCGCCGAAAAGCGATAACCCTTGGCTGTAAAGTTCGTTGTGATTTCATCAATCGCACATTTGTCGTAGAATTCAATACCACGACCAATGGCATAAGTCAGCATCTTTTCTGTTAAAGATCGGCAGAAACCCTGTTTCTGCTTCTCCAGAATTGTAATTAATTCGATCGGACCATTAAAAGTCTGCCCATCAGGCAATAAGCCTGAAGAATCAATTTTCTTTCGACCTTCTTTTTCTCGCCAGCTACCGATGGCGTTAAAATTTTCGAAGCCCAGACCCAAGGGGTCCATTAGATCGTGGCAGGCGGCACATCCGGCAATTTTGCGGTGAATTGCCAGTTGTTCGCGTAAGGTGGCATTCGGTTTGGCGCTAGCTGATTCTTCCAGTTCGGGAACATTTGGCGGTGGCGCTGGGGGAGGCGTTCCCAGAATATTTTCCATAATCCATTTTCCCCGTTTAACGGGAGAAGTTCGCCCGGGGTTCGACGTGAGTGTGAGAATACTGGCCTGTGTGATCAGGCCGGCCCGTTTGGTTTTATCGAGATTGACTTTCTGAAACGATTCGCCTTTTACTCGATTATTGCCATAAAATTTTGCCAGACGCTCGTTCATAAAAGTGTAATCAGCATTGATAAATTCGATGACACTGCGATCTTCTTTCATGATATAAGAAAAAAATTCTTCGGTTTCACGGCGCATATCATTTTTTAATTGACTGTTGAATCCACGGAATTTTTTGGGATCAGGAGAGAGATCTTCCAGATTTCTCAGGTTCAACCATTGGCCGGCAAAATTTTTGACAAATGCTGAAGATTTGGGATCGTTCAGCATTCGTTTGACCTGAACCTGTAATGTGCGGGGGTTATCGAGTTGGCCTTGCGCTGCCAACTTGAATAATGTATCGTCCGGCATACTGCTCCACAAAAAGTACGAAAGCCGCGAGGCAATTTCATACTGATTTACTTTTTGTACGCCGTTCGAGCTGGCTTGGACGGTATTCTGGATACCTTCAATACGGAACAGGAAATGAGGAGAAACCAGGATTGCCTGGATACCAACCTGGATTCCCTGCTCGAAGGTTCTGCCGGATTTGACTGTAGCATTTACCAGTTCCACGATCGGCTTGAGTTCCTGTCGCGAGACTGGTCGGCGGAATGCCCGTTCTGCAAATTGCTTGAAAATTTTCTCAGCACAATATTGAACCGATCGTCCACTTCCCGGATTGCAGGTAATGATCTTTTTATGAGACGCAGGCAAATCTGTTGGCAGAAGCCCCAGCGGCCCTCGATACGCAATCTCGTTAACATACAGGTTGCGATCCCTTTTCTTCGGTGGTCCCTTGGGATCAAAAAAGTCGTTCAAAAAAGTAACTGTAAGCACATGTTTGCCTTTTGAGAGCGCAACAGCGCGGGGCATCAGATAGGTTCCCGGGGCACTTCTGTCGGCTTTGACGTCAAAAGTTCTCAGCAATTTTCCATCCAGTTCGACTTTCATCTTCGCCGGATCCTTCCCGGCGGGAGTTTGACCTGCTTTGATACGAATTTCATATTTACCCGCCTGTTTCAGATTGATTAAACCAGCGAGTGTACCCTGAGAATGAAATCCCACACCGCTTTTTCTGATGGTGACGGCCCCTTTTTTCTGTAACTGCTTTTCCGTAATGTTTTTCCAGGGATAACTATCAGGGGTATTAGCAAAAATCGCTTTCTCTGCGATTTGTTCTGAGGCGTCCAGATACTTTTCCATCAGCAAAGGTGGCAATGACAGGACATCACCAATATTGTCGAAACCGTAACCAACATCATCTGAGGGAAAATTTTTGGCGGGTTGGAAATCTATTCCCACCAGATCGCGAATCGTATTATTGTATTCATTTCGATTCAAACGTCGGATCGTAACGCGACCAGGATTCACGTCTCCCGTACAGTCTATCCCGTAGAGGGTATCATCAAACCAGGCAAGAATGGCTTCACGTTCCTTATCGGTTGGCAGAGAATCAGCGTCTTTAGGTGGCATGGATTGAATCTGGATTCGTTGAACAATTTTTTCCCATGCTTCTCGATGTTCCAGAATGCTGGATCGCGACGTGTATTTATCGAGAGACAGACCTGCTTCGGCTTCTTCGCCGGTATGACAATCGAGGCAATATTTTGTGAGCAGTGGTTTGATTTGTGACGTAAATTGTTTTTCAGATATTTCAATACTTGAAAGGTCTGCGTTAGCCGAAACGACGTTGATCATCAACGGGAGGCAACACAGGGAATAAAGGGTTCCTCTCCCATTTCGAGATGATATGTATCGGAATACGGTTTCGATCATTTGCATTGACGGTTTAACTTTATGGTTGGGAGTACTCAGGGTGATTACTTTTGAGTGGCTGTAAATCAAAATAGTGAGCGTGACGGTTTCACACGATCGAGTTGAGGAAGGTATCATTCAGGCAGGATTCTGAACATATAGCCTAACCTTTTAAGAGCCCTATTTGCAAGATGGATCATTGGGAGATCTTTTCTAATCAGGCGATTTTATGCTGCAAATTCCCGCGTATCTTCATTCTACTCGAAGGGTACGGAGAGAGTTTCATTTTTTTAGTTTATTAAATATATATAGAAAGAGAAGTTCATGATTCCGCTTACCGCTACGTCGCTGGTCGTTGACAGGGTCATACTCTCTCTGCATCCTTAAGAATAAAACCGGCTGTTTCAACAGCTGATCTCTGCGAATCAAACTTGCAAATTATTTCTGGTACTGAACTGATGAATCAACGAGTGTTCTTGAGCAAGACAGTACGATTGACGCTTCTTCTGCTGAGCATGTTGCTCTGGGGAGGGTGTTCTACCAGTACGGTTGAAAATTATCCCGATCGTCCGATTTCCATTATCTGCCCCTGGTCTGTTGGCGGAGCAACCGATCGCACCTCACGCCAAGTGGCAGTCTTTCTGGAACAGGAACTTGGCGTACCCGTGAATGTCATTAATGCGACCGGTGGTCGTGGAGTGACCGGACACAGTCGCGGTTTAAAAGCCCGTCCCGATGGCTATACGCTAGCTGTGATTACCGGCGAATTAAACATGCTGCATTGGCAAGACCTGACTTCGCTCACGCATCAAGATGCCATTCCGATTATGTCCCTCGTCGATGGCGCAGCTGCCGTTTTCGTGCAAAACGATTCTCCCTTTCAGAGTATGCAGGAAATTCAGAAGTACGTAAAACAAAATCCCGGAAAATTGACGGCGACAGGAACCGCCAGCGGTGGCATCTGGCATTTAGCTCTGGCTGGCTGGCTCGATTTCAGTGGCCTGAAAGCAGATGACATTAAATGGATCCCCATGAATGGCGCCGGGCCTTCCTTGCAGGAATTGGCCAGCGGTGGAGTAGATCTGGTTTGTTGCAGTCTACCGGAAGCGAAGACGCTTTATGAATCGGGTCAAGTTCGCTGTCTGGGTGTGATGGCAGAAGAACCACTGCCGGAATTTAAAGAAGTTCCTACGTTCATTTCTCAAGGTATGAACTGGAACATCTCGGGTTGGAACGGGTTGGCTCTTCCTCGGGATACACCTCAGCCCATTGTCGACAAAATTTCAAACATAATGAAAAAAATCACCAGCGGCGAAGTAGTGTTGCAGAAGAAAACCTTTCCGGAATTCATGCAGGCTGCCGGCTTGAGTACCAGATATCGCGCCGATAAGGAATTCGCGAGTTTTCTGAAATCAAATGATCAAACTTTGGGGAAACTGTTAACCAGTGACGCGTTTTCTCAAATGTCCTCACGGGGAACAGGACCTTTGGTATTCCCGGGATTGCTGGCGATCGCCATTTGTGTGATCGTCGTTTGCCTAAGCGTTCAGAAAAAAGTGCATGCACTGGCGCCGGAAGTTTCCAGCGATACAGTCACCAGTCAGGGAATTGTGAATGCCGCTCTGGTTTTGTCAGGAATCGTAGCCTATTTGCTGTTTGCGGAAAAAGTTGGTTTTGTTTTGACGGCGGGAGCGATTCTATTTTTGTTGTTATGGAAATTTGGGACGCGCTGGTGGATGAGTGCTTTGATCACGGCTCTTTTTATTCCAGGAATATATACCTTGTTTGCTCAACTTTTACGCGTCCCGCTGCCGCGAGGTTTTTTGGGTTGGTAATTATCGCGATGTGACATCGTGCTTCCTTTGTTAAATTGTCAAGTACATTAAAAGTCGTCAAACTTATTGAAGTTGCAACATGGAATCGACATTCATTACCGCATTACAGAATATTACATCGCCGGAAGTGCTGCTGGTGATATTCCTGGCAGCCGTCTACGGTCTGTTTGTAGGTTCCATTCCCGGATTGACGGCTACCATGGCTGTCGCGCTGTTGATCCCATTGACCTTCTACCTCGATAATCTCTCTGCAATTGCTGCGATTGTAACTCTGGAAGCCTGCAGCATTTTTGCCGGTGATATCCCCACGACACTAGTTCGAATACCGGGGACTCCCTCCTCGGCGGCTTACACAGACGATGCCTATTCTCTCACGCAAAAAGGCCTGCATGAAACTTCGCTGGGAGTGTCGCTGGTCTTCAGTGTCGCCGGCGGTTTGTTCGGAGCGCTGGTACTGATCCTGGCAGCTCCCCTGCTGGCAAAAATCGCGTTTCAGTTTACCACCTATGAATATTTCTGGTTGTATGTACTCGGTTTGAGTTGTGCTGCCATTGTTTCTACTGGCTCTCGGCTCAAAGGTGCGTTGGCGCTGATGATCGGATTGATGTTTTCGACCGTTGGTTTAAGTGAAGTTCACAGTGTCCCTCGATTCACTTTTGGATTTGATGAATTGTTTACCGGTATCAACTTCATTCCCGCAATGATTGGTCTGTTCGGCCTATCTGAAGTCTTTCGGAATTGCCTGACTTCAAAGACAGATGAAAAAGTCCAACAATTACAATCGACGTTGAATTCGGAAGACGATCATGCCGTGTGGAAACACTTAAAACCGGTATTTGGTGGAGTCCTGCCGCAATTCTGGAAAAGAAAATTCAGTTGGCTGCGTTCAAGTTGCATCGGTGCGACTATTGGTATGATTCCCGGAGCGGGCGCCGACATCGCCGCCTGGATCTCATACGCTGTCTCCAAAAAATTCTCAAAGACGCCGGAAGAATATGGTAAAGGGTCTCTCGACGCAGTCGGTGATGCGACCAGCGCCAACAATTCGGCACTCGCTGGAGCTTGGATTCCCGCATTAGTACTGGGTATTCCAGGAGATTCTGTGACAGCAATTGTGATTGGTGTATTGTTAATGAAAAACATTACGCCCGGCCCCGAAATATTTAGTAATCCCGATCAACTGGTTTTAGTACATGGAATATATCTCACGTTTATTCTTGTGAATTTACTGCTGATCCCTCTCGGATTTCTGGCGATTCGCAGCGGTTCTCAACTCGTGCGAGTTCCTCGCCGCATACTCATGCCACTGATTTTGATGTTTTGTGTCGTCGGCTCCTATTCCATTAATGGCAGCTACTTTGATGTCTGGGTCATGCTGGGAATGGGTCTTATCGGATTCACATTAGAAGTGTTCGAGATTCCACTCGGACCGGTGGTTCTGGGAATCATTCTCGGCGGTCGTTTGGAACAGGCTTTTGTCCAGAACTTAACCAAGGATGACAGTTTCCTGTCTTTTTTCAATCGACCAATTTCCGCAGGACTCGGCATTTTCTGTCTTGCCCTCTGGCTCGTACCACTGGTCATGCCTTTCCTCAGAAAGAAATGGCAAATCAAAGATTAGCTCTCGCTGTTCATGGTTTCGTTCTCGTTTAAAGACGGTCAGGCGGCGCGGCGTTGTACCAAAAATTGACCGACGCGTACCATTCCCAGGCTGACGAACACCAGGGTGGGAAGTAGTATAGGTATCAAAAAGCGTTCGCCGGCAGCGATCGGAAGATACCAGGCAAATGCGAGCCAGAACAGCATGATCCATATGCAATACAAACGTCGTGCAGGATGTGTTTCCGAAAGCAGCCCGATGATCAAAAACGGGACGGCTAACAACCCAAAAAACAGTCGCCCTTCTCCAAAAGGTAGCGGTCCCAGACTTCGCACAAAAATGAACACTTGCCACACTAAACCTTTTACTTCCCGTTTCACAATTTCACGCACCGAGTGGGTCTGTAAATACGTTCGCGCGGCCGCTCCCAGGCTGCCCTGTTTAATGAGGGCGTGAGGATCACTGAATTCATCTTGAAACAGGAGATACGAGTTCGCATTAAACGTTGGGCTGCCATACACTCGAACATTGCGAATAAGTAGCGGCGAAGCAATTACAGTGAAGCTCGCCAGCAACAGAGCCAGACTTCCGAAGATCGTTTTCAGAGGAACCGTTGATGTGTTTGTCAGCGCCATTTCCGATTCAGAGGGAGTACGAATTGTATTTCTTGTCAATGAGGGTATGAAGCGGTTCCAGTTCACAGCATAGGAACAGAACCAGATGATCAGCCCAAGTATCAGCAACAGAGCCGTTCCTTTAGTCAACCAAGCTAGTCCAACGACTATCCCCATTCCTATCAGGAGTCGATAGGGGATTTTGGGAGACTGCCTGAGGTCAGGTAGTCGTAACACAGTTAGCCACAAAACAGCGACGAAGACTAATAGCATTCCTTCACAGACGGCCCGCCCGGTTAGATGACAGTAGGCGGCGTTCACACTCAGTACTAGCCCCGTTAAACCACCGGTGAGGTTTCCATACTGGAATGTGATTCCGATGGAGAAAATGAGTAAAGCCAATAAGCCTGACATCGCCGACAAACGCTTGCCGGTTTCGTAATCGGGGAAGTAGGAGAGTACAGCGACATACAGCGGGTGCTGGTTCGCTTCTAAATAATCTCCCTGGAAGAGTAACCGGACCAAAGCCATAGGTCCCCCCGCTTCCTGCACTGTTTGCGCCTGGGACAGAAATGCCGCCTGATCGTTGCCTTGTGGCGTAGGTTGCTCTGGAATCAGATTGATCATTACCACAAAATAGACAATTATCGAAAAGGAGAGTAACAAACTGCCCAACCAGTGATCTGCAGGATTCGTCGACTGAGAAAAAAACGTTTGCAGGTTCCGACCTTGATCAAGTAATTTAATCCAGAAGCGATCCGACACAAGACAGCCGACAATACCCAGGAATGCAGTAATCACACAGCAGGCTCCGGCCACTGATGCCAGAGAAGGTTGTTGAATTAGAGCGGCCCCTTTTAGTTGGATTATCTCCCATAGCGCCAGGCCGGATAAGCCAGCAAGAGCCCCTGAAACCAATCTGGGAAAGAGCGTGTTCATCTGGAAACATACTTTCTGAACGGAACTGTCGAAACAACAGCAGCCACTTGAAAAATCGTTTTTGACCCGGATCTCACCGTCTTTCGGTTCATACATCAGACCAAATGAATCTGATAACGCGACAAGAAACGCGATTTCGGGCTAGGCTTAACTTGCTGAATGGTCTATCTTTCGGTCTGATCATCATAGCAGATAATAACCATTTTGAAATCGCAGAAATGATCAGAATCTCTATTTCAGATGTTGGGAGTAATGAGTAACGTGAATTCCGTGATCACTTATCTACAGTGGGACATTAACCGTGTTTTATTTGAACTCGGCCCGATTAAGATACGTTATTATGGCCTTTTTTTCACAGCCGGTTTCATTTGTGGCTATTTAATATTGCGATGGATGTTTCGGACGGAAAACAAGAACGTTGACGATGTTGAATCGCTGTTGATCTATATGGTGATTGGCACCATCATCGGTGCCCGCCTGGGGCATTGCCTGTTTTACCATCCGGCTTATTTTTTTGAGGATCCGATTCGATTTCTTCAAATCTGGAAAGGGGGGTTGGCCAGTCATGGCGCTGCCATTGGGATCACACTTTCCGCATGGCTTTATTCGCGCAAACATACAGACCAGCCTTTATTGTGGTTGTTAGACCGCCTGGCGATTCCCGTTGCACTTGCCGGATTCTTTATTCGGATTGGGAATTTTTTCAATTCAGAAATTTTGGGACGCACTACAGACGTGCCTTGGGCAGTCGTGTTTAAGGATGGACTGGGACTGAAAACGCTAGCGGCCAAAATGGCGCCACGACATCCGGTCATGCTTTATGAATCATTTTGTTACGGCTGTATCTTTCTCGTGCTGATTTTGGTCTACCGGAAGTATCGAGCTGAAACGCCGCGCGGCTTATTGATTGGCCTTTTCTTCATCATGGTCTTTTCTGCTCGATTTGTACTGGAGTTCTACAAGTTGCGACAAGCAGAGTTCGCACAAACTCTACCGCTCAGTGTGGGGCAGATGTTAAGCATTCCACTGGTGATCGTCGGAATATTACTCCTCATTTATCGCAAACCCGCTCTGCCAGCCGTCACTGATTCGACGGCAAAAAAAACATAATCTGTCTGCCAGTTGTGAACGCAGGAATGTTATAACAACTGTGAGATCGGTCGCCCTGAGGATAATATGGGTACGGGTCTGCCGGAAAAATTGACGAGATCATGTGAATAATCAATGCCGAGATGTCGGTAGATTGTCGCCAACAGGTCCTGGGGTGTCACAGGGTCATGCAGTGGGTATTCTGCTTTTGAATTGGTACTGCCAATCACCTGCCCCATTTTCAAACCACCACCAGAGATCAACGCACTGAAAGCGCCGGGCCAATGATCGCGGCCCAGCCAGGGGCCTCCCTTCTTCCCTGGAAATGTTTGACGGTGACTCAGTCGTGGTGTGCGCCCAAACTCTCCGCATGCGACGACCAGAATTTTGCGATCAAGATTACGCTCGCTAATATCTTCGATCAGTGTAGAAATCGCCTGATCGTACTGCGGGAACCGTTCCAGATTGGCATGCACAAGGTGAAACGGCCCGGCATGGTCATCCCAACTGAAGTACTCACTTTTATTGGAAGGGGCCGTCGCATCAATATTAATCACAGCGGCACCTGCCTCCACCAGTCGCCGTGCTAACAGGCAATTTTGTCCCCAGCGGTGACGACCATAGCGATCGCGCAGTGATTCATCTTCTTGACTGATATCAAATGCGTCGGCGACTTTTGAACTGGTCAGCATCTGAAATGCCGCGCGTCGAAAATCCTCTGTACCACCCAGTGAGCCATCGAGATCCAGATCGCGACGAAACTGGTCGAATTGCGTTACGAGAGACCTGCGGTCATTGAGTCGTTGACCGTCAATGCCTGCCGCCAATTTCATATTGTTAGGGGCATAGCCTTTGACCGTGGGATCTCCCGAGTGAAAAGCCTTATGCATGAGGCCCAAATAATTCGGCGCAGTCATAAATGGGGATCTGTGTACTCCGATGTATTGTGGCAGCCCATCACTGCGAGAGCCTCGCATGTAACTGGCAATCATTCCAAAATCAGGGTGAGTCGACTTGTTGGTCGAAGTTGGATCGGGTGCAGCAGGTTCTTTTCCTGACAAAACCGTAATGCTACCATCATTATGAGCAGACATCCCGTGGTGCAGCGTGCGAATAATCGAAAATCGATCTGCAATTTTTGCCTGTCTTGGAAAGTGCTCGACAATTTCCATTCCTGGCACTTTGGTTTGAATCGGATTGAATGGCCCTCGATAAGCGCTGGGGGCATCCGGTTTCATGTCATACGTTTCAAGCTGACTAGGGCCACCCCACATCCAGAATAAAATCACCGATGTCTCTGGATCACCGACACCTGCCATCGCGCGAGCCGCAAGAAGATCTGCAAGTGTTAACCCTCCGAGGGCCAGAGTACCCACCCGCAAAAACTCACGTCGTGGTAGTGGGCCGGTACAGAGTGAGTCGTGCATTGGATACCTGCAAGGGTGACTGGTGCGAAACGTTTTTCTGGGCTCAGTCTGAAAACCGCTCCAGATTCACACTGGGAAAATTTTAATATCGTAACTTCGTGATTGTCCAGCACGGAATCAATTCTCATCGTATTCTGAATCGCGCTTCCGAGTTCCTTTGACGACCTGGATCCTGTTAAAATTACTCCTTCAATTTAAATTAAATAGTACTATCTTCTTTGTAGAGTCGCCTGCTTCGATCTTAATTATATTGAATCATGCAGTATCTAAAAATGCTGTTCATAAATGGTTTGGGGCAAGTCGTCTATGAAAATACAGTATTGCAAATCCAAAAGGCAAAGGAGAACCACAGGTTAGATGCGACTGCTTCAAGCGTCTTATTAACAGTCAGGCAGTATAAGGTGGGTGTAATTTTGTTTACACTTAGGGTCGTATTGCCTTAAATTAGAGATCCCTGTAAAGTTCGCAGGCAAAATACACAGATCCTAATACTAATGAACACGCTAAAGACATCATTTTGGATTCAGTGGTTTTTTTGCAACACGGATGAATAACTGCCGTGTATAATGAGATGCAGGCTTAACTCGCTTGCTGCCCTAAGGCAGCGATTTTATTGAATTGAGGCGATTTGTGGCTCTCACGGAAATCGATAAAAATTTACTCAGACGATGTCTGGCAGAAGAGCCGGGTGCGTGGAAGGACTTTGTAGACCGATTCATCGGTCTTTTTACGCACGTCATTCATCATACCGCACACGCCCGTAGCATTCGTGCTACCGAGAACGATGTTGACGATCTTCTATCTGAAGTATTTCTGGTATTGCTGGCAAACGACTACCGAGTACTCCGAAACTTCCGTGGAAACAGTTCACTGGCAACTTACCTGACTGTGATCTCCCGTCGTGTTGTTGTAAAAAAAATGGTTGAACGCCGTATGGCTGAAGCCCTAGGGCACGTTTCTACTCAATCGAAACTGGAAAACATTCCCGAAGAACGATCGCGTCAGCACCAATTGGTCGAAGATCAGGAAGAAATCCAGAACATGATCAAGCAACTGCCGCCCGCAGATGCACAGATTGTCGAACAGTACCATCTGAAGGGGAAGTCCTATCAGCAGATCAGTTCTGATCTGGACATTCCTGAAAATTCGATTGGACCGACTCTTTCCCGCGCTCGTATCCGAATGCGAGATACCAAGCCAAAAACACGCTCGCTCTAAGCGAGTGATCGAGTTCCGGTTGATGGTTTTTCTAAAGGGTTTCTTCATCATAGTCTCGTGGCGACGTGATCTTATCATTTCGCGAATGGTTTAATTTCCGAGAGGACACTAAAAAGGTCTTCTTCCACCCGGTGGAGGACCCGGTGGTCTCTGTCCTGGTCCCGGCCCACGTTTTTGAAAACTGGGATCTGGTGTTCCCCGATAGTTACGAGGAATAAACGGAAAGTCTTCTGTAAGCCCGCATTTCCCAGATGACTTCCCTCGCTTTGGCACGTAATTTGCGCCATA